>DASWRU010000094.1:0-129682 GCA_036403015.1 Allosphingosinicella sp.
CTTCGAGATGGCGGCGGAAGGTCTCCGGCATGCGCGCGATCGCCGTCTCGGCCAGCCGCTCTATCGTCGCCGCGTCGGGGGCAAAGGTTTGACCGTCGCTCATAGAATGCGCGACATAGAGGGGAAGCAAGGGAGGAAACAATGCGGCTGAGCGACGTGGAGAGGGAGGAGGCGCTGCGGGGCCTGCCCGGTTGGTCCCATGACGAGACGGCGAACGCGATCCGCCGCAGCTTCCGCTTCGCCGATTTCTCCGAGGCGTTCGGCTTCATGACCCGCGTCGCGCTCGCGGCGGAGAAGGCCGATCATCATCCCGACTGGTCGAACAGCTGGAACAAGGTCGAGATCGCGCTCACCACCCACGACACGGGCGGCCTCACCCGCCGCGACCTGGCGCTCGCCCGGACCATCGACCGGCTCGCCTTGCCCTCCTGAGCGCGCCCCATTAGAGGAGCCGCCTTCCAGCGCATGCGGAGCGGTGGCCGAGTGGTCGAAGGCGCTCGCCTGGAAAGTGAGTATACGCCAAAAGCGTATCGAGGGTTCGAATCCCTCCCGCTCCGCCACTCACGTCATTTTGATCCGCATCGCCTGCGGCGACCTGGAGCGCTGCGCGTTCAGCGCGCTCCAAAAGCGGATTGCCCGCCCTCTTGTAGCCCTTGCCCAGCGCAGGCCGACCTGCGGGCCAGCCTCAGCGGCAGGGGAATGCTTCGCTGAGCGCCGTGAAGACGAGTGCCGCGGCTCCTCCCTGCCGGTTCTCAGGGTAGGCGGCCAGGTAGCGCTTGACCACATCGATGAGCTGCCCTCGCTGGGCAGCGGGATTGTGGGGCAGGCAGATCGAAACCGCCCGTGGGCCGGTCCCGCGTGTTAGCTCCAACATGTCAACGGCACCGGCGACGTAACCGGCGCAAATGGCTCGGTCGAAATTTTCTTCACTCTGGCAACGGAGGCTTAGTTCATTCGCGCTGACGTAGCTGTAGTGCGGAGTGACAGAGACTTGCGATTGGGCGGGACCGGCCACTGTGGCAACAAGAAGCAGTCCTATTCCTCGCACGTCACGCCTCCCCATCCTTCACGCCTCGCCTTGCATCTCCGCCGGCGCCAGCAGTCGCCGGCGGAGGCTTTCCGCGTCGAAGCCACTTGACCATCGATGTCAATCACCGGCTCCTCCGCTCCACCACTCAACTCGTCGTAAAAATATCTCGTTTCACCGCTAGACAGCCCCCTCTCGCTCCGTCATGAATGGGGCGTCTTGGGAGACCTGAAATGCGTGGCTGGCTTGCTCGAGTCGCGACTGTTCTGCTTCTGGTGGCGCCGCTCGGCGTCTCGGCGGTTGCGCCGCCCACGGTGCTCGACGCCACGCCCGGCATAGACGGCAGGGCCATCGCCCGCTTCACCCTTCGCTTCTCCGAGCCGATGGTGCCGCTCGGCAAGAAACCGGCGCCGCCCATCGCCATGGCCTGCGTCGTCGGCGGCGAGGGGCGCTGGGTCGATCCCACTACCTTCGTCTGGGAATTCGCCAAGCCGCTGCCGGGCAGCACCACCTGCCGCGCCGAGCTGAAGCCGGGTCTCAAGACGCTGGCGGGGCGGCTGCTGACCGGCGCGCGCAGCTTCGCCATCGATTCGGGCGGCCCCTTTGCGCTCGCCATCCTGCCCAGCGACGGCAATGACGAGATCGAGGAGGACCAGGCCTTCTTCGTCGCCGCCAACGGCCCGGTCGACCGCGCCTCGGTGGCGGCGGGCGCCTATTGCGCGGTGGACGGCATCGGCGAGCGTATCCCCGTCGACGTGATTCCGGGGCCTGTCGTCGAGCGGGTCCTGGCCGGAATGGGCCGCTGGGAGCGCCGCACCCTGCTGAGCGCGGTGGGGAATGACGAGGAGCTTGCCGAGGCGGGGCCGGAGCGCGCCGCCGCGCTCGCCGCGATCGTCGGGCTGAAATGCCGCCGCCCGCTGCCGCCGGGCCGCGACGTCGCGATCGTCTGGGGCGCCTCGATCCGGTCGCCGGCCGGCCGCACCGCCGGCACCGACCACCGCTTCGACTTCACCGTCCGAAAGGAGTTCAGCGCCCGCCTCACCTGCTCGCGGGTCAACGCCCAGGCGGGCTGCGATCCGGTCGAGGCGATCAAGGTGCAGTTCACCGCGCCGGTGCCGCGCGCCCAGGCGCTGGCGGCGCGGATCGAGCTGCCCGGCGGCGGCCAAGTCGCGCCGATCGACGAGGGCGAGGACGAAGCCTTGTCCGAGATCAAGTTCAAGCCCGCTTTCCCGCCGGCCGTCACCGCGCGCCTCGTCCTCCCGGCCGATTTGCGCGACCAGACGGGCCGGCCGCTCGCCAATGCCCGCCGCTTCCCGCTCGACGTCGCGATCTCGGAGGCGCCGCCGCTCGTAAAGTTCGCCGCCTCCTTCGGCATTCTCGAGGCGAAGCAGGGCGGGGTCCTGCCGGTCACCGTGCGCGGCGTCGAGCCGGCTTTGGGTCAGGCGGTGCGGGCGATCGGCGGCAGCTCGGCGCGCATCGACGGCGACGACCGCCTCGTCGCCGACTGGGTGCGCCGAGTCGCCAGGGCCCAGCGCAACGACATACGCGAGGAGCGCCGCGGGCGCGCGAAGGTCAGCGTCAACCATACCGGCGACACGCCCCTGCTCGGCGGCCGGGTCGGCGCGGTGTCGCACATGCAGCTCGCCTTGCCCGGCAAGGGGCATCAATTCGAGGTGGTCGGCGTGCCGCTGACCAGGCCCGGCTTCTACGTCGTCGAGCTGGCGAGCCCGGTGCTCGGCCGCGCCCTGCTCGGCCGGCCGGCGACCCGCTACGTCAACGCGGCGGCGCTCGTCACCGACCTCTCCGTCCACTTCAAATGGGGCCGCGGCGCCTCGCTCGCCTGGGTGACCTCGCTCGACAGCGGCGCGCCGGTGGCCGGCGCGGCGGTGAGGGTGACCGACAGTTGCAGCGGCGCCCTGCTCGCCGCCGGCACCACCGACCGCTTCGGCCGCCTGGCGGTCGAGAAGGGCCTTCCCGCCCCGTCCTCCGCCGACGGCTGCGAGGACAATGGCGACTCGGCCCCGCCGCTCATGGTGTCGGCGCGGCTCGGCGGCGACTTCTCCTTCGTTCTGACCAATTGGGGGGAGGGCATCCGCCCCTACGATTTCGACCTCCCCTATGGCTGGCAGGAGGCGGAGCCGATCTTCCACACAATCCTCGACCGGACGCTGCTGCGCGCCGGCGAGACGGTGCACATGAAGCATGTCTACCGGGCGCCCACGCCCGCCGGCTTCCGCTCGGGCGGCGCGCTCGCGGCGGTCCTCGTCCTCCAGCATAGCGGGTCGGACACCAGCTACGAGCTGCCGCTGACGCTCGGCGGCGACGGCATCGGCGAGACCGAATGGACGGCGCCCAAGGACGCGCCGAGCGGCGACTACGACATCAAGTTCAAGGTCGGCGAGGAGACCAACTATACCGGCCAGTCCTTCCGGCTCGACGAATACCGCCTGCCCAGCATGCGCGCCTCGGTGACCGGGCCCAAGGCGCCGGCGGCGCGGCCCAGGCACCTGCCGCTCGACCTCTATGTCGGCTATCTCGCCGGCGGCGGCGCGGCCGGCGCGCCGGTCAAGCTGCGCACCGCCTACAATACTTTGTCCGACAATCCCGACGGGTGGGAGGGCTGGACGTTCGGCGGCAGCCCGGTGCGCGAAGGCACGGTGCCGCTCGATTCCGACAATGAGGACTCGCAGCAGGCGGAGATGCCGGACGCGGCGACAATCCCCCTCGTCCTCGACGGCCAGGGTGCGCTGCGCACCGCGCTCGACGTGCCCGAGCTCACCGAATCGGCGCGGATGACGGTGGAGATGGATTACGAGGACGCGAACGGCGAGACTCTGACCGCCTCCACCTCGATCCCGATCTACGCCTCCGCCGTCCGCCTCGGCATCAAGCCCGACGGCTGGATGCAGCGCGCCGGCGAGATGCGCCTCAAGGTCGCCGCGCTCGGCCTCGACGGCAATGTCATCAAGGGCCAGCGGGTCGAGGTCGCGCTCTACACGCGGGAGATATTGTCTGCCCGGCGACGCCTGATCGGCGGCTTCTACGCCTTCGACAACAATGCCCGGACCACCCGCCTCTCCGCCCATTGCTCCGAGGTGACCGACGCGCACGGGCTCGCCGACTGCAGCCTCGATCCGGACGTGTCCGGCGAGGTGATCGCGGTCGCGACGACCCGCGACGCCGACGGCAACGAAGCGCGCGCCGTCTCCTCCGTCTACCTCGCCGGCGACGACGAATGGTGGTTCGGCGGCGACAATGGCGACCGCATGGACGTCATTCCCGACGCCCGCGAATATCATGTCGGCGACACCGCCCATGTCCAGGTGCGAATGCCATTCCGCAACGCCACCGCGCTGGTGACGGTCGAGCGCGAGGGCGTGCTCAGCTCGTTCGTGACGACGCTCTCGGGCCGCGACCCGGTCGTCGACGTGCCGATGGACGGCGCCTATTCGCCCGACGTGTTCATCTCGGTGATGGCGGTCCGTGGCCGAATCGCCGGCTGGAAGCTGTGGCTCTCCGAGCTGGCCGAGAAATGGCACCTGCCCTTCTTCGGCGATCCGACCCAGCCCAGTTCGCTCGTCGACCTCGCCAAGCCGAGCTACCGGATCGGCATGACCAAGGTGAAGGTCGGCTGGGAGGCGCACGAGCTGAAGGTCAAGGTAACCCCCGACCATGCGGCCTACCATGTCCGCGACCAGGCGCAGGTGTCGGTGCAGGTCACCGGCCCCGACGGCCGCCCGCCGGCCGAGGCGGAGATCGCCTTCGCCGCGGTCGACGAGGCCCTGCTCATCCTCTCCCCCAACGAAAGCTGGGACCTGCTCGGCGCGATGATGGGCGAGCGGCCGCTCTCCGTCCTCACCTCGACGGCGCAGATGCAGGTCGTCGGCAAGCGCCATTACGGGCGCAAGGCGCTGCCCACGGGCGGCGGCGGGGGCGGCGACCTGTCCGCGCTGACCCGGGCCGATTTCAGGCCGCTGCTGCTCTGGCGCGGGCGCGTGAAGCTCGATGCCGACGGCAAAGCGGTGCTGAGCGTGCCGCTGGCCGAATCCCTCTCCTCCTACAAGCTGGTCGCGGTGGCGACCGCGGGCGCCGATCTGTTCGGCACCGGCAGCGCCTCGATCCGCACCGTCCAGGACCTCAGCCTCTATTCCGGGGTGCCGCCGCTGGTCCGCACCGGCGATTCGTTCGGCGGCGTGTTCACCTTGCGCAACAGCACCGAGCGGCCGGTGAAGGTGATTGCGAGCGCCGAGCTCGAGCCCGCCATCGCGAAGCTCGATCCGGTGACCGTGACCGTCCCCGCCGGCGGCGCCGTGCCGGTGGTGTGGCCGGTGACGGTGCCGGAGGGCATAGCCCAGCTGCGCTGGACGGTCACCGCGCGCGCCGCCGGCGGTGGCGCCGCCGACCGAGTCCAGATCGACGAGGAAGTCGCCCCCGCCGTGCCCGAGGAAGTGTGGGCGGCGAGCTTCCTTCGCGCCGCGACCGGAGCCGAGGTCCCCATCGCGATGCCCGACGGGGCGCTGCCCGGGCGCGGCGGCATCGAGGTGGCGCTCACCGCCTCCCCGGCGCCGTCGCTGGCGGGCGTCCGCGACTATATGGCGGCCTACCCCTATGGCTGCTTCGAGCAGCGCCTTTCCAAGGCGATCGCGCTCGACGACCGCGCCGCCTGGACGAAGCAGATGGCCGACCTCCCCGCCTACATGGCCCCGGAAGGCCTGCTGCGTTACTGGCCGGGGCAGAATATGAGCGGGTCGATCGCGCTCACCGCTTATGCGCTGTCGATCACCGCGGAAGCGGACCTGCCGTGGCCCGCGGACCGCAAGGCGCGCCTGCTCGAGGCGATGCAGTCGGTCGTGGATGGACGCCTGAAGGAGGAGGGGGATGCCCCGGCCGACGCTCGGCTGCTCAGGCTCGCCGCGCTTGCCGCGCTCGCCAGGAACGGCGCCGCGACGCCCCAGATGCTCGGCCGGACCGCGATTCCGCTCCGCGACATGCCGACGGCGACGCTCGCCGACTGGCTGGTGACGATCGACCGCATCCGCGGCGTCAATCCTCGCCTTCGCGCCGCCGCCGAGCAGGCGCTGCGCGGCCGAATCGTCTACGAAGGCACCCGGCTCGACCTCGTCGACCGCGACCTTTCGCCCTGGTGGATGATGATCAGCGACGACGAAATGGCGCTGAAAGCGCTGATCGCGGTGACCGGACGCCCCGGCTGGGACCAGGATGCGCCGAAAATGATGATCGGCGTCGCCCTTCGCCAGAAGCGCGGCCATTGGGACACCACGCCCGCCAACGCCTGGGGCACCCTCGCCGTCCGCCGCTTCGCCTCGATCTACCCGGGTAAACCGGTGGGTGTAACGACGGTGCGGCTCGGCGGCGCGACCGTCAGCCGGAGCTGGCCGAAGCCCGAGCCGGTCCACTTCCCGCTGCCCGCCGCGCCGGCCTCCCTCGTCTTCGGGCACGACCCGGCGTCGGCGGGCTGGGCGCTGGTCCAGGTACGCGCCGCGGTGCCGCTGACCCAGCCCGTCTTCGCCGGCTACCGCATCGCGCGCGAGGTCAGCTTCCTCCAGCGCAAGCGGCCCGACCGGCTGAGCCGCGGCGATGTCCTCAAGGCCAGGATCATCGTCGACGCGCCGGTCGACCGGACCTGGGTGGTGATCGAGGACCCACTCCCCGCCGGCGCCTCGATCGTCAGCGGCGGCGGCCAGTCGGCCCTGCTCGCGGGCGAGGCGAGCGGCGGCAATGGCTGGCCGAGCTACATCGAGCGCGGCCACGGCGCCTGGCGCGGCTATTTCGGCTGGCTGCCCAAGGGGCGGGTCGCGGTGGAATATGCGGTGCGGATCAACAGCGCCGGCCGCTTCCAGCTGCCGCCGACCCGGGTCGAGGCGATGTATTCGCCGGAAATCCACGCCGCGCTTCCCAACCGGACGCTCGACGTCGCGCCATGATCCGCTCCGCCTTCGGCTGGCTGAAGCGGCGGCCAATGGCATGCCTGCTCGCGCCCTTGCTCCTCCTGACGGGGCTGAGCGTCTGGACCGCGCCGCCCGCTTTGCCCGCTTATGCCGAGACTCGGCAGGGCTGGCGGGCGAGCGAGGCCTGGCTGAGGGACCGCAACGGCCGCCTGCTGCAGACGGTTCGGATCGATTTTGCGGTTCGGCGCCTGGAATGGGTGCCGCTCGACCATGTCGCGCTGTCGGTGCGGGAGGCCGTGATCGCGTCGGAGGACAGGCGCTTCCGAAGCCATGGCGGCGTCGACTGGCGGGGCCTCGCCGGATCGGCCTGGGCGGCGCTGCACGGCCGCCACGTCCGCGGCGCGAGCACCTTGTCGATGCAGCTCGCCGGCTTCCTCGCGCCCGAGCTCGGCGGGCCGGGCGCGCGCAGTTTGCGGGCCAAGCTGCGCCAGCTCCGCGCCGCCCGGGCGATCGAGGCGCGATGGACCAAGGACGAGATCCTCGAAGCCTATCTGAACCTCGCCACCTTCCGCGGCGAGACGCAGGGGATCGGGGCCGCCGCCCGCGCCCTGTTCGGCCGCGCGCCCGAGGCGCTGGGCCGCGACGACGCCCTGCTCCTCGCCGCCCTGCTGCCCGCGCCCCAGGCGCCGCCGACGGCGGTGGCGCGCCGCGCCTGCCGGCTCGGTCGCATCGCCGACTGCAACGCGATGATCGCGGCGGCCGAGGCGATGACCGGGCCCGGCCGCCGCCTCGCCGACGATCCCGGCCTGGCGCCGCACCTCGCCTACCGCCTGCTCGCCAAGCCGGGTGAGACGGTCGCCTCCACCCTGGACGCCGGCGTGCAGAGGCTCGCCGCCGGGGCGCTGCGCCGCCAGTTGCTCGGCCTCGGCGGCGAGCGCGCCCGCGACGGCGCGGTGGTGGTGGTCGACAATCGCAGCGGCGACGTCCTCGCTTATGTCGGCGGAGTTGGCGGCGCGTCGCGCGCGCCTTCGGTCGACAACGCCGACGCCTATCGCCAGGCGGGCTCGACGCTGAAACCCTTCCTCTACGGCCAGGCGATCGAGCGGGGCTTCCTCACCCCCGCCTCGATCCTCGACGACAGCCCGGTCCAGCTCGACACCGCCTCCGGCCTCTACGTGCCCAAGGATTACGACCATGAGTTCAAGGGCCCGGTCAGCGTCCGCACCGCGCTCGCCGGATCGTTGAACGTGCCCGCGGTGCGCGCCCTGCTGGTCGACGGGGTCGAGGACTTTCGCGACCGCCTCTGGGACATGGGCTATCGCGGCCTCACCCGGGACGGCGATTATTACGGCTACAGCCTCGCGCTCGGCTCGGCCGAGGTGACCCTGATGGAGCAGGCCGCCGCCTACCGCGCGCTCGCCGAGGGCGGGCGCTACCGGCCGCTGCGGCTGCGGGGCGACGATCCGCCCGGCGCGGCGCGGCCGGTCGCCGATCCCGCCGCAAGCTGGATCGTCGCCGACATGATGGCGGATGCGGATGCCCGCGCCGTCACCTTCGGCCTCGATTCCGCGCTCCGCCTGCCCTTCTGGGCCGCGGCCAAGACGGGCACGTCGAAGGGGATGCGCGACAATTGGTGCGTCGGCTTCTCCGACCGCTTCACCGTCGCGGTGTGGATCGGCAATGCCGAGGGCGACAGCATGACCCGGGTCTCCGGCACCAGCGGCGCCGCGCCGGTCTGGCGCGAGGTGATGCTGGCGCTTCACCGCGCCGTGCCCGGCGCGCCGCCGCCGCGTCCGGCCGGGGTCGAGCCGCGCGCCATCGCCTTCGCCGACGGGACCGAGCCTTCCCGCCTCGAATATTTCGTGCGCGGCACCGGCCAGTCGACGATCGCGGCGGCGACGGCCGCGGCGCGGCGGCCGCGCATCGCCAGCCCGGTCGCCGGCACCATCTACGCGCTCGATCCGGACATCCCGCTGAAGAGCCAGCGCATCCGCCTGACCGCCGTGGGCGCCGCCTCGGGCGAGCGGCTGCGGCTCGACGGCCGCGATGTCGGCGCCGCCGAGGCCAGCCCGCTGGTGCTGCCCGGCCCCGGCTCGCACCGCCTCGCGCTGGTCGACACGCAGGGCAAGATCCTGGACCGGAGCCTGTTCACCGTCCGCTGACCGGGGCCGCGGGGCTGGGCCTCACCAGTCGTGCATCGATCCGTCTTCGAGCCGGTTCACCGGCAGATAGGCACGCCGGTACGGATATCGCGCCGCCAGCGCCTCGTCGATCTCGACGCCAAGCCCGGGCGTCTCGCCGGGGTGGAGAGACCCCGCCTCGAACCTATACGCGTGGGGGAAGACGGCGTCGGTCTCCTCGGTGTGGCGCATATATTCCTGGATTCCGAAATTGGGCACCGACAGGTCGAAATGAAGCGCCGCCGCCATCGTCACCGGCGACAAATCGGTGGCGCCGTGACAGCCGGTGCGCACGCCGTAAAGGTCGGCGAAGCCGGCGATGCGGCGGAGGTGGGTGATGCCGCCGGCATGGACCACGGTGGCGCGGATATAGTCGATCAGTTGCTCCTGGATGAGCTGCTTGGCGTCCCACACGGAATTGAAGATCTCGCCGACGGCGAGCGGCGTGGTCGTATGCTGCCGGATGAGGCGGAAGGCATCCTGGTTCTCGGCCGGGGTCGGGTCCTCCATCCAGAACGGGCGGTAAGGTTCGAGGTCTTTCCCGAGCCGCCCCGCCTCGATCGGAGTCAGCCGGTGGTGGACGTCGTGGAGGAGGTGGACGTCCTCGCCCAGCCGCTCGCGCGCCGCCGCGAACAGCTCCGGCACCACGCGCATATATTGGGGGGTCGACCAGACATTCTCGGTCGGCAGGTCCGCGTCGGCGGGCTCATAGAACAGCTTGTCCTTGGAAACACCGTAGGTGGAGGCGAGGCCGGGCACGCCCGACTGCAGCCGGATCGCCCGGTAGCCGAGGTCGCGATAGCGGACCGCCGCCTCGACCGTCTCGTCGATCGTGGTGCCGTTGGCATGGCCGTAGACCGTCACCCCGTCGCGCGCCGCCCCGCCGAGCAGCTGGTAGAGCGGCAGGCCGGCGACCTTCCCCTTGATGTCCCACAGCGCCATGTCCACGGCGGCGATCGCCGACATCGTCACCGGGCCTCGCCGCCAATAGGCGCCCTTGTAGAGATACTGCCAGATATCCTCGATCCGGTGCGCGTCGCGGCCGATCAGGCAGGGGACGACATGGTCCGCAAGGTAGCTCGCCACCGCCATCTCGCGCCCGTTCAAAGTGGCGTCGCCGAGGCCGGAGACGCCGTCCTTCGTCTCGATCCTGAGGGTGACGAAGTTCCGGCCGGGGCAGGTGACGATCACCTTGGCGGAGACGATCTCGAGCATCGGCGACCTCGCATCTGGAGCCGGCCCGGTGCACTGCAGGGGCCGAGCCCGTCAAGGGATGCGGCCGAGCCTCCTTTCGCACTCTTCGTCATGCCGGGCTTGATCCGGCATCCACCTTCTTCTTTTCCGACGGAGGTTTTAAGAAGATGGGATGACGATCCAGCGAGCCGGTTCGGCGCTATGGGGCCGGCCGATCAACGGGTGATTCCCAGCCCATCGAGGAGCAGCTTGCCGCCGGCGAGGATCATCAGCACGTAGACGATGGTGTAGAATTTCTCGACCGGCACTTTTCTGACCAGCTTCACCCCGGCGAGGCTGGAGGCGATCGCCAGCGGGAGGAGGACGGCCGCCGCGAGGAGGTTGGCGCGGCTGAACTGGCCGAGCGCGACATAAGCGGGGACCTTGATCCAGTTCAGCACCGCGAAGAAGAGGGCGGTGGTGCCGACGAACACGTCGCGCGGCAGTCGGCGCGGCATCACCCACATCTGGAACGGCGGACCGCCGGCATGAGCGATCTGACTGGTGAGACCGGTCGCCACCCCGAACAGGCTGCCGACCCAGGCTGGCGAGCGCGACGAGGCGGCGACGACATGGCCGCGCTCCACCCACAGCCGATAGGCGCCGAACAGGATCGAGACCGCGCCGAGCGCCGCCATCACGGCGGTCTCCGGCACCGACGCGGCGAAGACGTAGCCGATCAGGACTCCGACGGCGGCCCCAGGCAGCATCACCGCCAGCACATGGCCGTCCCAGCTCTTGCGGAAGGCGGCGACGCTGACCGCGTCCTGGACGATCAGGATCGGCAGCAGGATCGCCGCGCCGCGGATCGGGTCGATGCCGAGCGCGATCAGCGGCGTGCCGAGCGCGCCGAGGCCGGAAAAGCCCCCCTTCGCGAGCCCGATCAGGATCACCGCCGGGATGGCAAAGAGGTAGAAGCGGAGGTCGGTAGGCACTCTTTATGCTGGGGCCGGGCCACCGCGCTCGTCATTGCGAGGAGCGAAGCGACGAAGCAATCCAGCGTGCCTCGCAGGCCGTTCTGGATTGCTTCGCTTCGCTCGCAATGACGGGCAGGGGCCGCATGAGGCCACCTCTTACGCCACCTTCGCCAGCTCGAGCCGCGGGGTCAGCAGGTGGATGATGAGGAGCGCGAGCAGGTAGACCGAGCCGGCGACGTAGAAGATGAGGCTGTAGGTCCCCAGCCGCTCCAGCACTTGGCCGATGTAGAGCGAGAAGATCATGCCGCCGATCGCGCCGGCCGTGCCGCCGATGCCGATCACCGAGCCGACCGCCTTCCTCGGGAACATGTCCGAGGGGAGGGTGTAGAGGTTCGCCGACCAGGCCTGGTGCGCCGCGGTGGCGAGGCTGATGATGGCGACCGCCCCCCACAGGCTGTCGACATATTGGGCGAAGAAGATCGGCGTCACCGCGATCGCGGCGATCAGCATCGTCGTCTTGCGGGCGCGGTTGATGGTCCAGCCGCGGTGGATGAGGCGGGAGGAAAGCCAGCCGCCGAGGATCGAGCCCAGATCGGAGACGACGTAGATGACGACGAGCGGCGGACCGAAGGTCTTGAGGTCGAGGCCGTGGCGCTTGACCAGGAAGTCGGGCAGCCAGAACAGGAACATCCACCACACCGGATCGGTCAGGAACTTGCCGACCGCGAACGCCCAGGTCTCGCGACGGCCGAGCAGGCGCGCCCACGGCACCCTGGCCGAAGGATCGGCGGGATCGCTCTCTATATAGGCGAGCTCTTCGGGCGAGAGCCGCTTCGATTCGCGCGGGCGGCGGTAGAGGCCGATCCAGGCGACGAGCCAGACGAGGCTGCCGACGCCGGTAATGACGAAGGCGGCGCGCCAGCCATAAGCGAGGGTGATCGCCGGCACGATCAGCGGCGCGAGGATGGCGCCGACGTTCGATCCGGCGTTGAAGATGCCGGTGGCGAGCGCGCGCTCCTTCTTCGGGAACCACTCGGTCACCGCCTTGAGGCCGGCCGGGAAGTTGCCGCTCTCGCCGATGCCGAGGAGGAAGCGGACCGCCCCGAAACCGAACACGGAACGCGCCGCGGCATGGAGGATGTGGGCGCCGGTCCACAGCGTGAAGGCGGCGGCGTAGCCGATTCGGGCGCCGACCCGGTCGACGAAATTGCCGAACACCATGTAGCCCAATGCGTAGGCGACCTGAAACCAGAAGACGATGTCCGCATAGGTCGTCTCCTTCCAGCCGAACTCCGTCTGGAGGGTCGGCTTGAGGAGCGCGATCGTCTGGCGGTCGACATAGTTGATCGCCGTGGCGAGGAACAGCAGGCCGACGATCACCCAGCGCACATTGCCCACCCGCCCAGGCGCGCGCGCGGCTCCGCTGTCCGAAAAATCAGTCGCCATCGTCCATCCTCATCCTTCCGCGTCCGGCTGCGCTGTTGCGCTTATTCCGGGCGTGCGGCCTTCAATCTGCAACTTATCGCGAAGCGGTCGCCGAAGCACGCCTCGACAACCTGGCCGGCCGCCGCCTCGTGCACCCCGCTGACCGCGCCCGAGGAGATCCACTGGCCGGGGCGCAGCTTTATGCCGCGCCTCGCCATCAGCTCGAACAGGAAGCGCGCGGCGCCGATCGCGCCGTCCGGGAAGGCGGCGGCGCGGCCGGTGCCGACCGCGACCCCGTCGAGCCGGGCGGTCACCGGCCATTGCTCGAAGCCGCTCGACCGCCAATCGGCGATCGCGGGGCCGACGACGAGGCCGTTATTGTTGCCGAAGTCCGAGATCACGGCGATCGGACCGAGCTTGTTGATCGCGCCGAGCGGCGAGCTGGCGATCTCGATGCCGACATGGACGGCGTCGATCAGGCCGGCGGCCTCGTCCAGCGTGAAGCGGGCCTGGCCCGCCGGCGGGGTGCGGCCGATGTGAAGCAGGAACTCGGCCTCGCCGGCGGCGAAGCCTTGGGCGAAGACGGGCATCTCCGGGACCTCGCCATCGGCCGAGAGGGTCTCGGCGGCGAAGATCGGGCCGGCCAGCCGGTCGGCGCCGTAGCGTTCCGACAGCGGCGGGTTGATGCGGCCGACCTTCCAGCCGACCACCTCGCGGCCCCAGGCGGCGATCGCCGCGTCCTGGACGGCGTAGGCTTCGTCGAGCGTCGCGGGGAAATCGCCCGGATAGGCGTCGAGGCCGCCGGCGGCGCGGCGCGCCGAAAGGAAGCGGCCGGCGATCGTCGCCGGGTCGTCGGTCAGCAGATCCACCTCGGGCCCCTCGTCTTCTCGTTTGCGCCGTCGCTATAGGAAACCGGTGTCATTGGCAACCGCCCAACGCCTCGCCTACTGGGCCGGAGCGCAGGCGGACGGCGGCGCGGGCGAGCGCGGCGCGGAAGGCGGGGTCGCCGGCGAGCCGCTCCGGAAAGATCTGGCGAAGGGCGAGCAGCCCCTCGACCGACGCCCCGCTCCGGCCGATTCGCGCCAGCGTCGCGGCGAGGGGGTCGACGATGTCGGCGCCCCCTCGCGCCTGCCGTTCGACGAACGTCATCCAGGCGGCGACCGGCACGGCGAGGCGCTCCACGTTGCGTCCCGCCGCCAGCGCCTCGGCGATCGTGTCGAGCAGCCGGTAGGGGAGCTTCTGCGACCCGTCCCAGGCGATCTGGGCCAGCCTGTGGCCGATCGCCGGGTTGCGGAAGCGCTCCAGTATCGAGTCCGCATAAGCAGGAAGGTCGAGCGGCGAGGACAGCAAAGTGGGGATGACGTCCTCCCGGACCAGCCGGGCGACGAACCCCCCCAGCGCCGGGTCGCCCATCGCCTCGGCCACCGTCCCGTGCCCGGCGAGGAGGCCGAGATAGGCGAGGGTGGAATGGGCGCCGTTGAGGATCCTCAGCTTCGCCCGCTCCCACGCGCCCACATCGCTCGCCATCGTCACGCCGACCGAGGCGAAATCGGGCGAGCCCTTCGGCAGCACGTCCTCGATCACCCAGGCCGAATAGGCTTCGCGGCTGACCGGTATCATGTCGTCATACCCCTCGGCGCGCACCCGCGCGCGCAGCGCCTCGTCGGTGGCGGGGGTGATCGCATCGACCATCGTGTCCGGGAACACCGCCTCGCTTGCGATCCAGTCGGCAAGGCCCGCGTCGAGCCGGCGCGCATAAGCCAGCACCGCCGCCCGCAGCGTCCTGCCGTTCGCCGCCAGATTGTCGCAGCAGAGCGGGGTGAAGGCCGGCCGCCCCGCCGCCCGCCGGTCGCCGAGGCCCAGAGCGAGCCAGCCGACCAGGCTCACCGGACGGGCCGGATCGGCCAGGTCGCGGGCGATGTCGGGATGGTCGAAATCGAGCGTGCCGTCGCCGGCCAGGCAATAGCCCTTCTCGGTCACCGTCATCGACACGATCCGAACCGCCGGATCGGCGAGCAGCGCCCGCACCCCCTCGCCCTCGCCCGGGCCGAAGAAGCCATTATGCGCCGCGATCGTCCTGAACCGCGCCTCCGCGTCGAGGATGGCGAGCGTGTAGCGGCCCCGCTGCCGCTTCAGCGCCTCGACCGTCCCCGCCGAGCGAAGCGACACCGCCGCGATCCCCCAGCGCGGATCGTCCCGAAGCAGCCGGTCGACATAGTCGGCCTGGTGCGCGCGGTGGAAGGCGCCGGGACCGAAATGGACGATCCCCGTGCCGCTCACAAGGTGACGCCGCGCTTCCAGATCGCGATCTCGCGCTCGCCATTGCGCTCGGCCGCCGTCTCCTCGCCCGACGCGATGGCGGCGATCGTCTCCGCCAGAGCGCCGGCGGCCGGCTCGATCCCCTCCTCCAGCACCCGCCCCGCGTCGAAGTCGATCCAGCCCTTCTTCCTCTGCGCCAGCGGCGAATTGGAGGCGATCTTCACCGTCGGCACCGGGAAGCCGAGCGGAGTCCCGCGCCCGGTGGTGAACAGGATGATCGTCGCGCCCGCCGCCGCCAGCGCGGTTGACGAGACGGCGTCGTTGCCCGGCGCCTCCAGCAGGCTCAGCCCCCGCCGCCTAATCCGCTCGCCGTAGCGAAGGACGTCCTCGAGCGGCGCGCGCCCCGCTTTCTGCACCGCCCCCAGCGATTTCTCCTCCAGAGTCGTGATGCCGCCCTCGATATTGCCCGGCGAGGGATTCTCCGACACCGGCTCGCCATGCGCCAGGAAGTAGCGCTTGAAGTCGTCGACCACGCCGACGACGGCGTCGAACACCGTCTCGTCCCGCGCCCGCGCCATCAGCAGCCGCTCGGCCCCGAATATTTCGGGTATCTCGCTGAGGATCGCGCTTCCGCCCGCCCCCACCACCCGGTCCGCCATCCGCCCGACCAGCGGATTGGCGGTGAGGCCGGAGAAGCCGTCGGAGCCGCCGCACTTCAACCCGATCGCCAGCTCGCCGAAGCCGACCCGCTGCCGCCGCGCCGTCGCCGCCGTCGCCACCAGCGCGTCGACCAGCGCCAGGCCTTCCTCCATCTCGTCTTCGACGCCCTGCGCCCGAAGCGTGCGCACCCGGCCGCGCAGGCCTTCGGGTATCTCCTCCAGCAACCGCTCGAGCTGGTTCGATTCGCAGCCGAGCCCGACGAGCAGCACGCCGCCCGCATTGGGATGGCAGGCGAGCGCCGCCAGGATCGCCCGCGTGCCCCCCAGATCGTCGCCGAGCTGCGAGCAGCCGAACGGATGGGCGAAGGCATGGACGCCGTCGACCATGCCGGCATGGCGGGCATGGGCGATGGCGGCGATCTTCTGAGCGGTCCGGCCGACGCAGCCGACCGTCGGCAGGATCCAGACCTCGTTGCGCGTGCCGACCCGTCCGTCCGAGCGCCGATAGCCGAGGAAGGACGGCGCCTCCGCCGCTTCCGTCCCTTCCGCCGCCGCGGGCGCATAGGCATAGCCTTCGACGCCGCTCAGCAGGGTCGCCAGATTGTGGCTGTGGACATGCTCGCCGGCGCGCACCGGCGCGGTGGCCCGGCCGATCGGCCAGCCGAACTTGCGCACCGTCTCGCCCGCCGCGAGGTCGCGCAGCGCGACCTTGTGACCGTGCGGAACGTCGCCGCCTATCTCGATCGCGCACCCCGCCACCGCCATCCGCTCGCCCGGCGCCAACGCCCTCAGCGCCACCGCCACGTCGTCGCGCGGGTCGAGGCGGAGCAGGGCGCCGGCGGTGCCCGCGGCGGAAAGGAGGTCGGCTTGCGTCATCTGGTAACCGGTGTCATATTAGCCTCCAGCCGAGGTGGCGGCAAGGCCGCGCGGCACTTTCGCGCTATCGGCGCCTCGGCTATCGTCGGGCAAGGGGAGATCGGCTTGACCAGCAGCGCAGACGACCAGCCGCCGCGGGGCCGGCGCCGCACCGGCAAGCCGACGATCAACGACGTCGCGCGCCTGTCGGGCGTCTCGAAGAAGACGGTGAGCCGGGTGATCAACCGCTCGCCCCTCCTCAACGACGACACCCGCAAGCGCGTGCTCGAGGTGATCCGCGATCTTTCCTACGTGCCCAACCCCCAGGCCCGAGCCCTCGCCCTCAGGACCAACTTCCTCATCGGCCTCATCCACGACAATCCCAACGCGCAGATGGTGCTCAATGTCCAGCAGGGCATATTGGAGGCGCTGCAGGGCACCGACTTCGCCATGGTCGTGCGCCCGGTCGACCGCGGCTCGGCCGAGCTGCTCGACGACGTGCGCCACTTCCTCGAGCGCCAGCGGCTCTACGGGGTCGTCCTGCTTCCGCCCATATCGGAGAATGACGCGCTCGCGCGCCTGTGCGACGAGGTCGGCTGCCGCTACGTGCGCATGGGGTCGGCCGAGCTCGACGATCCCGACCATATGGTCGCCTCGAACGATCGCGAGGCGGTGCGCGGCGCCACCGCCTATCTGGTCGGCGAGGGCCACCGGCTCATCGGCCTCGTCACCGGCCCGCACGGCTTCCGCTCGGCGGCGGAGCGGCGCCAGGGCTTCGAGGATGCCCTCGCCGAGGCGGGGATCAAGCTTCCGCGAAGCCTCATCGCCCAGGGCAATTACACCTTCGAATCGGGCGTCGCCGCGGCCGAGAAGCTGCTCGACCTCTCGCCCCGGCCGACCGCCATCTTCGCCGGCAACGACGAAATGGCCGCCGGCGTCGTTCACACCGCGCGCGAGCGGGGCATAACGGTGCCGGACGATCTCTCCGTCATCGGCTTCGACGACACGCCGATCGCCGCGCATATCTGGCCGCCGCTCACCACGGTCAGGTGGCCGATCGTCTCCATGGCCCGCGCCGCCGCGCTGAAGCTCCTGTCCGGCCAGGGCGAATCGGGGGAGGCCTATGTCGCCGAGCCCTCGATGTTCCTCTCCCGCCTGGTCAAGCGCGCCTCGGTCGCGCCCCCACCGAAATAACCTGCCTCCCCATGCGGAGCATGGGGAGGGGGACCACCGAAGGTGGTGGAGGGGTAATTGGCACCGGACTCCGCGTGTCGGTGCGCGAACCGCCGGCCCCCGCGCCTTCTGCCCCTCCACCACATTTCATGTGGTCCCCCTCCCCATCCGGCGATGGGGAGGCAAGTAGACTTGCAATCTCCTATGACACCGGTTACCGGCTTGACCCGCAAGGTGGCGAAGACCACCGGCGACACGCGCGTTAGGAAAGCGGATGACCAGGCCCCTGAAGCTCGATCCGGACCGGCTGCTGCCCGCCGATCCCGCCACGCGCGGGATCGCGCGCGATCTCTACGCCGCCGTCGCCGGCCTGCCGATCGTCAGCCCCCACGGCCATACCGACCCCGCCTGGTTCGCCACGAACGCGGCCTGGCGCAACCCGACGGAGCTGCTGCTGGCGCCCGACCATTATCTGTTCCGAATGCTCTACAGCCAAAGCGTGCCGCTGGAAGCGCTCGGCGTGCCGAGCCGCGCCGGCCCCTCGCCCGCCGATCCGCGCGAGGCCTGGCGGCTCCTTGCCTCGCATTATCATCTCTTCCGCGGAACCCCGTCGCGGCTGTGGCTCGATCATGTCTTCGCCGAAGTGTTCGGGATCGACGTGGCGCTCGATCCCGCCACGGCGGACCTCTATTACGACCGCATCGCCGAGGCGCTGGCCGCCCCCGCCTTCCGTCCGCGCGCCTTGTTCGACCGGTTCGGCATCGAGCTGCTCGCGACCACCGAAGGCCCGCACGAGGATCTCCGCCACCACGCCTCGATCCGCGCCTCCGGCTGGAAGGGGCGGGTGGTCACCACCTACCGGCCGGACGCGGTCATTGATCCGGAGCACGAACAGTTCGCGGACGCGCTCGCCCGCTTCGCGGAGCTGGCCGGCGAGGACGTCATGAGCTGGAAGGGCTATCTGGCCGCGCACCGCCGGCGCCGCGCCGATTTCCGCGCCGCCGGGGCGACCGCGACGGATCACGGCCATCCCACCGCCGAGACCGCCGATCTGGACGCTCGGGAAGCCGAGTCGCTGTTCCGCCGAATCGTCACCGGCCATTGGAGCGCGGCCGATGCCGCCCTGTTCCGCGCGCAGATGCTGACCGAGATGGCGGCGATGAGCGTGGAGGACGGGATGGTGATGCAGATCCACCCCGGCGCCTTCCGCAACCACAATCGCCGGCTCCACCTCCAATACGGCCGCGACAAGGGCGCGGACATCCCCACCCGCACCGACTATGTCCATGCGCTCAAGCCGCTGCTCGACCGCTTCGGCAACGAGTCGCGGCTCGCGATCATCCTCTTCACGCTGGACGAAAGCGCCTATGCGCGCGAGCTCGCCCCGCTCGCGGGCCATTATCCCTGCCTGAAGCTGGGCCCCGCCTGGTGGTTTCACGATTCGCCGGAGGGCATGCGCCGCTTCCGCGAGATGACGACGGAGACGGCGGGCTTCTACAACAGCGTCGGCTTCAACGACGACACCCGCGCCTTCCTCTCCATCCCGGCGCGCCATGACGTCGCCCGGCGGGTCGACAGCGCCTTCCTGGCGCGGCTCGTCGCCGAGGGGCGGCTGCTCGACTGGGAAGCCGCCGAGCTGGCGCACGAATTGGCCTACGGCCTCGTCAAGCGGGCGTACAAGTTGGATGGCGCGCAGGCGGAGGCGGCCGAGTGATCCCGTTCGTTTACGTCACCCCAGCGAAGGCTGGGGTCCATACGGCGTCGGTGACCTGCACTGGGTCGGCATGGATGCCAGCCTTCGCTGGCATGACGGTGTTCCCTTCGATTTTCCACGGAGCCTGACGAATGTTCGAACGCACTTATTACGCCACCCATCCCGACATGATGGAGTGTGTCTCCAACGAGGAGCTGCGCGAGCGCTACCTGATCCAGGACCTCTTCCGCGAAGGCGAATGCGTCTTGAACTACACCCACGCCGACCGCTTCGTGATCGGCGGCGTCCTCGTCGGCGCGGCGCCGGTGGCGCTGCCCGCCCAGACGGAGCCGCCCTCCGCCGCCGGCCACCCCTTCCTCGAGCGGCGCGAGCTGGCGATCGTCAATGTCGGCCGCACCCCCGGCACCGTCACGGTCGACGGCGAGGCGTTCGAGCTTGGGAACAAGGACTGCCTCTACGTCACGATGGGCGCCGCGGACGTTTCCTTCGCCGGCGCGGGCGCGCGCTTCTACCTCGCCTCCTGCCCCGCCCACAAAGCCTTCGCCACGCGCAAGCTGGAGATCGCCCAGGCCAACGCGCTGGAGCGCGGCAGTCTCGAGGAATCGAACGAGCGGACCATCTTCCAGCTCGTCATCCCGGGCGTCTGCGACAGCGCCCAGCTGGTCATGGGCCTCACCGTGCTGAAGCCCGGCTCGGTCTGGAACACGATGCCGCCGCACATCCACGAGCGGCGCAGCGAGATCTATTTCTATTTCGAGCTGGACGGCGAGAACGACCGGGTCATGCACTTCATGGGCGAAGGGGAGGCGATGCGCCACATCGTCCTCGCCAACGAGGAAGCCGTGATCAGCCCGCCCTGGTCGATCCACATGGGGGCGGGCACCAAGGCCTATGCCTTCATCTGGGCGATGGCCGGCGAGAACCAGGATTATACCGACATGAACGTCCTCGACATCTGCCAGCTGGCGTGAGGGGGGCTGGACGAGGAATGAGGAGAAGAAGCCCGTTCGTGTCGAGCGAAGTCGAGACACCCCGTCGAGCGCAGCCGAGACCCCTTGCCTCAGCCCCTCGGCTTCGCTCGGGCGGGCCCCTCGACTTCGCTCGGGGCGAACGGAGTTTTGCGCTTTGATGAACCCCTTCGACCTCACCGGCCGAGTCGCCCTCGTCACCGGCGCCAACACCGGCATCGGCCAGGGCATCGCCGTCGCCCTCGCCGAGGCGGGCGCCGACGTGGCGTTGGTCGGCCGCTCCTCGGCGGACGAGACCGCCGACCTCGTCCGTACCGCCGGCCGCCGCGCGGCCCTGATCGGCGCCGACCTCTCGACGATCGCGCCCGTCCAGGAGGTGGTCGAGCGCACCCTCGCCGAGCTCGGCGGACTCGATATCCTCGTCAACAATGCCGGCATCATCCGCCGCGCCGACGCGGTCGATTTCACCGAGGAGGATTGGGACGCGGTCGTCGACACCAATCTCAAATCCGTCTTCTTCCTCAGCCAGGCGGCGGGCAGGCACATGATCGGGCGGGGGCGGGGCAAGATCGTCAACATCGCCTCGATGCTGAGCTTCCAGGGGGGGATCCGGGTGCCGAGCTACACCGCGTCCAAGTCCGGCGTCGCCGGGCTGACCAGGCTGCTCGCCAACGAATGGGCGGCGAAGGGGGTGAACGTGAACGCGATCGCACCGGGCTATATCGCCACCAACAATACGGCGGCCCTCCAGGCCGACGAGCAGCGCAATCGCTCGATCCTCGATCGCATTCCCGCCGGCCGCTGGGGCGATTCATCCGATTTGGGCGGGGCGGCCGTGTTCCTCGCCTCCTCCGCCTCGGACTATGTCAGCGGCCACATCCTCGCCGTCGATGGCGGCTGGCTGGCGCGATGATCCTTCGAGATGTGGCTTCGACAGGCTCAGCCACTCCTCAGGATGAGCGGTGGGTGCAAGAGTCCGCTCATGCTGAGGAGGCATTGAGCGAAGTCGAAATGCCGTCTCGAAGCACTCGAAGCACGTCGGACCAAGGAGAGCTGACATGACCGTCCTCTGCTTCGGCGAGATATTGCTGCGCATGACGGCGCCGGGGCGCGAGCTCATGCTGCAGAAGCCCCGGCTCGACGTCTATGTCGCCGGGGCGGAAGCCAATGTCGGCGTCGGGCTCGCCAATCTCGGCCACCGCGTGAAGATGGTGACCTGCCTGCCCGACAATGCGCTGGGGCAGGCGGCGCTCGACGAGGTCCGCCGCCACGGCGTGGACGTCGCCGGCGTGGCGCGCACGCCCGGGCGGATGGGCCTCTACTTCCTCACCCAGGGCGCCGGGCTGCGGGCCTCGGAAATATTCTACGACCGGCGGGACAGCAGTTTCGCCCGCGCGAGTGCCGGGGATTTCGACTGGGACTCGCTCCTCGCCGGAGTCGACCTCCTGCACCTGTCCGGCATCACCCCGGCTTTGGGGCCGCGTTCCGCCGAGGCCGCCGTCGCCGCCGCGGAGGCGGCCGTCCGCCTCGGCATCCCGATCTCGTTCGACGGCAATTACCGCGCCCAGCTCTGGGAGGCGTGGGACAGCGATCCGCGCGAGATCCTGACCCGGCTGGTATCGAAGGCGCGCATCCTGTTCGGCAACCACCGCGACATCTCGCTGCTGCTCGGCGCCGACTTTTCGGGCGAGGGTGCCGACCGCCGCCGGATCGCGTCCGAGGCGGCATTCGCCGCCTTCCCGAACCTGGCGATGATCGCCTCGACCGCCCGGCACGCCGAGGATGCCGACCGGCACCTTATCTCGGCGCGGATCGACACGCCCGAAGACGCCGTCCAGACCGAGGAGGTGCTCGTCGCCGGCATCGTCGACCGGATCGGCGCGGGCGACGCCTTCGCGGCCGGCATCCTCCACGGCGTGCGCGGCGGGCGCGAGCTCGACTGGACGGTGCGCTCGGGGCTCGCGCTCACCTGCCTCAAGCATTCGCTGCCGGGCGATTTCAGCCTCTTCGCCCCGAGCGACATCGAGGCGTTCATGGCCGGCGGCCTCGACGTCCGGCGATGATCGGGCGCCGCCTGTTCCTCGCCGGCGCCGGCGCGCTCGCCGCGGCGCCGGCCTTGGCCCAGGGCGATCCGGTGGTGACGACCACGCTCGGCCCGATCCGGGGGACGCGCGAGCACGGGCTCGCCGTCTTCCGCGGCATTCGCTACGGCACCGCCGCCCGCTTCCAGGCACCGAGGGCGCCGAGTCCGAGCCGGGAGGTCGTCGCCGCCACCGCCTTCGGCCCCTCCTGCCCGCAGAAGGGCGACCGCTACCGGCCGCAGAGCGAGGATTGCCTGTTCCTCAACGTCTGGACTCCGGAGGCGCGCCCCGGCGGGCGGCGGCCGGTCATGGTCTACATTCACGGCGGCGCCTATTCGACGGGATCGGTAGCGGATCCGCTCAATAATGGACAATATCTGGCGAGTATCGGCGATTCCGTGGTGGTTACCGTCAACCATCGGCTGAACGCCTTGGGCTACCTCTACCTCTCCAGGATCGACCCCCGATTCCCCGACAGCGGCAATGCCGGCCAGCTCGACCTCGTCCTCGCCCTTCAATGGATCCGCGGCAACATCGCCAACTTCGGCGGCGATCCCAGGCGCGTGCTCGTCTTCGGCCAGTCGGGCGGCGGCGCCAAGATCGCCACCCTGATGGGCATGCCCGCGGCCAGCGGCCTGTTCCACCGGGCGATCACCATGAGCGGACAGCAGGTCACCGCGTCGGGCCCGCTCAACGCGACGGCCCGGGCGAAGGCCTATCTGGCGGCGCTGAAGGCGAGCCCCGGCGACCTCCTCACCCTCCCCACCGAGCGGCTGGTGGAGGGACTCGCCGCCACCGATCCTATCCTCGGCGGCGGCGTCTATATGGGTCCTGTGCTCGACATGAAGTGGCTCACCCGCCACCCCTTCTGGCCCGACGCCAATCCCCAGTCCAACGCGGTGCCGATGATGCTGGGCAACACCCGCGACGAGACCCGCGCCTTCATCGACCCGGACAGCGAGAAGGTGCGCGGCCTGACCTGGGCCAATCTGGCGGAACGCATGGCGCCGGAGCTGCGCATGGACATCCAGCCCGAATGGGTCGTCGCGCAATATCGCGCCCATTTCCCCGCCTGGAGCCCGGAACGCGTCTTCTACGCGGCAACGACGGCCGGCCGCAGCTGGCCCGGGCAGGTGATGGAGGCCGATGCGCGGGCGCGGGCGGGGACGCGCACCTGGGTCTATCAGGTGGACTTCCAATCTCCGACCCAGCCGCGCCGCGGCGCGCCGCACACGATGGACATCGCCTTGTCGTTCGGCACGCTGGACGCGGAAGGCTCGTTCACCGGCACGGGGCCGCAGGCGCGGGCGGTGAGCCGGAGGATGATGCAGGCCTTCGTCGCCTTCGCGCGGAACGGCGATCCCGTGGCGGCCGGGGTCCCGCGGTGGCCGGCTTACCGGCTGCCGGAGCGAACGACGATGGTGTTCGACGTCGATACACGCGCGATCGACGATCCCCGCCGCTGGGAGCGCGAGCTGTTCGCCCGGGTGCCCTACATCCAGCCCGGCTCCTGACCGTCCGCACAGGGTGCGGAAAAGGCGGATTTCCGCGGCTTTTAGAACCGCCCTTGACAGCGACCCGCTCTCCGGGGCACAGGCATGACACCGGTTACTTCTATGATGGAGCCGGTGGGGCGACTCGGCAGCCATAGGCGAGCGGTCCAGAGAGAGGATGAAGCGACTGCCCGCGTGCGTCGCTCCCCGCCTCCCGAATCGCGGTTCAGCGCCGCCCACTTTCCGCCGGCGCTCGACACCGGTGTCATAAGATTTCAGGGGCTGCGGGTCGCGGTCCGACAGGGAGGCATTATGGGCTCGGACAACCAGTTTTCGCGGCGCGGCGGCTTTGCGCGCCTGCTCGGGGCGGCATCGCTGGCGGTGGTCGCCATCTCGCTCGCCGGACCGGCGCAGGCGCAGGCGGGAACCCCCGCCACCGACGCCCCGCCCGCAACCGGCGATGCCGCCGCCGCGCCCCAGGCCGCCGACACCGCGCAGGCTGATGCTTCGGCCGATGCGACCGCACCCGAAGGCGAGGCGATCGTCGTCACCGGCTTTCGCGGCAGTTTGGCCCGCGCGCTCAACATGAAGCAGCAGGAGGCCGCCTCCACCGATTCGATCCTCGCCGAGGACATCGGCAAGTTCCCCGACCTCAACCTTTCCGAATCGATCCAGCGCATTCCGGGCGTCGCCCTCCAGCGCGACGGCGGCGAGGGGCGACAGATCACGGTGCGCGGCCTCGGCCCGCAATTCACCCGCGTCCGCATCAACGGCATGGAAGCGCTGACCACCGCCGGCGGCGCCGACGCCAGCGGCGGCACCAACCGCAGCCGTTCGTTCGACTTCAACATCTTCGCCTCGGATCTGTTCAACGCCATCACCGTGCGCAAGACGGCCGAGGCGACGGTGGACGAAGGCTCGCTCGGCGCGACCGTGGACCTCAGGACCGCGCGCCCGTTCGACTATCACGGCTTCACGCTGACCGCGTCGCTCCAGGGCGATTATAACGATCTCAGCAAGGACGTGACGCCGCGCGGCGCGATCATGATCGCCGACCAGTTCGCCAACGGTACGCTCGGCGCCCTCGTCTCGGTCGCCTACACGAAGCGGCGGCTGATCGAGGAAGGGCCGAGCACCGTCCGCTGGGCGCCTGCTCTCCTCCAGACCTCGACCGGGCCGATCGGCTTCACGCCCGGCTTCCAGAGCGTCAACGGCGTTTCCTGCCTCAACGCCGCCGGCACCACCGCGCTCATCCCGGCGCCGGGCGACTGCGCCGCCGTCGATGCCGCGCAGCATCCGCGTTTCCCCCGCGTCGATCGCTATTTCGACGACCAGCAGCGGATCGGCGTCACCGCCTCGCTGCAATGGCGCCCGTCGGACGCGACGCTGATCAGCCTCGACGCGCTCTATGCGGATTTCAAGGGAACCCGCGAGGAGCGCTACCTGGAGGCGCCGTCGTTCAGCGTCGCCGGCGCCTGCACCGCCGCGAACCGGCCGACGAGCTGCGGCATCGCCGACACCGACGTGGTCAGCTCGCAGATCCAGGACGGGGTGATGTATGCCGGCACGTTCAACGACGTCGACCTGCGCGTCGAGGACCGTTTCGACAAGCTCGATACCAAGTTCAAGCAGCTGACGCTCGAAGGCTCGCAGAAGTTTGGTGACAGCCTCACCGTGAACTTCCTCGGCGGCCATTCCTCGTCCGACCACAAGAACCCCGTCCAGAACACGCTGACTTACGACCAGTTCAACGTCGACGGCTACAGCTACGACTACGGCTCGCCGAGCGGCCGCAGCCCGGTGTTCAACTTCGGCACCGCCAACCTCACCTCGCCGACCGCCTGGGTCCTCTCCCAGATCCGGCTTCGCGCGGCGACCGCGAAGAACACCTACGACACAGCCCAGCTCAGCCTGAACTGGAAGCTCAACGACGAGTTCTGGATCGACCTCGGCGCCAGCTACAAGAAGTACCGCTTCGACACGACCGAGCTGCGCCGCCAGAACCCGGCGAGCCCGAGCACCAACCAGGAGACGGTGATCCCCGCCGCGATTGCCGGAACCTCGCTGGCGGGCTTCAGCAACGTCGTCGATATCCTCGGCTACAGCTTCCTCGCGCCCGACTACAAGGCCGCGGATGCGCTGTTCAACTTCGGCGATCCGACGGTCTTCGGCGGCGCCTTCGCGCTCGGCCCGGGGCCGGCCTTGGGCAACAATGCGACGGTGAAGGAGCAGGATCGCGGGGCGTTCGTCCAGGCCAGCTTCAACCACGATCTCGGCGGGCCGGTGCTGCGCGGCAATGTCGGCGTGCGCTACGTCAACACGCGCTCCGCCTCGACCGGCTTCGCGATCGTCAGCAACGCGCTCAACCAGATCACCGTCAAGAACAGCTATGACGACTGGCTGCCGTCCGCCAACCTCGTCTTCGAGCCGGTGCGCAACGTCGACATCCGCTTCGCCGCGGCGCGGGTGATGTCGCGCCCGAACCTCGGCAACCTCAACCCCGGGGCGACGATCAACGTCTCGGGCGCCAACCGCACGGTGAGCGGCGGCAATCCATTCCTGCAGCCGTTCCGCGCCTCGAGCTACGACCTGGCCTTCGAATGGTATTTCCAGCCGGGCGGCCTCATCTCGGTGGCCCTGTTCCAGAAGAATGTCGGCAGCTTCATCACGACGCTGCAGAGCCGCGGCACGTTCACTCAGAACCCGTTCGGCCTGCCCGCGAGCCTCGCCACCGCGGCCTGCGGCACGCTTTCGGGCTGCGACGCGACGAACACGATCTTCACCTTCAGCTCGCCGGCGAACACGCCCGGCGGGCCGGTCAGGGGCTTCGAAATCAATTACCAGCAGCCGTTCAAGTTCCTGCCGGGCTTCCTCGGGAACACCGGCATCCTGCTGAACTACACGGGCGTCAAATCGAAGATCAAATATCTGAACGCCGCCGGCGCGGTGGTCACGACGGACGATCTCACCCAGCTGTCCCGCAAGTCCGCCAACGCGACGCTCTATTATGAGGACAAGTTCCTCAGCGCCCGCGTCTCAGCGGCCTATCGCGGCCGCTACCTGACGCAGATCCCGGCCTCCGAGCTGAACAACGACGTCCAGGGGACGAACGGCACGCTGAACATCGACGCCTCGATCCAGCTGACGCTGAACCGGCATCTCAAGATCACGCTGGAGGGCGTCAACCTCACCGACGAATATCAGGACCAGTTCGTCGACACCCGCGAAATGCTCTCGGTCTATCACCATACGGGGCGCGAGGTCCTGTTCGGCATCCGCTACTCCTACTGACGTGAGGAAGGCCGCCGGCGCCGGTGCGCCGGCGGCCTTTACCGGACGAACGCCATGATTGACCGCCGCACCGCCCTGCTTGGCACCCTGGCGCTCGGCCTGTCCGCCCGCGCCGCCGCGCAGACTCCGCCTCCTGCCACCCGCGAATCCGCCTATCTCAGCGCGCCGGAACCGGCGGAGACGATCGACCTCTGGCCGGACGGCGCGCCGGGCGCGCCCGCCCTGCTGCCGGTCGAGACGGTGAAGGAGCGCAGCAGGGACCGGGCCTATAACGATCGCTACGTATTCGGCGTAAGCCGTCCGCGAATGGCGGTGTTCCGCCCGGCGCGGCCGAACGGCGCGGCGGTGATGATCGCGCCCGGCGGCGGCTATTCCTGGGTGGTGATCGACAAGGAAGGCTATGAGATGGCGCGCTGGCTGGCGGGCCGCGGCGTCACCGTGTTCGTGCTCTTCTACCGGCTGCCGAACGAAGGCTGGGCGGCGGGGCCGGACACGCCGCTCCAGGATGCGCAACGCGCGATCCGGCTCATCCGCCACCGCGCCGGCCGCTACGGCGTCGATCCGAAGCGGGTATGCGCGATCGGCTTTTCGGCCGGCGGCCACGTCTGCGCCGACCTGCTCGCCCGCTTCGCCGCAGACGTCTACGCGCCGGTGGACTCGGCCGACCGGCTTTCGGCGCGCCCCGATCTCGCGGCGCCGATCTATCCGGTCGTGTCGATGACGCTGCCGACGGCCCATGCCGGCTCACGCAGGAACCTGATCGGCGAAGCGGCCTCGCCCGAGCGGGAGCGGGCGCATTCGCCGCATCTCAACGTCACCGCCGACGCGCCGCCGAGCTTCCTCCTCCACGCGGAGGACGATCCCTCGGTGCCCGTCGCGAACACGCTGCTGCTGCGCGAGGCCTTGCTGGCGAGGAAGGTGCCGGTCGAGACGCATCTCTTCGCCGACGGCGGCCACGGCTTCGGCCTGCGCCTCGCCAGGGGCAAGAGCGTTGAGGGGTGGCAGGAAATCTTCTGGGCCTGGGCGGCCAAGAAAGGATTGTTCGGATGAAGCTGTCGTCGCGCCTCCTCGCGCTGGTCGTCCTCCTGGCGGCCATCCCCGCTCATGCCCAGAGCCGCGCCGAGATCGAGCGCACGATGCGGCGCGCGACGACCTTCATGGTGGAGAAGGTTTCGACCAACGGCGGCTATGTCTGGTCCTACCTTCCGGACCTGTCGCGGCGCTGGGGCGAGATCGAGGCGAAGCCGTCGATGGTCTGGGTGCAGCCGCCCGGCACCGCGACGATGGGCCACCTCTTCCTCGACGCCTATCACGCCACCGGCGACGAATATTATTACCAGGCGGCGGAGAAGGCGGCCGGCGCGCTCATCTGGGGCCAGCACCGCAGCGGCGGCTGGAACTATTTCATCGACTTCGCCGGGCCGGCCTCGGCCCAGCATTGGTACGAGACGGTCGGCAAGAATGCGTGGCGCATGGAGGAATTCCAGCATTATGCCGACAACGCCACGTTCGACGATGCCGGCACGTCCGAAGCGATGCAGTTCCTGCTGCGCCTCTATGTCGAGAAGCGCGATTCCCGATACCGGCCGGCGCTCGAGCGGGCGATCCAGTTCGTGCTCGACAGCCAATATCCGATCGGCGGCTGGCCGCAGCGCTGGCCCTACGACCCGCGCTATCCCGAATACCAGAAATACATCACCTTCAACGACGATGTCGCGGCGGAGAACATCAAGTTCCTGATCATGGTCTATCAGGCGCTCGGCGACACCCGCGTGCTCGACCCGATCAACCGG
This sequence comes from Allosphingosinicella sp., assembly GCA_036403015.1. Taxonomy (GTDB): domain Bacteria; phylum Pseudomonadota; class Alphaproteobacteria; order Sphingomonadales; family Sphingomonadaceae; genus Allosphingosinicella. Next base: position 28,978 of record DASWRU010000094.1, read on the forward strand.
GCGATGAACGTCTTCCTGGTAACGCAGCAGGGTCCGCCTCAGGCGGGCTGGGGGCTCCAGTACACGCTCGACCTCAAGCCCGCGGGGGCACGGACCTACGAGCCGAAGGCGCTGGTCACCCACACGACCGCCGCCAACGTCAAAGCGCTGATGAGCTTCTACCGCCTCACCGGCGAAACCAAGTTCCTCGCCCGGATCCCGGAGGCGCTGGCGTGGCTGGAGTCGGTGAGGCTGCCGGCGGACCAGGCGAAGGGCAACCGCGCCTATCCGACGTTCATCGAGATCGGCACCAACCGGCCGCTCTACGTCCACCGCCGCGGCTCCAATGTCGTCAACGGTGCTTATTATGTGGATTACGACCCGGCGGCGACCTTGGGCCATTATTCGGCCTACCGGGCGATCGACGTGCCGGCGCTGCGCCGGGACTATGAGGCGCTCGTCCGCACCCCGCCCGCCGAGGCCGCCAAGGACTCGCCGTTGCTGGCGAGCGACCCCGCGCCGCTGCCGCGCTACTTCGTCAGCGGCGGCCTCACCGGCTCCGACCTCAATGCCGGATCGGCAAAGGCCAGCCCGACTCAGCTGATCCGGTCCCTGAACGCGCAGGGATGGTGGCCGACCGAGCTCAAGGCGACCAGCAACCCCTATCGCGGCGACGGGCCGGCGCAGCCCGTGCCCGGCGACTACCGGACGACACGGGTGGGGGATCCGAGCGACACCTCCCCCTACATCGCCGAGCGGCCGGTGACCGGCATCTCCACCGCCGACTATATCGCCAACATGGCGACGCTGATCGAGGCGCTCGGCGCGGCGCGGCCCTGATTCCCCTCTCCCGAGGGAGAGGGGAGTTGAGGGCGAGCGCCCTTGCCGCCGGGCAAAGGTTACGCCGTCGCGGGATCGAGTACGGCCCTAGCCGGCGCGGCGGTAGGGGGTGAAGTCGCCGAGGATGCAGATCGGTCCGGCGATGCCGTTGCCGGGGAAGGGGCGGCTGCGGACGTGATCGCCGCGACAATATTGGCTGCCGTTCACCTCGACGATCAGAGTGTCCATCGGGCGAAGGCCCGGGCAGGGGGCGGTGAGCCGGTTGACCCAAAGCGTTCGGCCGGAATCGTAGGCGAGCGTCCGGTCGTCGACGATGCGCAAAGAGCGGCCCTGGTCGGTGGGGATGCAGCTTTGCGGCGGGCCGGCGGTGCGGCCGGCGAGCTCACGGGCGAAATCCTCCCCTTCGCGGCTCCTCGCATCGGGCGCCGCGCAGGCGGTGACGAGCAACAGCAGCAACAAGGCGCGCATCGCACATCCTCCTTTTGCCCCGAAAACGCTCGGGCCTGCCGGAGGATGCTACAATATCCCGGCGATCGCTTCCACGGACAGCGGGCCGCGATCGAGGATTGCGTCGTGGAACCGCCGCGCCGCCGCCGGAGCGGCCGGCGCCCGCTCGCGGAGCAGCAGCGCCACGGCGGCATCGCCCGCGAAACCGGCGGGCTCGTCGCAGTAACGGTCGACCTCGACGGCGAACGGGAAGAAGAGCTCGAACCCCATTGTCTCCTCGAGGTAGCGGATCGCCTGCGCACGCTCCCAGCGGTGGACGTGGAGGCCGATGTCCGCCGTCACCCGCGCGAGCCGGAAGAGCAAGGACTGGAGGAAGCCGAGCTGCTGGACCGGCGAGAACAAGCCGATTCGGTCGGCGAGGCTTTCCGCATAGATGGCCCAGCCTTCCGCATAGCCGGCCGCGTAGCGCAGCTGCAGCGGGTGCGGGTCGGCCGCGGCCTGGCGGCGCAGCTGCAGGAGGTGACCCGGGATCGTCTCATGACAGGCGACGGTGGCGAGGGTGAAATCGGGCCGGTCCGCGACGGCGCTCAGGTCCGGATAATAAGCGGGCGGCTCGCGATAGCCGCGGCGGCCCGCCAACTCGTCTCCGGGCGCCATCCTCCGCACTTCGGCCGGCACGTCGAACGGGGGGTTGAACCAGGTGGCAAGGTGCGGCCGCAGGCGGGCCAGCGTCAGGTTCATGTCGGCCACCGCGCGCGCCCGGCCGCTTTCGTCGTTCGTGTAGGGATAGCGGGCCTGCGCCTTCAGGACGCGGAGCCGCGCGCCGACGCTGCCGCGGGCGAGGCCGAGCCGCTTCAGCAGGCCGTCGGCGCGGGCGAGCAGGGCGCGGGTCGCGAGGCGCACGCGCCGATCGAGGACCGCCGGGCTCATCTCGCTGCCCGTGGTGCAGCGCAGGCGCTGCGCGTAATAGGCCGCGCCGCCCGGCACGCGCCACACGCCCGCGCCCGGGGCGGGCCGGAGCGCCTCCAGCGCCGCCGTCTGCCGCGCGAACGCCGCCGCCAGGTCCGGCGCAAGACTGCGGACCGCCCGTTGCCCCTCCAACACGGAGGCAATGATGAAATCCGGCGGCGCGATGCCGCGGGCGGCGTCGGCCCTCAGCCGCGCCGTCTCCTCGTCGAGGCGGGCGGCAAGGCCCGGCTTCGGCTCGCCATGTTCGAGCCATGCACCGTGCCGCCGGCTGAGCACGTAGGGAGAGCTGCCATCCGCGCGGCCGTAGGGAAAGGCGCGGCGCAGCGCCTGCTCCCGCTCGATGCCGCGCACCACCATGCGCCACACGGCCGCGTCGGTCCGGCCGAGGCCGCCAACATCGGCGCCGCGGAGCATCGCCAGCCTCCGGGCCGGATCGGCTTCGGCGGCGGCGCGGTCGAGGAGCGCGCGCAAAGAAGGTGAGGGCGCCGCGCGCGCGCCTCCGGAAGCGAAGGCCGCGGCGGCGAGGGCGCCGAGCAGGTCGCGGCGGCTGAGGGCGGCAAGCGCTTCGGACTTCGACATTTCGTCCTTGTAAGTCTCCATTGATACCGGTGTCAAAACGCGGCTATGACTCGCTTTCGCCGCGCGAGAGACAGCAAGATGCCCGCCGGCGCGGTCGCGAGTCGAGAGGATGATGCCGAATGCGCAGGATGATTCGATCGGGGCTCCTGGCGTCGCTCGCGGCGGCGGCGCTGGCCGCCGGCGCGGCTCGCGCGGAAGCGCCGAAGCTCCTCTTCCGCCTCTCCGCCGACCAGGGCTTCGTCGCCGAGCAGGCGGGGGGCGACCCGGTTCCCAACTTCCAGGACAAGGTGGCGATCGTCCCGACCGGCGTCGGCGGCGGCGGGGCGATCCAGTGGCAGGACGACGGCGTCGTCACCTGGAACGCGCCCGGCAACATCTATGCCCAGCGCGGGACTCTGTCTTTCTTCTGGCGCTCGCGAACCCCGGTCGGCGAGGCGCCGTTCAACATCTTCCGAGTCGGCTATGCGGACCATTCGAGCTGGGACATGGCCTGGCTGCGGGTGGACTGGAACGGTCACGGCTTCGACGCCTTCGTCACCGACGCGAACCTCGCCCGCACCCGCGTCTCCTTCGCGATGCCGGCCACTCCGAAGGCGGAGGAATGGCACCATATCGCCTTTGCCTGGGACGAGATTGTGGGCGTGCGCCTCTACGTCGACGGCCGCGAGGCCGCCCGCGCCGACCGCCAGGCGGATTACGATGCGGGGCTCGACCAGTTCGGCCTCGCCGGGCGAATCGTCTCGCCCCACCAGGTGCAGAGCCGCTACAGCTTCATGCGCGGCAGCGACGTCGACGAGATCCGCATCTACGACCGCATGGTTGCTCCGGCCGACGTCGCGCTGCTCGCCCGCACCGCGGAGCCCGCCGCTGCCGCCGCGCCGGATGCCGCCGCGCGCCGCCAGGCCTGGCTCCACCGCTTCGGCTGGGATCGCGCCAGCCCGCCGCCGCTCACCGCCCCGGCGACGCGAATCCGGAAGGTCGAGTTCGCCGTCGCGAAGGATCTGAAGCAGTGGATGTGGAAGGGCGTCGACGGCATCGAGGAGACGACCTGGCCGGGCGTCTACAACCGCTCGCGGCTCGCCGGGCGCCACGATTATTTCACCCTCCCCGACTGGAACACCTATGTCGAGGGCGGCAAGGCCTACGACCTGTTTATTCCCGCCGGCGAAAGGGTGAACCGGGTCGAGATACGCGGCGCGGCCTATGGCGATCTCTCCTGGTCATCCGACGGCGGCGCTTATCGCTCGCTGGCGCGCCGGCCGGCGGGAGTTGTCCGCTCAGTCGACCAGTTCTCCGATCGCACGGGCGGCCGCCTGCGCTTCAGCAATGTTGCCCAGGAAACTCCGATCCAGGAGATCTGGGCCTACGATGTCGGCGCCGGCGCCGAGCCCGCGGGAACGTTCAAGCTCAGCTATACGGTCAACGCCGATGCCGCCCCGGCCTATGGCAACCTGGCCGGCCTCGTCCGCTTCATCGAGGGCCGCTACCCCGCCGACGAGCGAAGCATCGCCGTCGCCCTTCCCGCCGGCGCCTCCTCCGGCCGCGCCGCGGCGGCGGCGGGGGACCCGACCGCCGCCGGCAAGGCCGAGCGCCCGGCCGGAGCGGCGCCGATCGTCCATATCCTGATCCCGGCCGGCTTCGGCGACGCGCTCCCGGCCCGCGCCCCGTCGCGGGCCTGGAATTATGGCTGGGAGAACGTCCATGACGGCCTCGACGGCCTCGCGCTCGACATACCGGCGCTGAAGGTCCGGCCCGGCGCCGACGGCCTCATCCCCTTGAACATCCGGGTGAAGGACCCGATCTGGCCGGCGCGCGACATGATCGACGTTTCGGTTTCGGTGCGTCCGGGCGAGGCGCGCACTTTGTGGCTCGATCTCAGGGACCGCCTCCTGACCGCCGACAGCCTCTATCTCTCGGTCGCTTCCGCCGCGGCCGACTTCGGGCCGAAATCGCTCGACGGGATGAACATCCGCCTCGTCTTCAAGGACCGGGAGGCGGCGAAGGCGGAGCATGTCGCCGACCGCTTCAACCAGGTGAAGGACAATTGGGGCTTCCTCGTCGAGGAGCACACCGCCTCGAAGCGCCTCGCGCTGTACCGCCGTCTCTATGCCGACATTTCCGACCTGCTCCGAGTCGATCCGGACAACGTCCACGCCCGCGAATATTGGTCGGACATCAGCTACGGCGCGCAGGGGCCGTTGCCGTTCACCCAGCCGGCGCCGCCGCCCGGCGTGCCGCTCTGGGCCTTTCGCCAGATCGAGGATCTGAAGCTGGTGCGCCGCTTCGCCAATTGGTGGATCGACAACCGCCAGGTCCCCTACGGCGATTTCGGCGGCGGCATATCGGACGACGTCGACCTCACCCAGCAATGGCCCGGCCTCGCGCTGATGGGCGTCGACCCGGACAAGATCAACGCCTCGCTGAGGGCGCTGTCGGACGCAGTGTACAAGAACGGCATGCGCACCAACGGGCTCGGCACCATCACCACCGACGAGCTCCACGCTTACGAGGAAGGGCTGAACTCGGACGCCGAGCGGCTCTACCTCAACTGGGGCGAGCCGAAAGCGCTGGAGCGGCTGATGGCCACCACGCGGGCGCTGCAGAACGTGATCCTTCGCAATCCCGCCGGGCACATGCATTTCGCCAGCAACTGGTACGGCGGCACGAAGATCTACCGCGAAGGCCCGTGGGAGTGGCAGAAGCCCTATTCGTTCACCGTGCTCCACGGCCCGGTCCTGATCGGAGTGTATAACGGCAATGCCGGGGCGCGGGGCCTGGTGACGGGCACGATCGACGGCTGGATGGCGCACGGCAAGCAGGACGCGGCGGGCCGCTGGATCTTCCCCAACGAGATCAACTGGCGCAGCGACGCCGAGCGCATCGGCGACCGCGGCGGCCTCACCACACCGCTGCAAGGCGCCTGGGCCTCCTTCCGCTGGACCGGCGACGACAAATATCTGCGCCCGCTCGCCGGCCGCATCGGCGAAACCGGGCCGGGCACGCTCGCCGAGCTGAACGAGGACGTCGTCGGCCTGCTCGGCCGCCGCGCCGACTGGGGGGCGGCGCTGACGGCCAAGCCGGCTTCGGCGTTCGAGCTCTACGAGGCCTGGAATCTCGGCGGCGACAAGACCTTCCTCGAGCGGCTGCACGCGAGCGCGATCCAGAGCAAGTCACAGGCCATGTACATGCTGACCGAGGGCCATTGGTGGTCGGACCGGGTCGAGCAGCCGAGCGAGATCCTGCAGCGCGAGCGGCTGGGCGGAGTCGCGCTGAAGCGCAACCAGGTCTATCCCGGCCACACGGTAAGCTGGCGCTTCGCCGATCCGGACGGCGCGGAGCAGGTCGCCATCCTCCTGCCCGGCGCGCGCCCCGACCGCTTCAAGGTGATCGCCTACAATATGAGCGACCGGCCGCAGGCGGCGACGATGACCGGCTGGGACGTGACCGCCGGCGAGTGGCGGATGACGTCCGGGACGGACGCCGACGGCGACGACAAGGCGGACGGCGAGGTCGCGACGCGCGCCCTGGCGCTAGAACGCAGCGCCTCCATCGACCTCATCTTTGCGCCACGCCGCGCGACGGTGCTGGAGTTCGCCTTGGTGCGGGGGACGATTCCGGTCGAGCAGCGGCCCGATCTGGGCATCGGCGCCGACGACGTGCGGCTGAAGGGCCGCGAGATCGAGGTCATGGTCCACAGCCTCGGCGCCGGCCCGGCGGAAGGCGCGACGCTGCGGATCGAGGATGCCGGCGGGCGTGCGGTCGCGGTCGCTCCCGTTCCCGCTTTGCCGCCCCCGACGGACCTGCTGCCGAAGGCGGCGACGGTTCGGCTGTCGCTCCCGCGCGGCGTTACGACGGCCGGCCTCCGGATCCGCGTCTCGCTGCCCGGCGAGGCGCCGGAGGTGACGCGGCTCAACAACACCGTCCGGCTGCCCTGACCGGCCGCCGCGCCACGCCGGGACAAAGCGTTGCGGGGGCGAACTTAACGCTTCACGCGGCCGGGCGCTTTGGTTACACAGGCGGACGGGGGAATAATCAACATTCGTGGGCATGAGGACCGTCCTATGAACGATGCCCAGACGGGCGCGGTGCCGACGCGCCGCAGCCTTCTTGCTACCGTCGGAATGGCCTTGATCGGCGTGGCCGCGACCGCCGCGCGCCTGCCGTCCGGCCCGCTGGCCGGCCGAGCGCCTTCCTCCGGGCCTGCCGGCAGGCTGCCCTCTTCGCTCAAGCACGCCAGCCTGGCGGAGTGGACGAGCGCGGTCGGCCAGAGCTTCGCCGTCGCCGGCTCCGCCGCGACGCTCAAGCTCGTCGCCGTCGACGCTTTCGAGGCCAAGGGCCGTCGCCCCGCCTCGCGGCCCCGCGGCCACGGCTTCGCGGCGGTTTTCGAAGCGGGCCGGGCCGCCCCGGCCGGCGAGGGCATCCACCGACTCCGGCACGCGATCATGGCCCCGCTCGACGTCCATTTCGGCGCGCCCATCGAGGTCCCGGGGGGCTTTCAGCTGGTCGCCGTCTTCAACTGAGGGCCTGCCGCACCGCGTTTGTCCCTGATTCGGCGCTATTTCCTTCCGGAAACCCCGAGCGGCCCCTTGGCAAGCCTCTCGCAAAGGGGCAGTTGTCGGGAGGGAAAGGGAATCAACTTGGCGGGGACAGGCGACGTGAGGAATGTGACGAGGCGCGCGAGCGCCTGGGTCGGCGCTCTGTGGAGCGCCGCATGGGCGAGCGCGGCCGCTGCGCAGGATTCGCTGTCGGACCCGCAGGGATCGGGCGTCATCGTCTCGGCGGTGCGCTGGCTGGAGGGAACCCTGCTCGGCACGATCGCCACGGTGGTCGCGATCATCGCGGTGGCATCGGTCGGCTTCATGATGCTCACCGGGCGGATCAACTGGCGCTACGGCGCGACCGTAATCGTCGGCTGCTTCATCCTGTTCGGCGCCGCCAGCATCGTTGCGGGAATCCAGTCGACCGCCAGCCTCGGTAACTGAGCGATGGACGGGCTCGAGCAGGACACCTTGTTCGTCGCGCTGACCCGGCCGCAGATGTTCGCGGGCGTCACCTACAGCTTTTTCATCGTCAACGCCGTCCTCGCCACGGAGCTGTTCCTCATCTTCCGCTCGCTCTGGGTGCTCGCGGCGGCCGTGATCTTCCACGGCCTCGGGGCCGTCCTGTGCGTGCGCGAGCCGCGCTTCTTCGACCTGTGGCTGACCAAGGTCCGCCGCTGCCCGCGCGTACGCAACCACGCCATCTGGCGATGCAACTCCTACCGCCCCTGACCCGGGACCGCAGGACGGTCGAGCGCGAGCAGTCGGTCGGCGGGCACCTTCCCTATGCGCGCCATGTCGACGACTGGACGCTCGAGACTCGGGACGGCCTGCTCGTTCAGGTGATCCACCTGCGCGGGCTGCTCTTCGAAACCGCGGATACGGACGAGATCAACTACCGCAAGCGCCTGCGCGATGCGACGCTGCAGGCGGTCGGCTCCTCCCGCTTCGCGGTCTACCACCACATCCTGCGCCGCCGCATCGAGCCCCAGCTTTCAGCCGAGCATCGCGACGCCTTCTCGGCCGAGCTCGACGCGGCGTGGCAGACCCGGCTCGCCGCCAAGCACCTCTACGTCAACGACCTCTTCCTCACCCTGGTGCGCCGGCCGCTGCAAGGGCGGGTAGGCGCGCTCGACTGGGTGCGAGGGATGCTCCGGCGGGGGGCCGAGGCGGAGGACGTCAACAGCGTCTACGAGCTGCGCCAGCTCGACGCCGCGCGGGAGGCGCTGATGGCGGCGCTGGGCAGCTACGGGCCGCGTCTCCTCGGCGTCCACGAGACGAAGCAGGGCCCCTGCTCCGAGCCGCTCGAATTCCTCTCCGCCTTGCTCAACGGCGAGATGCGGCCGGTCCTCATGCCGGCGCAGGACATCGGGGAATATCTGCCCTATCGCCGCATCAGCTTCGGCCAGGAGACGCTGGAGCTCGGCCCGGCCGGGACCACGCCGCGCAGCTTCGCGGCGATCGTCTCGGTCAAGGATTATCCGAGCCGTACCGCGGCGGGCATGTTCGACGAGCTGCTGCGCCTGCCCTTCGAGCTGACCATCTCCCAGTCGTTCGGCTTCGTCGATCGCCAGTCGGCCCTCTCCGGCATGAACCTCGCGCTTCGGCGGATGCGCTCCGCGGAGGACGAGGCGGTGAGCCTGCGCGCCGACCTCTCGCGCGCCAAGGACGACGTCGCGGCGGGCCGAGCCGGCTTCGGCGAGCATCACATGACCATTGCGCTGCGCGCGGCGACCCCGGCGGAAGTGGACGACGGAGTCGCCGAGGTGCAGGCCGCCCTCGCCGATCTCGGCATCATCGCGGTGCGTGAGGAGATCGCGCTGGAGCCGGCCTTCTGGGCGCAATTCCCCGGCAACTTCAAATATATCGCCCGCCGCGGACTGGTTTCGACCGGAAATTTCGCCGGGCTCGCCAGCGGCCACAACTTCCCGCTCGGCAAGGCCGACGGCAACCTCTGGGGAGAGGCCGTCACGCTCCTCGAAACGACGGCGGCGGGCCCTTATTATTTCAACTTCCACCAGGGCGATCTCGGCAACTTCACGGTCATCGGGCCTTCCGGGTCGGGCAAGACGGTGGTGCTCAACTTCCTGCTCGCGCAGGCCCGCAAGTTCCGGCCGAGGATCATCTTCTTCGACAAGGACCGCGGCGCCGAGCTCTTCATCCGAGCGATCGGCGGCCGCTACGACCTGCTTCGGCCCGGCACGCCGTCCGGCCTCAACCCGCTCCAGATCCACGACAGCCCGGCCAACCGGCAGCTGCTGATCGACTGGCTGACCCTGCTCGCCGGCGGCGCCGACATCGACGAGGTCTCCCGCATCAAGGACGCGGTGGATGCGAATTTCGAGCAGCCGCTGGAGCATCGGCGGCTGCGCCACCTGATCGAGCTGTTCCGCGGCGGCCACAGGCCCAACGCCGCCGACCTGTGGGCGCGCCTCAGGCCGTGGTGGGGCGACGGCGAGCGCGCCTGGCTGTTCGACAATCCCGAGGACAGGACCGACCTCACCGCCGAGTCGGTGGGCTTCGACATGACCCAGATCCTCGACGATCCGGCGGTCCGCACGCCGGCGATGATGTACCTCTTCCACCGGATCGAGGAGCGGCTGGACGGAACCCCGGCAATCATCGTCGTCGACGAAGGCTGGAAGGCGCTCGACGACGACGTCTTCGTCCGCCGGATCAAGGACTGGGAGAAGACGATCCGCAAGCGGAACGGGATTGTCGGCTTCGCCACCCAGAGCGCCCAGGACGCGCTCGAGAGCCGAATCGCCAGCGCGATCATCGAGCAGGCGGCGACGCAGATCTTCATGGCCAATCCGAAGGCCAAGGCGAGCGACTATGTCGACGGCTTCGGCCTCACGCCGCACGAGCACGAGATCGTGCGGACGCTGCCCGACGACGCGCATTGCTTCCTGATCAAGCACGGCTCCGACAGCGTCGTCGCGCGGCTCGACCTCTCGGGCGAGCGCGACCTGCTCACCATCCTCTCCGGACGGGAGAGGACCGTGCGCCTCCTCGACGACATCCGGGCCGAGAGCGGCGACGACCCGCAGGAATGGATCCCCCGCCTGCTGGAGCGGGCGTGATGGCCGGCGCCTGCCCCCCCTTCTCGCCTCAGGACGAGTTCCTCCGCAGCCTGCTCTCCGCGGTGGACTGCCACGCCCAGACGATCGGTCAGGCGGGCTACCAGGCGCTGGCGACGCCGGGTTCTGCGGTCTCGCTCGGTTTGACCGCTCTGCTCACCATCTTCGTCGCGCTGTTCGGCTATCGGATGCTGCTCGGCCAGGCGCCGGACGCTCGCGAAGGCGTCGTCGCCGCCGCCAAGATCGGGGTGGTGCTGGCGCTGGCGACGAGCTGGCCCGCCTTCCGGACCCTCGCCTACGATGTCACCATGCACGGCCCGGCCGAGCTCGCCGCGTCGATCGGGCAGCAGGCTTCGCTGCCCGGCGCGGGTGGCGGACTTGTCGAGCGGCTCCAGGGGGTCGACAACGAGCTGGCCGAGCTGACGGTGCTCGGCACCGGCAAGCCGCCGGAGCAGGACGAGGTCGTCGGACCGAACCAGCCGCTCACCCCGGAACAGCAGCAGCGCGAATATGCGCGTCTCCAGCAGCTCCAGCAGCGTCCGCGCTGGAACCCCGCCGACGACGCCAAGCTGGTCGGCGAGGCGCGGACGCTCTATTTGACCGGCGCGATCGCGGCCTTCGCCTCGGTACGGCTGGTCGCTGGGCTCCTGCTCGCCTTGGGGCCGCTCTTCGCGATCTTCCTGCTGTTCGACAATATGCGGGGCCTGTTCGAAGGGTGGATACGCGGGCTGGTCGGCGCCGCGCTCGGGTCGCTCGCCACGGCGATCGTGCTGGGCGTGGAGCTGGCTTTGCTCGAGCCCTGGATGGCGGCGGTCGTGTCGGCGCGCCGGGCGGACATCCCCACGCCCACGGTACCGGTGGAGCTGCTCGTCACCACTTTGGTCTTCGCGCTGACCCTCGTCGCGGCGCTGATCGCGACCGCGAAAGTGGCGCGCGGCTTCAGGATGACCCATGCGATGCGCGTGGTCCCGCAGCACTGGGTGGAAGGGATTCGCAGCCGCTCCTCGGAGCTGCGCGCGGTGACCCGCGAGGGAGCGGCGGCGGCGGAGGCTCCGGACCAGCGCTCGCGCGCCTTCGCTTTGGCCGACGCGGTCGCCGCCACCCAGCGGCGCGAGGCGGCGGCGCCGCTGCCGCCGGCCGCCCGGCTCGGCCCGCAGCGCGTCGGCGAAGCGGCGCGGCGGGACAATGAAATTGCGGCGGCGGTGCCGCTCGGCCAGAGCTGGCAGCGGCGCACCCGCGGCCGGGTTTCGGCCGGCGCCGCGCGTCGGGACAGGAAAGCATGAACAAGCCAAATCGAGAGAAGCTCGACGCTTATTATCGCGAAGCGGGCAGCTGGGCCGCGGACCGGCAGGAGGCGCTGCGTTCCTCGCGCCGGGTGGCCTGGATCGTCGCGGGCGTCGCGGCGGCGATCGCGCTGCTGGAAGCGATCGCGCTGGTCGTGCTGACGCCCTTGAAGACGGTGGTGCCCTACACCCTGCTGGTCGACCGGCAGACCGGCTTCGTCCAGGCGCTGAAGCCGCTCGATTCGGACAAGGTCGCGCCCGACACGGCGCTCACCCAGTCCTTCCTGGTTCAATATGTCATCGCCCGCGAGAGCTTCGACATCGATTCGCTCCAGACGAACTACCGCAAGGTCGCCTTGTGGTCGGCGGAGAAGGCGAAGTCGGAATATCTCGCCGGCGTCCAAGGCACCAATCCCGAGAGCCCGCTGCGCCGCTACCCGCGCAACACCGTCGTCGAAACGCGGATCAAGAGCGTCTCCGCGCTCGGCCGCAACGTCGCCCTGGTGCGCTTCGATACCGGCCGCCGGGACGCGGGCGGGCAGTATACGCCGCTCGGCGCCTGGGTCGCGATCATCCGCTACCGCTTCACCACCGATCCGCTGTCGGCCGAGGATCGCTACGTCAACCCGCTCGGCTTCCAGGTCGTCCGCTACCAGCGCAACGCCGAGGCGCTGCCGCCGGCGGAGACTCAGCCGCCCGCGGTGGTCGTCTCGCCCGGCGGCACCACCATCCCTTCGGCGACGCCCGGCACGACGGTCATCGTGCCGGTGCCGGCGCCGGGGCGGGCGCCGGTGCAGGGCCAGATCTCGCACCCGGCGAGGCCGGACGTCGAGCTGTGAGGCGAAGCCTCCTCGCTGCCGCCCTGCTGCTGGGCGCCGCCGCGGCCCCGTCGTCGCTCGGCGCGCAGGTGCGGCCCCATCCGGTCGCCGGCGGCGACCCGCATCTGCAGACGGTCGATTACGACCCCGGCCAGATCGTCCTGCTCGAGCTCTCGCCCGGCTATCAGATGACGGTCGAGCTGGCCCCGGACGAGCAGGTCGAGAATATCGCCGTCGGCGACAGCGGCGCCTGGCAGGTCACCGCCAACCGCCGCGGCGACCGGCTGTTCATCAAGCCGCTCCAGGCCGGCGTCTCCACCAACATGACCGTCATCACGAGCGTCCGGCTCTACGCCATCCAGCTGGCGCCGCTCGGCGATTCCACCGGCAACCTCGCTTATGTGGTGCGCTTCCAATATCCCGATCCCGACAAGGACGCGGCCGACGGCGACATCGCCGTCGAGGGCAGCTACCGGCTCAGCGGCGATCGCGCGCTGCGGCCCGGGCGGATCAGCGACGACGGCCGCCACACCTATATCGAATGGCCGAAGGAGGCGGCGCTTCCGGCCGTCTACGGCGTCGATTCCGAAGGGCAGGAAGTGCTGGTCAACGGGATGATGCGGGGCGATCTTTTCGTGGTCGACAGCGTCGTCCAGCAACTCGTCTTCCGGATCGACCGGCGCGTGGCCAAGGCGGTGCGGGTCGTGCCGAAGGGGGGCCGCTGATGGCGACTCGGGAACCGGTCGATCCAAGGCCCGCCGCGGCGGGCGTCGGCGAGGTGGACGTGAGGCCGGTGGTCGCGGTGCCGCGCTCGGGCCTCTCCGGCCTCGCCATCGCGATCCTCGTCGTCGTGGCGGCGGTGATCCTCTTCATGGTGCTCGACAACCGCCGCCGCTCGGCGGCCGCGCCGGCGGTGACCGCGCGCCGGCCGGACGTGCTCGCCACGCCCGCCCCGCCTCCGCCCCTCTACATTCCGGCAGAGCCCCCGCCCGTGGTCGTCGCGCCGCCTACCGTCGCCGCGCCGGCCGCCGCCCCCGCGCCGGCGCCGCGTCCGCAGCCGGCGCCGCCTCCCCAGATCGTCTATGTGCCGCAGCCCGTCCCGCAGCCGATGCCGCAGCCTGCGATGCAGCCGCAGCGGGTCGCGACCGAACCCGCCTTGGTGGTCGACACCACCACCGCGGTCCCGAGCGACGCCCCGTCGGCCGCCGCCGGCGCCGCCATGGCGGCCAGCGTCGCGGCGGGGCAGGCGGCGGTGCTCGGCAGCCGCACGCGCGCCGGCGTCCTCGCCAACCGCGCGACCACCGTCCCGCAGGGCACCCTGATCCCCGCCGTCCTCGAGACCGCGTTCGATTCGACCCGCCCCGGCTTCGCCCGCGCGCTCGTCTCCAGGGACGTGCGCGGCTTCGACGGCACCAAGGTGCTGATCCCGCGCGGCAGCCGGCTGATCGGCGAATATCGCGGTGACGCCGCGCCGGGCCAGAAGCGGGCGCTGGTGAACTGGGTGCGGCTGATCCGCCCCGACGGGATAACCATCGCCATCGGCTCGCCGGCGACGGACACGCTCGGGAGGGGGGGCGTCAAGGCGGACGTCAACTCGCACTTCTTCGAACGTTTCGCCGGGGCGATCCTGAAGTCGACGGTCGACATCGGCCTCACCCTGGCGGCGCGCGCCGGCAGCAGCCCGGTCGTCCTCGCCCTTCCCGGCACGCTCCAGGGAAGTACCGGGGGCCTCATCGACACCCAGCAGGTGCGGCCGACGCTGCGGGTGCCGGCGGCGACCAGCATCAGCGTGTTCGTCGCCCGCGACCTCGACTTCACCAGCGTGGAGAGCCGGCGGTGAACGCCCATGCCGGCGCCGGGGAGGCGGGAGTCTACCTCCGCTCCTACCTCGCGCCGCTGACCGGGATGCTGGCGCGCCCGGACGTCACCGACATCTACGTCAACCGCCCGGGCGAGCTGTGGATCGAGACGATCGGCGGCGTCATCGAGCGCCAGGAGGCGCCGGAACTCGACGACACGACCCTCTCCCGCCTCGCCCGGCAGATCGCGGCGCTCTCCCACCAGGGCATTAGCCGCGAGCATCCCCTGCTCTCCGCCACGCTTCCCGACGGCGCCCGGGTCCAGATCGTGGCGCCGCCGGCGACTCGGGGACCGCTCGCGCTCGCCATCCGCAAGCATGTCGAGACCGACCTCACGCTCGCCGACTATGTGGCCGCCGGCGCGCTCGCCGACACCCGCACGCGCCGCCGCCTCGACGAGCCGGAGCTCAACCGCGCGCTCGCCGCCCGGCTCGAGGCGGGCGATGTCGCCGGCATGCTCGCCGAGGCGGTACGGGGCCGCAAGAACATCCTCATTTCCGGCGGCACCTCGACCGGCAAGACCACCTTCCTAAACGCGCTGATGCGCGAGATCCCGCCCGAGGAGCGGCTGATTCTGATCGAGGACACGCCCGAGCTGCGCCTGCGCCACGACAATGCGGTCGGCTTCGTCGCGGCGCGCAGCCGGCTGGGCGAAGGGGAGGTGAGCGCCAACGACCTGGTGGCGGCGTCGCTGCGCATGCGGCCGGACCGGATCATCCTCGGCGAGCTGCGCGGGGAGGAGGCCTATGCCTTCCTGCGCGCGGTCAATACCGGCCATCCGGGCTCGATGACCACCATCCACGCCGACAGCGCCGAACGCGCGATCGAGCAACTGGCCCTGCTCGTCCTCCAGACCGGCACCCGCCTCGGCCGGGAGGACGTCCATTATTACGTCAAGCGGACGATCGACGTCTTCGTCCAGCTGAGCCGCACCGGGGGCCGGCGCCACATCGCCGAAGTGGTATTGAACAGCGGCGAGGGCTGAGCCCGGACCGGCTTCCTCCCGGTGCCCTCAAAAGGAAACCGCCGGCCCGGCAAGAGCCGGACCGGCGGTTTTCATTTCCCTTCCCGAAGGAAGCGGCGGCGCCTCAGAAGGAGAAGCGTGCGCCGATGCGGATCGCGTAGAGCGACTGACGGGAATAGATCGTGTCCGTCGGGTTGACGAACACGCCGCCCGCCGTCTGGTTCGGCGTGTAGCGATACTGGGCGCAGGTCTGCGTCGAGCTCGTCACCGTCTGGGCCGCGGTCGGCGTGGTCCCCGTCGCGACCGGCGTGGTGAGGCAGGCCACCCGCACCGGCGAGGCGTTGTACGGGAAGGCATATTCCCGGATCTGGCCCCAGCTGTGGTTGAGGAAGTTCGTGAAGTTGTCGAAGTCCGCGAACAGCGAGATCCGCGAATGGCCGATGCCGGTCGGGATCTCCTGCTCGAGGTGGAGATCGAGGCGCGTGAACCAGGCCGACCGGAAGGCGTTACGCGGCGCGACCATGCCCTGATACTTCGTGAGCTTGCTCGAGTTGATGATCGCCTCCACGGCCGCCTGCGTTGCCGCCGAATCGTAGGAAACGAGCGGATCGCCGCCGACCTTCGGCACATAGAGCAGGTAGCGCGAGCCGCTGCCGATCGTCCCGAACACCGCGCTGCGGCCCGACGTCGGGTCGAAGAAGGTGTAGCTGTACGGATGGCCCGCGCGGCTCTCGCCGAACAGGGCAATCGTGGTCTTGTAGTCGCCGAAGAAGGCATGGCTGAAGGTGGCGTCGAACTTGATGTTGTACTTCACCTGATCGTTCGAGATGCCGTACTGCACCCGGTTCGGATCGAGGAACGCGCCGTTGGCGTAGTTGGACGAAGCGGTCGACGAGGTCGCCGGCGCCTGGTCCTTGATGTTCTGGTAGGTGAAGCTGGCGCCGAGGTTCAGGCCGAAGTCGAAGTTCTTCCGCACCCGGGCGACGGCGATGTAGCTGCGGCCCCTGTTGGTGTTGGTGAGGAGGATGTCCGAGTTGCTGTCGGTCTGCGAGATCAGCCCCTTGTAGCGGGGCCGACCGTCGGGCGTGGTCGTGCCGGTCAGCACCGAGCGGATGTCGGTGAAGAAGACCTGGTTACGGACCTTGGACCAGAAGAGGTCGGCGCCGAATTCCCAGCCGGTCCCGAACGCGCCGCCGCCGAAATCGACACCGTAGGTAGCCGAAAGCGTGCCGCGCCACTGCGAGGGAACCTTGAAGTTCGGGTCGAGGGCGTTGGTCGGCGAGGCGGTGGAGATCGCGCCGTTGAGCAGATAGGCGTTGACCGCCGCCGGGATCAACGTGCCGGTCACGCCCTGCAGCGCGGCCGCGCCCAGCCCGTTGGGATCGGCCGCGCCGGCCGCCGTGTAGCTGCCGTTGTTGTTCTGCTGGATGGTGATCGCGTTGGTGAGGATGCCGGTGTTCGAGAAGCTGTTCGAGACGTAGACGTCCGGCGAACCGCCCGAGAAGATGCCGAAGCCGCCGCGGATCGACAGGTGCCGGACCGGCTTGAAGTCGAAGCCGAAGCGCGGCTGGAACACGCCGCGGCCGTTGATGAAGGCGTTGTTCGGATAGCCGTAGCGGGCGAGGAAGTTCGGGTTCAGCGCCGCTCGGCTGTTGCCGCCATAGACGTCGTAGCGGGCGCCGATGGCGACGTTCAGCGTATCGGTGACGTGCCAATTGTCCTGCAGGCCGACCGTGTACGAGCTGTAGCTGAACCGGGCCGAGGCCGCGTTCGGATCGAGCGACGGAATGGCATTGCCATATTGCAGGCGCTGGGCGTTGCCCGCCTGGAAATCGGCGATCGAGTCGAAATAATAGTCGCCGGCGCTGCGCTGCAGGAAGGCGTTGAAGATCTTGGTGTGCTGGTAGTCGCCGAAGGCGCGGATGTCATGCCCGCCTTCGCGGACACGGAACTGCAGCGAGCTGCCCCAGGTGTTGCTGGTCAGCGCGTTGGTCTGGCGGGAGATGTCCGGGCCGATCGCGACCTGCGAGAATCCGCTGGGGCAGCTCGTTGCGGCGCTGGCTGCGGCGCCCGCCGTGGTGCGGTCGGAGGTCGGCGCCGTGCAGACGCGCATCTGTGCGAAGCCGCGGCCGAGGATCGGGTCCTGGCCGCGCTTATAGTCCTTGTAGAAGGCGCGGAACTCGGTGGAGATGACGTCGGTCCAGTCGGAGTTCAGCTGGAAGACGCCGGTGTGGAGGCGGTTCGACGACACGTAGCCGTTCGACTCCAGACCGAGGCCGGGAGGCGGCGTCGTGAAGGTGTTCTGGTTGAATTTGATCGCGTCCTTGGTGTAGGTGTAGGTCACCGAGGCGCGCTGCGTATCCGACAGGTTGGCGTCGATCTTGGCGACGAGGCGGTCGTCCCTGTCGTCCGAATTGTTGAGCACGCCGCCCGCATTGTAATTGTACTTCGTCTTCGCGATCGAGATCACCTGGTCGACCTGTGCCTGGGTCAGCGTGGGGATCGGGGTGCCGGCATTGTTGTCGGTCGGGCCTTCGGGAATCGGGGTGCCCGCGCGGATGCGCTCGCCGGCGATCATGAAGAACAATTTGTCTTTGATGATCGGGCCGGAAATCTCCGCGCCGAAGTCGATGCTCTTGAAGCTAGGCAGGGTGACGTTGAGATTGCCGGTGCGCTTTCCGGTCAGCTCGTCGGCAGTGTAGCTGTAGAAGCCGGTGCCCTGGAAATGGTTGGTGCCCGAGCGAAGCACGATGTTGATCGCGCCGCCGGTAAAGTTGCCCTCGCGAATGTCGAACGGCGCCACCTTGGTCTGGAACTGGCCGATGGCATCCAGCGGGATCGGCGAGCGACGGCTCGGCAGGCCGTCGGGGTTGAGGCCGAAATTGTCGGTGATCGGGACGCCGTCGACCGAGAAGCGGTTGAAGCGCGGATTCTGGCCGGCGAAGGAGACGGCGCGGCCGCCGCCGGGCGTGTCGTCCAGGCGAGCGAAGGGGTCGCGGCGGGCGAGGTCGCGGATGTCGCGGTTGGTCGATGCGACGTTGCGGATCTGCTCGGCGTTGAGCACTGTGGCCGGGCCCTGCGAGACGGTGCCCGCGCCCGGGACGCGCGAGGCGGTGACGACGATCTCGTTGCCGGTGCTGGAAAGCTCGACGGGAACGTTGAACGGCTGGCCGACGACGGTGTTGATGTCGGTGATCTGGGTGCCGCTATAGCCTTGAGCGGTGACCGCGACGGTGTAGGGGCCGCCGACGCGCAGGCCGGTCGCCGTGAAGCTGCCGCTCGCGTCGGTGGTGGCGCGGCTGACGGTTCCCGAGGGAACGTGGGTGATCACGACCTCGGCGTTGGGGACGGGGGTGCCGTTCGAAGAGACGGTGCCGGAGATGCTGGAGGTCGTCTCCTGAGCATAGACCGCGACGGGCGCGACGACGGCGGCGGCCGCGCACAGCAACGTAAATTTTCTCATGTCCCTCAACCCCTTAGTGCTTCGTGTCGATCAAGCGTGCGAGCGCGCTATACGGATTCGCAACCTGCATCCATGTGGCCGTTCGGGAGCGGCGGGCGAGCCGCTCTCCCGAGACGAACCTGTTACTGGATAAGGATTCCCCCGCCAGAATCGCTTCTTCCGACGGGATAGCCGAGCGGCGCCCCCTCACCAAGTCGCTAATTCGGCTGTCCACCGATTTACCCACAGCAAGGGCGCCGAAAGCTGGGGGGGCGTTGCCTTTCGGCCACGCCAAGCCCGCGACCTGCGGCCTTTCGGCCAAGCCGTTCTTGCCTTATGCGCTTCGCATGAGAGCAGAGCATGAACGAGCGGGGCAGGCCCGCGGCGGGCGGGCGGCATGACCCGGCTCCAGGAAATCCCGGCCGTCATCGATTCGCTGTGCGACATGTTCGACGGCTCGGTCGCGGCGTTGCGGAGCGCGCTCGCCCGCTATTTGCGCAGCGCCGAGCGGCCGGACGCCGAGGCGCGCGCCGCCGGGCTCTTCGCCTATCCGGAGCTGAGGGTCGACTACAGCTTCGAGCGCCCGCCCAACTTCCCGCCCCGGGCGTTCGGCCGCCTCAACCAGCCCGGCCGCTACGCGATCAGCATCGCTCGGCCGCGCCACTTCCGCAAATATCTGACCGAGCAGCTCGAATATCTGGTGCGCGACTATCAGGTGGAGATTTCCGTCGGCCCCTCGCCGAGCGAAATCCCCTATTCCTACGTGCTGGACGGCACCGACGACCTGCGCCTCGACGGCGTCCACGCCGCCGATCTCAGCCGCTGGTTCCCCGCCACCGAGCTCTCCCATATCGGCGACGAGGTCGCCGACGGCACCTGGGATTTCGCCCGCCACGCGGACCGGCCGCTGGCGTTGTTCGATGGGCCGCGGGTGGACTTCAGCCTCGCTCGCCTGCGCCACTATACCGGCACGCCCGTCGAGCATACGCAGCGCTACCTCCTCTTCACCAACTATGTACGCTACGTCGACGAGTTCGTCCGCTGGGCGGCGGAGGAGCTGAGGCGGGACGACAGCCCCTACGAGGCGCTGTCCGCGCCGGGCGGCGTGTTCGTCACGCGCGACACCGCGGATCCGGTGGCCGAGGTGGCGGCCGGCTCCTGGCGCAAGGTGCAGATGCCGGCCTACCACCTGATCGCCGCCAATGGCGGCGGGATCACGCTCGTCAACATCGGCGTCGGCCCCTCCAACGCGAAGACGATCTGCGACCACCTCGCCGTCCTCAGGCCCGAAGTGTGGCTGATGATCGGCCATTGCGGCGGCCTCCGCCCCAGCCAGACGATCGGCGACTATGTCCTCGCCCACGCCTATCTGCGCGACGACCATGTGCTCGACGATCTCCTGCCCGTCGAGATACCGATCCCACCGATCGCCGAAATCCAGCAGGCCCTGTTCGATGCCGCCGCCGACGTGACCGGAGAGGAGCCGCAGGATCTCAAGCGGCGCCTGAGGACCGGCACCGTCGTCACCACCGACGACCGCAACTGGGAGCTTCGCTACCAATCCTCGGCGCTTCGCTTCAACCAGTCGCGCGCCGTCGCCATCGACATGGAATCCGCCACCGTGGCGGCGCAGGGCTATCGCTTCCGGGTCCCCTACGGGACTTTGCTCTGCGTCTCGGACAAGCCGCTCCACGGCGAGATCAAGCTGCCCGGCCAGGCCAATGCCTTTTACGAGCGCGCGATCAGCCAGCATCTGAGGATCGGCATCGAGACGCTGCGCATCCTCCAGAAGGAAGGCCCGCAGCTCCATTCCCGCAAGCTGAGGAGCTTCGACGAGCCGCCCTTCCGCTAGGGCGCCGGCGGCTCAGGCTCATTCACGCGGTAATTCGATTTCACCCCCGTCATTGCGAGCGAAGCGAAGCAATCCACCGGGCGTGCGAGGTCGCTGGATTGCTTCGTCGCTGCGCTCCTCGCAATGACGGCGGGGCTGAGACGATCGCGGCCTACGGCGCCGGCGCGGCGATCTTGCGGATGCGGTCGGGGACCGGCGGGACGAGGGTCGGCGACGCCGCGAAATAGGCTTCGAGCGCGTCGATGTCTTGCGGCCCGCCGACCGGATCGGTGCCTTCGGCGAAGACGCTGAAATTGTCGCCGCCGGTGGCGAGGAAGCTGTTCATGGTCACCCGGTAGGCGGTCTCCTCGCGCACCGGTGCGCCGTCGATGGTGAGCTCGACGATCCGCTCGCCGGCCGGCCGGGAGAGATCGTAGGCGAAGCGCACGTTGGCCGAGGGAAGGAGAATCGAAGGGTGCTGCGGCGTGTTCGAGCGGCTGGCGAACTGCTGCTCCAGCACTTGGCGGATCTGCCGGCCGGTCATCGTCTTTACCACCAGCGAGTTGCCGAACGGCTGGGCGGCGAAGATCTGGCCGTAGGTGACGCGCCCGTCCGGCCCGGGCTCGATGTCGGTGCGAACGCCGCTGCCATTGGTGAAGGCAAGCTGCGCCCCGCCCGCCGCCGCGGCCCGGGTCGCGGCCAGATGCGCGTCGGCGATGAGGTCGCCCAGCACCTGCTCCTTCGACGGTGTGTCGTCCTCCAAGGCGGGGCCTGTCATGTGGCCGACCACCCGCTGCGCCAGCGGGGCCGCCGCGGCGGCATAGCGCGCGACCAAGGCGGCGATGGCCGGATCGCGCGGGTAACGGGGATAGCGATCCGACAGCGGCACGGCCCCGAACATTTCGCCCTGCACGATCAGATTGTCGGCGCGCTTGGCCACCACCTTGCGGGCGCGCGGGTCGATGGAAAGGGCGATGTCGGTCAGCAGCGTCCCGTACTTGCCCGCGCTGGTGACGAGGAAGGGGCGGGTCGGATCGATCCGCCCATAGTCGCAGATATAGGCGTTGTGGGTATGGCCGGAGACGACCAGATCGATGGCAGGGTCCAGCCGCGCGAGCACCTTCAGCAGGTCTCCGTCGACGCCGCCGCAGCTCTTGTCGTCATAGCCGACCTTGGTCGACAGCCCCTGGTGGATCAGCACGACGATCGCGTCAGCGCCTTCGGCGCGGAGCCTCGGCACCAGCGCGTTGATGGTCTCCGCCTCGTCCCGGAACGTCAGCCCGGCGATGCCGGCCGGGGTCACGAGCGTCGCCGTCTCGCGCAGGGTGAGGCCGATGAAGCCGATTCTCGCCCTGGCCCGCCCGCGGCCGAAGTCGCGCAGCGCGTAGGCCGGGAAGAGGGTCTGGCCGTCGGCCGTCGCCACGTTGGCGGCGAGGAAGCGGAAGCGGGCGCCGGGGAAGCGCTCCAGCGCGCAGGGCCGGCGGACCATATGCTGCTCGCAGCCGCCTTTCTGCATGCGAAGCAGCTCGGCGCTGCCCTTGTCGAACTCGTGGTTGCCGACGGCATTGAGGTCCAGGCCGATGCGGTTCATCGCCAGCACCGTCGGCTCGTCGAGGAAGATGGCGGAGGTGAGCGGCGAGGCGCCGATCAGGTCGCCCGCCGAGACGAGGATGCTGTTGGAATGGGCGGCCCGGAGGCTCGCCACCGCGGAGGCGAAATAGGCGGCGCCGCCGGCCGGCACCTTCACGCTGTCCGGTGCGTCGCCGCCGGGCGCCGTGATCGCCTGCTTCGGCGGCTCGAGATTGCCGTGGAAGTCGTTGAAGGCGATGATCTCGACCGCCACCGGGGCGGCTGCGCTGTCCGCGGCCATGGGGCCGGCACAGGCGGAGAGGGCGATCAGGCCGGCGGCGAGCAGGCTGCGTAAGGACATCGCCGCTCAGCCCCTGCGGTGCCGGCGGGTGCGGCCGCCCCGCGCCGGGGCTTCGGCGGGCGTGGGCGTGCGATACAGGTCGTTCAGATAGGCGGCGAGGCGGACCCCCGCCTGCGCCAGCCGCCGTTCCACGATCGGCCGCGAGCGGTAGATATAGTCCCAGCCGATCTCCGGGCCTGCCGGATAGATGGTGTTGCGGATCGCGACGCTCTCGCGGATCCAGTCGAGCGGGTCCGGGTCGCTCCAGGCGATCACCTCCTCCGGCGTCGTCCGGCGCTCCAGCCGCTCGGCGAATTCGGTGAAGGACAATTGCTCGTCGTCGACCAGGCCCGAATCCCAGACCGAGTGGAGGTTGGTCGGCTTGCCGAGGAAGGTCACCTTGACGTCGTTGGCGCCGTGATCGTTGCCCTTGCCGGTGTGGAGCGGCTGGTGAAGGTCGGCGACCAGGTGGACGACGAAGCGCAGGGCCAGCTGCTTGTCCTTCGGCGGGGCCGCCGGGTCCAGCAGGGTGGCCCGGAACTGGCGCAGCGCCGTCACCGCATCCCCTTCGGGCGGGGCGACGTCGTAATCGGTGCCCGGGACGGTCACGTAATGCCAGGGCGTGGCGGTTTTCTGCCAGAACGGGTCCGGGTCGGAGCGCATGTCGTCCGGCCAGGTCGCCGCTTCGTCCAGGCTTTCGGTGCCGAGCAGCTGCCGGACGTGCGCCCGGGCGACGGCGCTGAGGCCGTCGTCGGCGATCTTCGCGGCGACGCGGTGCCCGGTCTTGCCCCAGGCCAGCGCCGGCGCCGCGCCGAAGCCGAGGGAGGCCGCGGCGAATGCGGCGGCAAGGGCGATTGGGGCGGCTGCGCGGGACATGGCCAAAGCTCCTTCGAACGGTCGACGAACCCATACAGCCCGCCCCCGCGAAGGCCAGAGCCCTCTCCCTTTTCCGCGGCGGCGCTCTATGACGGAGGCATGAGCGATCCATCCCCCCTCGTCGAGCAGGCCCGCCGCGCCGCGCGCCGCGCCTACGCCCCTTATTCGCGCTTCAGCGTCGGTTGCGCGATCGAGTCGGTGGATGGCGAGGTGGTGACCGGCGCCAACATGGAAAACGCCTGCTACCGCCTCGGCGTCTGCGCCGAGATCGCCGCGCTGACCGCGGCGCAGCAGGCGTTCGGCCTCGACCGGGTAGCGCGAATCGCCGTCGCCGGCGGGCATGTCGGCGACGACGGCGCGCTGGCTGGCGACTCGGTGGTGACGTCGTGCGGCGGTTGCCGCCAGTCGATCCTGGAGGCGGCGCAGCTGGCGGGTGTCGACGTGGAAGTGATCTCGTCCAATGGCGACGGGACGCAGACCCGCTCGGACCGCATCTCGGCGCTGATCCCCCACGGCTTCGGTCCGGCGAATTTGAAGGATTCGGGCTAGCTCCGCCTCCCCCATCCCGATGGGGAGTCCCTACACCAATTTTATCTCCCGCAGCCGCTCCAGCAGGAAATCGTGGGCGGTGATCGGCTCGGGGTAGAGATTCGGCCGAGTCGGGGTGATGCAGTCCGGCAGGGTCTCGATCAGGAAATCGGGCCGGAAGTGGAGGAAGAAGGGCATCGAGTAGCGCGACATGCCGCGCCGCTCGGGCGGCGGGTTGACGACGCGGTGAGTGGTCGAGCGCAGGACGTTGTTCGTGAGGCGCTGCAGCATGTCGCCGATATTGACGGCGAGCTCGCCCGGGCGGGGCGAGACGGGCAGCCAGTTGCCGTCGCGGTCGAGCAGCTGAAGCCCCGCTTCCTCGGCGCCGAGCAGCAGGGTGATGGTGTTGATGTCCTCGTGCGCGCCGGCGCGCACGTTCGGGCCGTCGCCCGGCGTCGGCGGATAGTGGAGCAGGCGCAGCACGCTGTTCCCGTCCCGCACCGTGTCCTCGAAATAGTCGGGCGCGAGGCCGAGGTGGCGGGCGATCGCCTGGAGGATGCGCAGGCCCGCTTCGTCGAAGGCGGCGAACAGCTCGAGGAAGGTGTCGTGGAACGACTGGACCTCCTCGGGCCAGACATTCGGCGCCATCAACTCGCCATAGGGGTGGCCGGCGGGCAGCTCGCGCCCGACGTGCCAGAATTCCTTGAGGTCGTAGGCGGTGGCGCCCTTGGCGGTCTCGATCCCGAACGGCGTATAGCCGCGCGCGCCGCCGCCGCCCTCGATCTTGTAGCCGCGCTTCACGTCTTCCGGGAGCGCGAAGAAGGCCTTCGCCTTCTCCTCGGCGCGGGCGATCAGGTCGGCCGGAATGCCGTGGTCGGCGACGATCGCGAAGCCGTAGCGCTCGAACGATTCGCCTAGCTCGCGGGCGAAGCCTTCGGGGTCGACCGCGGAAGCCTGGAGCGAAACGGAGGCAATGGTGCGGGCGGGAGTGAGCGTGTCCATGCGATGGGTTTAGTCCCGTAGCGGCGCGATTCCAACCGGCAGGCGCGCCAAGCCAAGCCTCAGGCGGCGACGAGCGCCTCGCCTTTGTCCGACCAGTATGCGGAGACATAGTCCCAGGCTTCCTCGGCCGTCTCGACGAACTTGAACAGGTCGAGGTCGTCGGGGTTGATCGTGCCTTCCTCGGCGAGAGCGTCCCAGTTCACCACCCGCTCCCAGAATTCGCGGCCGAACAGGACGATCGGCATCGGCTTCACCTTGCCGGTCTGGATGAGCGTCAGAAGCTCGAAACACTCGTCGAACGTGCCGTAGCCGCCGGGGAAGACCGCCACCGCCCGCGCCCGGATCAGGAAGTGCATCTTCCTCAGCGAGAAATAGTGGAACTGGAAGCTCAGCGACGGCGTGACATAGGGGTTGGGCATCTGCTCGTGGCGCAGAGTGATGTTGAGGCCGATCGATTCCTGACCCTCGTCATGGGCGCCGCGATTAGCGGCTTCCATGATCGACGGGCCACCGCCCGAGCAGACGACGAACTGGCGCTTGCCGTTCGCCGCCGGCGCGATGCGGCTGACCATCCGGGCGAGCCGGCGCGCCTCGTCATAATATTTCGCCTTGGCCTTGAGGCGCTCGGCGACCTTGCGCTGGTAGTCGGTCGCGGCGGTCGCGATGAGGGCGTCGGCCTTGTCGGGCTCCGGGATGCGCGCCGAGCCGTAGAAGACGAAGGTCGATTCGATCCCCGCCTCGTCGAGCAGCAATTCGGGCTTGAGCAGCTCCAGCTGGAAGCGGACCGGCCGCAGATCCTCGCGCAGCAGGAAGTCCATGTCCTGAAAAGCGAGCCGGTAGGCGGCGTCGCCGGTCTGGGGCGCCGCGGTGGGATGATTGGCCACTTCGGCATCTTCGCGCGCCGGGTGGAAGACGCGCTTGGGGGTGACGAGATCGGTCATGGTGTCATCTTACCGCAAAAGGGGTCCGCGCCGCCAATCGGGGCGGCGGCGATTGGAAAGCGCGGCGCTTTAGCCCGGAAGCAGCAGTCCCGCCAGCGCCGCGCTCATCAGATTGGCGAGCGAGCCGGCGATCAGCGCCTTGATGCCGAGCCGCGCGATGACCGGGCGCTGGTTGGGCGCGAGGCCGCCGGTCACCGCCATCTGGATCGCGATCGAGCTGAAATTGGCGAAGCCGCACAGCGCGAAGGTGACGATGGCAACGGTGCGCGGCGAGAGGTTGTGCAGCTTGCCGAGCTCGATGAAGGCGACGAACTCGTTCAGCACGACCTTGGTGCCGAACAGGCCGCCGGCGGCGCCGGCCTCGTTCCACGGTATGCCGATCAGGAACATGATCGGCTTGAAGATCGCGCCGACGATCGCCTGGAAGCTGAGCTCGGGATGGCCGAACCAGCCGCCGATGCCGCCGAGCAGCCCGTTCGCGAGCGCGACCAGAGCGACGAAGGCGAGCACCATGGCGCCGACGGCGACGGCAAGCTTGACGCCGGTCTGTGCGCCCTGCGCGGCGGCCATGATGATGTTGGCGGGCTGCTCGCCCTCCTCGAACGTCTCGGCCACGTCCACCTTGTCGTCGACGGCCGGCGCCTCGCCGCCCTCGAGGGGGAGCTCGTCGTCGCGGGGAGCATCCGGCATAATGATCTTGGCCATGAGGATGCCGCCCGGCGCCGACATGAAGGCAGCGGCCAGCAGATAGGGAAGGGCGGGATCGCCGAGCAGGGCTGCGTAGGCGGCGAGGATCGTCCCGGCCACGCCGGCCATGCCGACCGTCATGACGGTGAAGAGCTGGGCGGGGGTGAGGGCGGCGAGATAAGGCCTTACCACCAAGGGCGATTCGGATTGGCCGACGAAGATGTTCGCCGCCGCCGACAGCGCCTCAACCCGGCTGATGCCCGTAACCCAGCCGATCGCCCCACCGATCCAGCGGACGACCCGCTGCATGATTCCGAGATAATAGAGGATGGCGACGAGCGAGGCGAAAAAGATGATCACGGGCAGCGCGGCGATGGCGAACACCTTGTTGCCATATTGGACCGCCAGCTCGCCGAACAGGAACTGGGTTCCTTCGCGCGCATAGCCGAGCAGGTTGGACACTCCGAAGGCCATCCCCTTGAGGAGCCGCACACCCCAGGGAGTGACCAGGACGAGGAAGGCGAAGCCCGCCTGCAGCGCGAAGGCGGCGCCGACGATGCGCAGCCGGATCGCACGGCGGTTGGAGGAGAGCAGGACGGCCAGCCCCAGGATCACCGCGATTCCGGCGAGTCCCAGCAATATCCGATTGACGTCACTCGTCATGCTTCCCCCTCACCACACCATTTTGCGCTCGCCCGCCCCCGCGGCGGCTTCGAGCTTGTCGAGCACCTCTCCGATCTCGTCCGCAACGATCAATTGCGCGCGCCGGGCGGGAGACATGAACCCGCTCATCGTGGCGTGATCGAGGAAATCGATCAAGCCGTTCCAGAAGCCGGCGACATTGAGCAGGGCGAAGGGCTTGGCATGGTAGCCGAGCGCGTTCCAAGTCCACGCCTCGAACAATTCGTCGAACGTGCCGATGCCGCCCGGCAGCGCCACGAAGGCGTCGGTGAGCTCGGTCATCTTCGCCTTGCGCTCATGCATCGTCGTCACGGTGTGCAGCTCGGTGAGGCCGCGATGAGCGACTTCGAGGTCGATCAGCGCCTGCGGGATCACGCCGTAGGCCTCGCCGCCCGACTCCAGCACGGCGTCGGCGACGATGCCCATCAGTCCCCGTTTGCCGCCGCCATAGACGAGGCCGACGCCGCGGCGCGCCATCTCGCCGCCTAGGTCCAGGGCGATCTGCGCGAAGGCCGGGTCACTCCCCATGCTCGATCCGCAGTAGACCGCCAGGCGCTTCATGCGACCAAAGCCCTCAGGTCCGCTTCCGGGCGGGCGCCGAAATGGGAGATGATCTCGGCCGCGGCGAGCGAGCCGAGGCGCAGGCTCTCCTCCAGCCCGCGCCCCTGCGCCTGGCCGTAGAGGAAGCCGGCGGCGAACAGGTCGCCGGCTCCGGTCGTGTCGACGACCTTCTCGACCCGCTTCGCCGCGACCTCCACCCGCCGGCCACGCTCGACCGCGATCGCGCCCTTCTCGCTGCAGGTGACGACGAGCAGCGGCACTTCCGCGGCGAAGACGGCGAGCGCCCGGCCGAAATCGGCCTCGCCGGAGAGCGCCTTGATCTCCTGCTCGTTGGCGAAGAGCAGGTCCACGGCGCCGTCGCCGATCAGCTTGAGGATGCTGTCGCGCCGCTTGGCGATGCAGGCGATGTCGGAGAGGGTGAGCGCCACCTTGCGCCGCGCCTCGTGCGCGACGGCCACGGCCTGGAGCATCGCGTCGCGCGGCGAATCGGGGACCCAGAGATAGGCTTCGAGATAGAGAATGGCCGCATCGCGTATCTGGTCTGGATCGAGGGCCGCCGCCGCCAGCCGGTGCGAGGCTCCGGCGAAGGTGTTCATCGTCCGCTGCCCGTCGGGCGTGACGAGGATCAGGCAGCGGCCGGTCGGCACGTCGGCCGCGAGCGCAGGCGTGCGATATTCGACGCCGAGGGCGCGGATGTCGTGGGCGAAGATCTCGCCGAGCTGGTCCTTGGCGACCTGGCCGACGAAGCCGGCGCGCCCGCCCATCGCCGCGATCCCCGCCATGGTGTTGGCCGCCGATCCGCCGCTCGTCTCGCGCGCCTGCGCCATGTGCGAGTAGAGCCGCTTCGCCTCGGCGGCATCGATCAGCCGCATCGATCCCTTGACGAGCCCCTCCTCGACCAGGAATCCGTCGTCGGTGCTGGCGATGACGTCGACGATCGCATCGCCGATCGCGAGGACGTCCAGGCGGGGTTCGGTCACGGCGGCACTGATGGCGGCAAAGGGCGGCGACGGAAAGCCCTTTTTGCGGAAGCTCGTCATGCCAGCGAAGGCTGGCATCCACGCCGCGTCATTGCCCACGCCGACGCCGTATGGATCCCAGCTTTCGCTGGGGTGACGGGGGGCCGCAAAGCCGTTACGCAGCGAATCCATGGAAACCAAGGCCGCCTCCGCGATCCCGCGCTCGCTGTTCGTCTACTCGCTTTTCTATGGCGGCATGGTGTGCATCGCCGGCGTGCTCGGCGCGAAGCAGGTCGCCCTGGGGCCGCTCGCCGTCGAGGCCGGAATCTTTGGCTTCATCCTGCTGGTGGTGCTGGCGAGCACGGTCGCCGAGCTCCACGGCCGCGCCACCGCCGACCGGCTGGTTCGCTTCGGCTTCGTGCCGCTGATCGTCTCGATGGCCCTGATCCAGCTCGTCCTTCGCCTGCCGGCCGATCCCGACATGTACCCGCCGCTCAAGGAGGCCTTCCCGGTCGTCCTCGGCCAGGGCGCGCGGATGATGTTTGCCGGGCTCATCGCCTACGGAACGTCGCAGACGCTCAACGTCCTCATCTTCTCCAAGCTGGCGGGCAGCGAAGGGAGCCGCCTGCTTTGGCTGCGGGCGATCGTGGCCAGCGTCGCGTCGCAGATCGTCGACACCCTGCTCTTCATCATGATATCCTTCTATGGCGAGCGGCCGATCATGGACCTGATGCTCGGCCAGATGCTGGCGAAGATCGTGCTGTCGCTCGTCCTCGTCCCGGCGCTGATCTATCTGTTCGTCGCCCTCGGCCGCCGCCTCGACGGCACGAAAGCTCCCGCCTAGGCTCCCCGCCGCCCGGGGCGGGGCAGGCGCCTCGCCACGAACACCAGCGGGTAGAGGAACGAAAGCGCCCTCGGCAGCGGCACGGCGAGCTGGTCGTAGGGGCTGACGAGCTGCCGCCCCAGCTCCGAAAGCTTGAAGCGCCAGCCGGGCAGCAGGGCGAGCTGCATCAAATGGATCGAGGCGGTGCCGAGGCGGGTATCCTCGAGCTCGGTCGCGGCGGCGCGTCCCGACAGCTTGCGCAGGGCGATGCGAAGCAGCCAGCGGCTGACGCGGTCGGCCCGCAGCTCCGCCATCAGGGCCTGTGGAAGCGGCGGCGAAAACAGCGCCTCGATCAGGAGCAGGGCCTGGGCGGCGGCCCGCCCCGCGCCGAGCTGCTGCGAGCGCCGGTAGAGCCGTTCTACCTCTTCCGGGGCGCACGGAGCAATGAGAGCGGCGAGGTCCGCGATCCACTTCAGCCTGAACCAGGCGCTCGAAGCGCCGTGGACGCAGAGATAGGCGAAGTGCTCGTCGGTCGCGAGCGTCTCGAGCGCGAGGCCTGTGGAGATTTCGACACTCTGGCGGGGCGAACGCGCGTCGAGCCCCGGCAGCAGGCGCGGATTGTCGGTGAGTCGGCTATGGAGGTCGATCTGGAAGCCTCGTGTCTCGGAAACCCAGACCGATTCCTTCCAGCCCTCGTGCCAGAAACCCAGGCGCTCGCGCGCCGCCGGGCCCTGCGGCGTGGCGAGGCAATAGCCGCCGCGCTCCAGCACGCTCGCCGCCCGCTCCACCTCGTCCGGCAGGACCAGCAGGTCGATGTCGGAACCCATCTTGAGGCCGATCGTGCCGTAGGCGAGCTTGCCCAGGGGCACGCCTTTGAGGATGAGCGCCGCAATGCCCTCGGCCGCCAGCAGCCGTTCGAGCCGGAAGCATTCGGCGGCCATGCCGAGGCTGCGGCGGGCGATTCGTGAGGCGGCGGCGGCCAGGAGCGAGGCTGCCTCGTCCGGGACATCGATCCGCACCTGCCGCAGCGCTTTCCAGACCAGTCCCTCGACCCGGTGGCGGCGGGCCATGCGGGCGGCGAGCGGCCAGTCGATTCCGGCCGCGGCGCTCCGCACCGCCTCGTCCCGTTCGGGCGAGGGCGGCCAGCGGCAACAGGCCGCGACGAGGGCGAATTCGGGCGCGAAGGGCATGCCGGCTTTCGAGAGAGGTGCGGCCCGGTCTAGCCGATGGGGACGAGGCCGAACAATAGTTTGCCTCCTCCGGCCCGGTTTCTGTAATTCGGCGCGATGGCCGTTTCCGCTCCCTTCCGCCGCCTGCGCCGCCTCGGCGCCGCCAATTGGCGGCTGCTCGCGGAGGCGCTGCCGGCGCTGGTCGCCGCCTCGATCGCGATCAAGCTGATGCCGTTCCGGCAGGTGGCGGCGTCCGCCTCCCGTGCGGGTCGGCGGGGAGACCGCCCCGGCGACGCGGCTTTCCTCCGCAAGGCGCGCTGGGCGGTGGACGCCTGGGGCGAACGGGTGCCGTGGCGGGCGGTCTGCTTCCAGCGCGGCCTGGCGCTGCACCGGATGCTGCGCCGCCGCGGCATCGCCTCGATGCTCCATTACGGCGTCCGGCAGGCCGAGGAGGAGGGAGTCTCCGCCCATGTCTGGGTGACGGTCGACGGACGCCCGGTGATCGGGGGGGAGGAGGCGTCGCGCTTCGCCTGCCTCGCCACCTTTCCCGAGCCGCCGGGGCCGGCCGGGCGACCGATCGGCTGAACCGAACGGCTTTTGGCCTAGCCGCCGCGCCGCAACCGCACTAAACCGCGCGTCTGGGGTTGGGCGGGACATAAAGATGAGGCTCTTCAAGGCGCTGGCGGTCGCGCTTACGCTGAATGCGGGCGGCGCGGCGCTGTGCCAGCCGCGCGCCTCGCCGACCCTGCCGCCGCCCTCGGCCGATCCGATGCGGATCGACCTTTCCGCCGATCCGATCCTGCGTCTCGCCCACGGCCAGGCCTCGCCGGAGGCGTTCCGCGTCACCATCGCCGAGGCAGTCGAGCGCCACCCGGCCACGCAGGAGGCGGAGGCGCAGACCAGCGAGGCCCGCGCGGTTGTCGACGAGGCTTATGAGCGGCGGCTGCCGTCGATCGACCTCAGCGTTTCCTCCTACCGCGTCATCGCCCGCAAATTTTCGAACGACCCCAACAACATCATCGAGCGCTCGCGCCCGAGCGCCCGCACCGACGCGACGCTCAGCGTCCAGCAGACGCTGTTCGATTTCGGCGCCGGCGCGCAACGGGTCGACGCGGCCGGCGCCCGCCTCCGAGCGGCCGGCGCCGAGGCGGAGGCCAGCGCCGACAGCGTCGCCCTCAACACCATCGCCGCCTGGTACGACGTCTTCGCCTATCGGGCGCTGGTGGCGCTTACCGAGAATTTCGTCGCCAACCAGGAGGAGCTCCGGTCGGCGGTCGAGGAGCGGATCAGGCAGGGCGTATCCGCGCAGGGCGATACCGCCCGTATCGAGAGCTACCTCGCGTCGGCGCAGACCCGCCTCGCCGGCTTCCGCAGGCAGCGCGCCAATGCCGAGGCGCGCTTTGCCCAGCTGACCGGCGCCCCGCCGCCGGCGACGCTGGAGCGCGCGCCCGTGGCCGACCTGCCGGCAATGACCCGCGACGCGGCCTCGCTCGCCGCGATGAGCGGGCCCCAGCCCCGCGCCGCGCAGGCGATGGCCGATTCCGCCCGGCAGGAAGCCAAGGCGACCAAGGCGGACCGGCTCCCCCAGATCAGCGCCGGCGTGGACGCGGGCCGCTACGGCGTGTTCGAGAATAGCTCCGACTATGACGTGCGCGGCCGGGTGACCCTTCGCCAGCGGCTGTTCGGGGGCACCGAGGCGCGGGTGGGCCAGGCCCTGGCGCGGGCGCGCTCGGCCGACGCGCGGGCGACCCGCATCCGCGAGGAAGCGGTGCGCGACGCCGCCATCGCCTGGTCCGACGTGCAGGCGCTCGAGGACCAGCTCAAGGCGATGGAGGCCAATTACATCGCCAGCCGCCGCTCGCGCGACGTGCTGGTCGAGCGCTTCGTCAACGCTCGCGGCAATCTGTTCGACGTCGTCGCCGCGGAGGATTCCTATTTCGAGACCGCGACCGCCTATATCAGGGCCTTGAGCGAGCTCGACGCGGCGCGCTACGTCCTGCTCTCCCGGACCGGGGAGCTGCTCGCGGAGCTCAAGATCGACCCGGCGAGCGTAGGGGGAAAGCCGTGAGCAGCGACCATCATGTGAGCCTGCCGAAGCCGCGCTTCGCCGAATGGCTGATGGAGCCGATGCGGCGCAACCGCCCCGTCTACATGAAGGTGGCGCTGGCGGCGGTGATGATCAACATCTTCGGCCTGATGACGTCGCTCTTCACGATGACGGTCTACGACCGGGTGGTGCCGAACAACGCCACCTCCTCGCTGGTCGCCTTGTCCATCGGCCTCGCCGTCATCGTCATCTTCGATTTCATGCTGAAGCTGCTGCGCTCCTATTTTGTCGACATCGCCGGCGCGTCGATCGACCGCGACATCGGCGAAACCCTGTTCGGGCGGCTGCTGTCGCTGCGGCTCGACCTCAAGAAAGGATCGACGGGCTCCCTGACCGGGCTGATGCGCGAGCTGGAGGCGCTTCGCGACTTCTTCGCCTCGGCGACGCTGACGGCGGTGGTCGACCTCCCGTTCGTCCTCCTCACCTTGCTGGTGGTCGCTTTGATCGGCGGCTGGGTGGTCCTCGTCCCCGCCATCGCCATCCCCATCGTCGTCGGGGTCGGTCTGCTCACCCAGCCCGCCATGGACCGGCTCTCTGCCCGCTCGATGGGCGAAGGACTGCAGAAGCAGTCGGTGCTGGTCGAGACGGTGGGCGGGCTGGAGACGGTGAAGGCGACCGGCGCCGGCAATCTCCTCGCCCGCCGCTGGAGCCGGGCGGTCGAGCAGCACAGCGCAAGCTCGCTGCGCCAGCGCCTCATTTCCAGCATCGGCGTCACCACCGCGACCTCCGCCGGCACCATCTCCTACGCGGCGGTGGTGGTCGTCGGCGTCGGCATGATCGCGAAGCAGGACCTGACCATGGGCGGCCTCATCGCCTGCTCGATCCTGGCCGGGCGCGCGGTGGCGCCGCTCGCGCAGATCTCGCAGCTCCTCTCGCGCATGACCTCTACCCGGACGGCCTACCGGCAGCTCAACGAGATGATGAACCAGCCGCCGGAGGGCCCAAGCGGCGAGGGGCTGAAGCTCGCCCGCGTCCGCGGCCGGGTCGAATTTCGCGCCGTCAGCTTCCGCTACCCGCAGGCGCCTGAAAAGACGCTGGAAAATATCAGCTTCACGATCGAGCCGGGGGAGCATGTCGCCCTCCTCGGCCGGGTCGGCTCGGGCAAGTCGACCATCGCGCGCCTGATCCTCGGCCTCTACCCGCCCGAGGAGGGGGTGGTGATGATCGACGGCACCGACATCCGCCAGCTCGCCCCCGCCGAGCTTCGCCGGCACATCGGCGCGGCGCTCCAGGAAAGCGTGCTGCTGAGCGGAACGGTGCGCGACAATATCGGCCTCGCCCGGGCGGCGGTGGACGACGAGGAGCTGCTGCGCGCCGCGGACCTTTCCGGCACCCACGCCTTCATGGGCCAGATCGCCAACGGCTACGATCTCAAGCTGGCCGACCGCGGCGAAGGGCTTTCGGGAGGGCAGCGCCAGTCGATCGCTTTGGCCCGCGCTCTCGCCGGGCGGCCGGCGCTGCTGGTCTTCGACGAGCCGTCGAGCGCGATGGATGCTCAGACTGAGACGGCGCTTATCCAGCGACTCGACCAGGAGTTGAACGGCCGCACTCTGATTCTCATCACCCACCGGCCGCCTTTGCTCCAGCTCGTGTCGCGAATCCTGCTGATCGAGCGCGGACGCCTCGTCGGCGACGGGCCGCGCGACGAGATTCTGAAGCAGCTGGTCCGCCCGGCCGGCCCGAAGGCGGCGTGAGGCGATGAACGAGCACAGGCATATCGAGGACCTGGCCGGCGACATCCGGCCGCGCGCCGCGTCCAACGTCCTCCTCTGGGTCGTGGCGGCGTTCTTCGTGCTCTTCATCGCCTGGGCGTCGCTGACCAAGATCGATCGAAGCGTGCGGGGCGGCGGACGGGTCATCGCCAGCTCCCACCTCCAAATCGTCTCGAACCTGGAGGGCGGCATCGTCGAGGCGATCCTGGTCCGCACCGGCCAGCAGGTGCAGGCGGGGCAGGAGCTGATCCGCCTCGACCGGACGCAGAGCGGCTCCGAGCTCGGCAGCGGCCAGGCCTCGATCGACAATCTGTCGGCCAAGATCGCTCGGCTCCAGGCGGAGATCACCGGCCGCGAGCCGGTCTATCCCGCCGCCGTCAACGGCGAGGTCGCCCGCCAGATCCAGGTCGAACGCTCGCTCCACGCCTCGCGCATGGCGGAGCTCGGAAGCCTCGTGAACGCGGGGATGGCGCGGATCCTCCAGGCCCGCCACGCGGTGGACGAAGCCGCGTCGGCCTATCAGGCGCGGATCGCCGCCCGCGACGCCAAGAAGCGCGAGCTCGACATCATCCGCCCCCTCGTCGAGCACGGCATCGAGCCGCGCCTCTCCCTCTCCCAGGCGGAGAGCGACTATGCGGTGACGACGAGCGAGGCGGCGAGCGCGGCCGCCGGGCTCGCCCGGGCCCGAGCCTCGGTGAGCGAGGCCCAGTCCACGCTCGCCCAGCAGCGCCAGGACTGGCGGACGCTGGCGGCGAACGAGCTCACCACCGCGCAGGGCGAGTTCTCGGCCCGGCGAAGCGCCATTCCGGCGCTCGCCGAGCGGGTCGCCCGAACCAGCGTCAAGGCGCCGCTGCCGGGCCGGGTGAACCGGGTGCTGGTGACGACGGTCGGAAGCGCCGTCCCGCCCGGGGCGCCGATGGTCGAGATCGTCCCCTCGCACGAGAGCCTGCTGATCGAGGCGATGGTGCGCCCGCAGGACATCGCCTTCGTCCGCACCGGCCAGCGCGCCCGGGTCAACATCTCGGCCTACGATCCGTCGGTCTACGGCTCGCTCCACGGCGTGGTGGCCGCCATCTCGCCCGACGTCACCGTCAACGAGAAGAGCGGCGAGAGCTTCTACATCGTCCAGATCCGGACCAGCTCGAACGCGCTCAAGGACCAATACGGCCATGCCCTGCCGATCGGCACCGGGATGGTCGCCGACGTGAGCCTGCTCGGCGACAAGCGGACCGTGCTCCAGTACATCCTGACCCCCATCACCCGGCTGACCGAAACCGCGTTCCGGGAATGAGACAACCCCTTTGCATTGCAGATAAAACACCCCGAATTCACTGGACCCTGCCCAACCCGCGTGCCATGAGTCATCATTCGGGCATCCCGCGCCTTTCGGAGGCATGCTGAGCAGGCCCGGCTCACTGGGGGGTTAAGATGGCTGTCTCGCTTACCGTCACGCGCACGACGACCTTGTTCTCCGCGCCCGGCAGCGATGCCGACGGCGACGGCCAGATGGATCCCGGCGATCGCCTGATCACCCACATCCTGATCGTCCAGAATCCGGGCAGCACCGACGCCCTCGGCGTTCAGGTCACCGACACGCTCAACGGCCAGACGCTGCTTCCGGGCACGGTCCAGGTCACCCCCATCACCACCGACGACACGTTCGGCATCACCGGCAACACCCCCGTCACCTTCACCTTCGCGCAGCTGTTCGGCAACGACCTCGACCCCGACGGGAGCGTCGCCAACATGACCGTCTCCGCGGTCGGCGGAGCGACCAACGGCGCGGTCAGCATCGACAACGCCGCCCACACCGTCACCTTCATCCCGACCACCGGGCTCAACATCGGCGCGACGGCGAGCTTCACCTACACCGTCCAGGACGAGCAAGGGCTGAACAACGTCGCCGGCTATGAGGGCAAGGTCACGCTCAACATCAGCGACGTCGTCTGGTACGTCGACGGGACCTATGCGGGAGGGGGCAATGACGGCTCCTACCTGCATCCGTTCACCACCACGACGCCGCTCAGCGGCGCCGGCGACCCGGACGATCCCAACGAGACGATCTTCGTCTACAATCACGGAACGGCGGGCGCGCTGGTGCTCGAGGCCGGGCAGAAGCTCTACGGCGACGGCACCCTGTTCAGCGCCAACGGCCATGCGCTCGGGGCCGGCGTCACCAATACGACGCTGAGCGCGAGCGGCGGCACCGTCGTCACCCTGTCGACCGACAACATCGTCAAGGGCATCACCGTCAACACCGGCAACGCCACCACGGTCGGCATGGCCGACGGCGGCATCAGCGTCAGCTCGACGACGATCAGCCAGGGCCTGCTCGTCCAGCACGTCAGCTTCACCGGCGCCGGCCAGGCGGTGGACATCGACGCGGGCGGCAAGCTCAACGTCACCATCGACTCCCTCCAGTCGACCGGCGCGGGCACCAACTTGCAGGGCGTCCAGCTCGCCGGCACCGCGTCGACCGGCACCGGCCTCATCTCCGGCAATTTCGACGTCACCACCGGCAACATCCAGGCCGCATCGAGCCACGACTTCCAGGTCGGCGGCAACGGCGCGTCGAGCGGCGGCACCGTCGAAATCAGCTACGGCGGCACGCTCGGAAGCTCGCTCGGCGGCTCGGCCGTCCACATCGCCGACCGCATCGCCGGCGCGGGCGACGTCACCTTCTCCGGCAGCATCTTCCAAGACAGCACCGCCAGTAACGCCACCAGCGGAATCGTCGTGACGACGGTCGCGGCCGGCAACATCACCTTCTCCGGCACCAAGACGATCGACACGACCGGCACCAACCTGAACGCGGTCGAGATCATCAACAACAGCGGCGCGACGGTGAACCTCAGCAGCGGCGCGCTGACCATCACCTCCGGCAATGCCAGCGGCGGCAGCGGCATCTCGATCGGCAGCCTGAGCGGCACCGGCACGGTCAACATCTCCAATGCGACGACGATCAACAATGCCGGCGCTCCGGCGGGCAGCACCGGCCACGGCGTCAGCATCGTCTCGCAGAGCGGCGGAACGCTCACCTTCAGCGGCACTCTGACGGCGAAAACGGATAACGGCAGCGGCATCAACATCACCGGCAAGACCGGCGGCACCGACACGTTCAGCGGCTCGACCCTCGACCTGACGGCGAGCGGGACGGGTCACGCGGTGAATGTCGGCACGAGCACGGGTGGAACGATCAACTTCACCGGCGGCGCCCTCCACGCGACCTCCGCCAACGGCACCGCGTTCGTCTCGAACAACGCGTCGACCGGCACCACGCTGTCGGTGACCGGCGCCGGCAACACGATCGTCACCACCGGCACCGGCAACCTCGTCGACATCGCCAACACGACGATCGGCACCGGCGGAATCAAGTTCTCCTCGATCGCCGGCAATTCGACCAACGGCGCCGCCGGCACCGCGATCAGCATCAACAATCTCGACAAGTCCGGCACCGGCACGTTCGACGGCGGCACCGTCACCGTCTTCCAGGCGGGCGGCGACGGCATCAACATCACCGGCTCCAGCGCCGACTTCACCTTTGCCGGCGCGACGATCGGCAGCGCCACCAAGGCGGTGACCGGCGACGGGATCGAGATCGGCGGCGCCAACGGCACAATCACCTTCACCACCGTAGCGGTCAACCAGACCGGCGGCAACGGCGTGTTCCTCAACGGCGCGACCGGCGGCGCGGTCGCGATCAACGGCGGCACGATCGGCAATCTCAACGACGCGGCCGGCGACGACGTCAACATCGCCGGCGGCAGCGCCAGTCTGACCATGGCGGCGGCGATCACCAAGACGACCACCGGCAATCCGGTCGAGGTCAGCGGCGGCTACGGCGGCACGGCCAATTTCACCGCCGCCATCACCGGCAATACGAACAGCAGCGGCATCCTCGTCTCGGCGAATTCGGGAACGGTCAACTTCTCCAATACGATCACGCTCAACACCAGCGCCACCAACAGCGTCGCGTTCAGCGCCAGCGGCGGCGGCACCGTGACGGCGACCGGCACGGGCAGCACGATCAACTCGGGCAACAACACCGCGATCAACATCTCGTCGACGACGATCGGCAGCGGCGGGGTCAACTTCCAGAAGGTCGACGTCAACGGCACCGGCGGCTCGACCAGCGCCATCATCCTCAGCAGCACCGGCTCCACCGCCGGCCTCACCATCACCGGCACCGGCACGACCGCCGGCACGGGCGGCACGATCTCGAACATCTCGACGGGGAACAACACCGTCGACGGCATCTCGCTGTCGAACACGTCGAACTTCAACATCTCCAACATGGTCCTCAACAATTTCGGCGGGAACGCGATCAAGGCGTCGAACCTCGGCGGCGTCAATTCGATCACCGGCTCGACGATCGAGAATTGGGACGTCGCCACCAACAGCGCGACCAAGAAAGGCGTCGACGTCACCAACCTCAACACGAACATGACGTCGATGATCGTCTCGACCTCCACCTTCGACGGGACGAGCGCGGCCGACCCCGCCAAGTCGATGAGCGACGCCATCTTCATGGAGGCGCAGGGGACGTCGAACATGGGCCTCAAGGTCCAGACCTCGACCTTCCAACACCTCGTCGGCGACGGCGTCCAGGTAAGCTCGATCACCGGCTCGACCGGCACCGAGAACGTCCGCATCCTCAACAACACCTTCCAGAACTCGGTGAGCTCGATCGGCGGCGGCGGCGTCTCGCTGACGCCGTTCGGCGGGATCCACTTCTTCGCCGACGTCAACGGCAACACCTTCACCAATCTCGGCCCGCAGTTGGGCACGCTCGCCAATACCGGCGTCATCGGCGGCACCTCCGGCGCGACGGCCCAGACGGACATCACCGTCCGGAACAACGTCATCACCACCGTGCCAGGGGAGCGGGGGATCACCTTCACCGTCGACGGCGGCCACACCCAATTGCTGATCGACAACAACACGATCGACGGCATGGGCTCGAATCATGAGGTGATCTCGGTCAACTCGACCAACAATGCGGGCATCTCGACAGTCGGGAACGTCGACGTCACCATCTCGAACAACAAGCTGGGCCTCGACGGCAACGTCTACAATGCCGGCCCCTCGATCACCGCCACGCCGGTTCAGCTGCTCGCCCAGTTCGGCGGCTCGATGGACGCGCTCGTCACGGGCAACACCGTTAACGCCAGCTCGATTAACGAGGAGATGCGCGCGCGCGCGTCGGGCACCGGAGTCCTCAACGTCACGATCACCAACAACAACGTCACCGACGTCTCGGGCGGCTCCCCCCACAACGAGATCAATCTCGCCGTCGGGACGATCAACACCGATCTGGGCGGGACGATAAACGCGAGCCTCAGCGGCAACCTCCTGGCGGGGGGCGGCGCGACGGGCGTGATCAGCTTCACGAAGGGCGTGAACGGCACGCCTTCGATCGTCGTCGACCAGACCGATGCCGCCAACCTTTCCGCGGTGAACAACAACGCGACGATCACCAACCCGGCGAATGCGACCTATAACGGCCCGCTGCCGACCCAGCCGACGACGCCGACCATTCCCGCCTCGCCCCTGCTGCTCGACGCGGCGCCGGTGCCTGGCGACGAGATCGTCGGCACCAAGCCGATCGACAACCCGGTCGTCGACACCAGCGCCGAGCAGGGGACCCAGACGCCCGCCGGCGACACCAATGGCGGCGAGATCCTGACGCCTCCGGCGCCCGACGCCGGCACGCCTTCGCCGCCCGCGCCGACAATGGTCGACGACGGCGTGCTCAGCCAGGCCGAGCTCGGCCTGATGGTCGACGCGGCGATCCAGCGCTGGGCCGATGCGGGCGCGACGCCGGAGCAGATTGCTGCGATGCGCGCGGTCACCGTCTCGCTCTCCGACATGGCGGGAGTCCAGATCGGCTCGGCGACTCCGGGCATCGTCCAGATCGACAGCGACGGCGCCGGCTACGGCTGGTTCGTCGATTCGACGCCGGGCGAGGACGGCGAGTTCGCCGCCGGCAGCGCCGGCCTGACCGCGCTCGCCGGCTCGGGCGCCGAGGGCAAGGTCGACCTCCTCACCGTGCTGATGCACGAGCTCGGTCACCAGATCGGGCTCGAGGACGATTATCTCACCGCCGACGCGGCGGACGTCATGTACGGCTTCCTCCACACCGGCGAGCGCCGCCTGCCGACCGCGGCGGACGCGGCCGCGGCGACCGGCGTCCCGCTCGACCACGAGGCGTTCGACCTGACCCCGGTCAGCGTCGGCACGCTGCCGGCGGGCAAGGCGGTCGAGGTCCAGTTCCAGTCGACCGTCCCCAATTATTCCGACCAGGTGATCCTCAACCCGTTCGCGAACACCTCGACCGTATCGGGCAGCAATTTCTCGAACGTGACCGACGGCGAGAATGTCGTCATCGACTCGCTGACGCTCGGCGACCGCGTCTTCCTCGATGCCAACGGCAACAGCAGCTACGATTCGGGCGAAGGCGTGGCGAACGTCCACCTGACGCTGTTCGACGACACCAATCACAACAACGTCTACGACGAGGGCACCGACCTCCAGCTCGCCACCGCGATCACCGACGCGAACGGCGCCTACGCCTTCAACAATTTGGCGCCGGGCGACTATATCGTCCGGATCGACGCCTCGAACTTCGCGGCCGGCACCGGCGCGCTCGACGGCAAGACCAACCTGCCGGGCGGCAACGACGCCGACAGCGACATTACCGACAACGACGACAACGGCGTTCCGGGCTTCGCCGGCGCCATCGTCAGCCAGGCGATCACGCTCGCTTACAATAGCGAGCCCACGCCCGGCACCGGCAACGACACCAACAACACGCTCGATTTCGGCTTCGCCTCGGGGACCGCGCCGACCGGCACCGACGTCACCCGTCCGGCGGCCGAGGACACGCCCTACAATTTCGCCACGTCGGACTTCGGCTTCGGCGACACGGACGGCGACAGCTTCACCGGAGTCAAGTTCACGACGCTGCCGACCGGCACCGTCTATCTCGACACCGACGGCGTCGGCGTCGGCGCCGCGGCGGTCGCGGTGACCACCGGCCAGATCGTCTCGACCACCTACATGGACGGGCGGCTCTATTGGGTGCCGCCGAGCAACGCCAACGCCACCGCCCTCACCAGCTTCCAGTTCCAGGTGCAGGACAGCCGCGCCTCCAACAACCTCGATCTCAGCGCGAACATTTTCACCTTCGACGTCAGCGCGGTGAACGACGCGCCGGTCAACATCGTGCCCGCGCTCGCCCAGACGTCGCTCGAGGACGGGACGCTGACCCTCAACAATCTCAACTCGAACCAGATCTCGATCTCGGACGTGGATGTCGGCGCCGGCTTGCTGAAGGTGACGGTGTCGGTCGCCGACGGCACGTTCAGCCTGGCGGGCACGAGCGGCCTCGATTTCAGCGCGGGCGTCGGCGACGGCACCTCCGACCCGACGATGACCTTCACCGGCACGCTGGTGGACATCAACACCGCGCTCAACGGTATCGTCTACGCGCCTCCGGGCAATTTCAACGGCGCCACCAGCCTGACGATCACCACCGACGACCAGGGCAATACCGGCAGCGGCGGCGCGAAGACCGACACCGACATCGTCACCATCAACGTCACCCCGATCAACGACGAGCCGGCCGGCGGCGACAATTCGGCGACGATCCTGGAGGACGCCTCCTACGCCCTCCACGAATCCGACTTCAACTTCACCGACCCGCTCGACAATGACGCGTTCGCCGGCATCGTCGTCTACAGCCTGCCGACGAACGGCACCTTGCTGCTGAACGGGAGCCCCGTCGCCGCCAACGACTTCGTCAACGCCACCGACATCGGCAACTCGAAGCTCGTGTTCAAGCCGGACCTGGACGAGAGCGGCAGCCCCTACGCGACCTTCGGCTTCCAGGTCCGCGACGATGGCGGCACCGTCTCCCCCGGAGTCGACACTGACCAGAGCTTCAACACC
This sequence comes from Allosphingosinicella sp., assembly GCA_036403015.1. Taxonomy (GTDB): domain Bacteria; phylum Pseudomonadota; class Alphaproteobacteria; order Sphingomonadales; family Sphingomonadaceae; genus Allosphingosinicella. The sequence goes on from DASWRU010000094.1 coordinate 71,512, forward strand.
TTCACCTTCAACGTGACGGCGCAGAACGACGGCCCCGCGATCGATCTCGATCCGGTCTCCGGCGGGACCGGCGCCAATAACGGCCTGTTCGAGCAGGATCCGGTCGGCGCGGGCGGCATCGCCCCGGCGGCGACCCTGACCGACCCCGACTCGACCGACTTCGATACCGGCACCCTCACCGTCACCATCGCCGCCAACGGCCAGGCCGGCGACGTGCTCGACATCATCAACAACTTCACCGACCTCGGCAACACCCACACGATCACGACTTCGAGCGGCACGGTGCTGTTCGACGGGACTCCGGTCGGCACCTACACCGCCGGCAATGACTCGACGGCTTTGGTCGTCACCTTCAACGCCTCGGCGACTCCCGAGGCCGCCGAGTGGGTGCTGCGCGCGGTCAACATGACCCACACCAGCGACTCGCCGAGCTCGGCGGTGCGCTCGATCACCTACGTCGTCACCGACGGCGACGGCGGCACCGGCAACACGGCGACCGCGACGGTCAACGTCACTCCGGCCAACGACGCGCCGGCGCTCACCGCGCCGACCTTCTCGCTGATCGGCTTCAACGAGAATTCGGGGGTTCCGACGCCGCTCATGCAGGGCGTGGTGCTGAGCGATCCGGACCAGCCGGCGAGCTTCTCGGGCGGCAGCCTCGGAGTCGCCGCCAGCGGCGGCCAGGGCGCCATCGACCTCAAGGCGGGCTCGCTCTTCTCGATCGTCCCGGACGGGGGGGGCGGCTTCAACCTCGTCTATGACAATTCCGGGACGCCGGTCACGATCGGCGCGATCACCGGCTTCGGCACCACCAACCTTCAGGTCACCGCCCTCACCACCGGCGCCACCCAGGCGCGGCTCAACGACCTCGTCGACGACTTCACCTTCATCGTCGCCGGCGACGCGGTGACCACCGCCAACGTCACGATCACCCTGACCTTCAACGACGGCCACAATACGGGCTATTTCGGCGACTCGGCGCTGACCGCGCAGCAGACCCAGACGGTGAGCGTCGCCGGCTTCAACGACGCGCCGGCGATCGACCTCAACGGCGCGGCGCCGACCACCGACGTCAGCCTCAGCTACACGGAAAACGACCCGGCGACGGCGATCGCTCCGGCCGGCACCGCGACGGACGGCGACCTGCTCGACTTCGACACCGGCACGCTGACCGTCCAGTTCACCGCCAACGGCGAGACGGCGGACCGGCTGACGATCCTCAACCAGGGCAATCTCGCCGGGCAGGTGGGCGTCTCCGGCGCCAACGTCAGCTACGGCGGAACCCAGGTGGGCTCGTTCACCGGCGGCACCGACGGCTCGACCCCGCTCGTCGTCACCTTCAACGCCTCGGCCGGCCAGGCCGCGGTCCAGGCGGTGCTGGAGGCGGTCGCTTATGCGAGCGTGTCCGACGATCCCGGCACCGGCGACCGCACCGTCACCTACACGCTGACCGACGGCGACGGCGGCACGAGCAACGTCGCCACCGCGACCATCCACGTCGCCGCGACCGACGATCCGGGCGTGGCGAACGACGATAGCGCTTCGACCAACGAAAACAGCACGGTCTTCATCCCGATCCTGACCAATGATGGCAACGATCCGGACGGCCCCTTCCAGCCGGGCCAGGCGCCCAAGCCGCTCGTCACCGAAGTGGACGGACAGGCGATCGCCGTCGGCGGCACGGTGACGCTGACCGGCTCCGGCGCGAAGGTGACGCTCAACGCCGACGGCACGCTGACCTATGATCCGAACCACAAGTTCGACACCCTCACCCACACCGGCAATCCGGGCGAAGAGACGGGCGCGGTCAACACCTCCGCCCCGGACAGCTTCAGCTACACGGTGGCCGGGGGCGACACGGCGACGGTGTCGGTGACGGTGAACGGCGTCGCCTCCGCGCAGGACCGGCTCTATGGAGACAGCGGCGACAACACCATCACGGGAACGCCGAACGTCGACATCTTCATGCTGGAGGACGGCGGCCACGACACCGTGACCGGGCTGGGCAACAATGACGGCTTTTATTTCGGCGGGGCGCTCGACCCTCTCGACAAGGCCGACGGCGGTGCGGGGACCAACGACCAGCTGATTCTGCAGGGCGATTATTCAACCCAGCTGACGCTCGGGACCGACAACCTCACCAACATCGAGGTGCTGGCGCTCCTGTCGGGGACGAACACCGCCTTCGGCGACGACGGGACGCACAGCTACAGCTACAATTTGAAGAGCGTCGACGCCAATGTCGGCGCGGGTCAGCGGCTGGTGGTCGACTTCACGAACCTGCAGCCGGGCGAGAACGTCACCTTCGACGGTTCGGACGAGACGAACGGCGCCTTCACCTTCGGCGGCGGCAAGGGGATCGATCACCTGACCGGCGGCGGCGGCGCCGACCTCTTCCTGTTCAGGAGCGACGGTCGCTTCGGTCCAAACGACACGGTGAACGGTGGCGGCGGCAGCGACGAGCTCGCGCTGCGCGGCAATTATGCGGGGGCGACGGCCATCACCTTCGCCGCGAACACCATGACCAACGTCGAGGTGCTCTCGATCCTCTCGGGGCAGAACACCCGTTTCGGGCGCATCGAGGGGGACTTCAACTACGACATCACGACGAACGACAACAATGTCGGCAACGGCCAGAGGCTGGTCGTCGATGCCGGCCAGCTTACCGCGAACGAGACTCTGACCTTCAATGGCAGCGACGAGTCGAACGGCTTCTTCTGGGTCGCCGGCGGCCTCGGCAACGACCACCTAACCGGCGGCGCGGGCAACGACCTGCTGATCGGTGCGGGCGGCGCGGACATGCTCACCGGCGGCCTCGGCAGCGACACGTTCAAGTATCGCAGCGTTTCGGAATCGGCGTTCGGCCACGCCGACACCATCACCGATTTCCGCAGCGGCGACATCATCGACCTCTCGGCGATCGATGCCGACGGCGATTTCAGCAATGGCGACACCGCCTTCTCGCTGATCGGCAACCAGGCGTTCCACCACATTGCCGGCGAGCTGCAGGCGGTGAACACGAGCGGCAACGACTGGACGATCTCCGCCGACATCGACGGCGACGGCAATGCCGATCTTCAGATCTTCGTCAGCGTCGCCGACGGCCACGCCATCGTGCTGGGGGACTTCCACCCGTAAGCGGGCGGGCGGGAGAAGCCGCTGCCGCGGCGCCCGGCTCCGGCCGGGCCGGCGCTCGGCGCCAGGCTTCGCTCGGATCGGCGCTCGGCGCCAGGCTTTCGGTCAGATCGGCGCGCGGCGCCTCAGGGGGGGGGCGGCGTCCGACATCGGGCGCGAATCGACGGCCGGCCGCTGCCGGCGCCGGGTCAGGATTGGGTGGAGACGCCGTCGCTCGCGGTCGATGCGAGGATTTCGGCCGCGCCCGCGTCGAGCCGGGTCAACGAGGGGCGAACCCAAGCGCGGAGGGCTCCCTCCCCACGGGGCTGACCGGCGAGAAGCGTATTTCGGCGATTGGCGCGCATCGGTTCTGTCCTTTTTGTTGGAGCCACCCTATGCGGCAGGCCATGTGGCTGTCAAATTTCGGAAAGGCCGTCCCGGTGGCCGGACCGGAGCCGGGGCCGGCAGAAATGGAAGGATGCTTGTGGGCGAGGATATGCTTGTGCAGCGGCGCGAGGGGCTGATCGAGGCCGAGGTCGATGGCGAGATGGTCGGTTTGCACGTCGAAAAGGGGACATGCTACGGCTTCAACGGCACCGCCACGCGCATCTGGTCGATGATCGAAGCGCCGCGGCGGCTGAGCGAGCTGCGCGACGACCTGGTGCGCGAGTTCGACGTAAACCCGGACGAGTGCGAGGCGCAGCTGGCGGAGCTTCTGAGGGAGCTCGAGGCGGACGGCCTCGTCGAGCTGCGGCCGGTCCCGGGCGACGGCTGAGCCGTGACCGCGCTCGCGGGGTTCTGGGCGTTCGGCGACGCCGCCGAGCCGCTCGCCGCGTGCGGGCGGATGCTGAAGGCCCAGCAAGTCTATGCGCCGGAGGCGCCCGTGGCCCGTCGCGACGACGAAGTCGCCCTCGGCCGGCGCCTCCATCGCACGCTTCCCGAGGATCGTTTCGACCGCGGCCCGGTGAGCGGCGGCGACGGCCGCTGGACGCTCGTGGCGGACGTGCGGCTCGACAATCGCGACGAGCTCGGGGAGGCGCTGGGCCTCGGCGCGGCCGAGGCCGCCTCGATGGCGGATTCGACGCTGGTCATGAAGTGCATCGAGCGGTGGGAGGACGCGGCGTTCGGCCGCCTGATCGGGGATTTCGCCCTCGCGGTGTGGGACCGCGCGCGCACCCGGTTCCTGCTCGCCCGCGACTTTCTCGGCCACCGGCCGCTCCACTTCCACCGCGCCCCGGGCTTCTTCGCCTTTGCCAGCATGCCGAAGGGCTTGCACGCTTTGGCCGAGATCCCCCGTGAGCCGGACACGCGCGCGGTCAGCGAATTCCTCGCGCTGCTGCCGGAAACCGGCAGGCGCAGCTTCTTCAGGGACATCGAGCGGGTGCTGCCCGGAGAGGTGCTGACGGTCACCCGCCGCGGCGAGGAGGCCAGGCGGCTGTGGACGTTCGACCGCGAGCCGCTCCGGCTGAGCCGCGCCGAAGACTATGCCGAAGCGGTTCGGGCCTCGTTCGACGAGGCGGTGCGGGCACGGCTGCGCGGCGCGGACGGCCGAGTCGCCGCGCACCTCAGCGGCGGCCTCGACAGCAGCGCCGTCACCGCGACGGCGGCGCGTCAGCTGCTTCCGGAAGGCCGAGTCACCGCTTACACCGCGGTCCCGCGCGAGGGTTATGAAGCGAAGGTCCCGATCGGGCGCTTCGCCGATGAAGGTCCCCACGCGGCCGCCGTCGCGGCGCTGTATCCGAACGTCGAGCACGTGCTCGTCCGCGCGAGCGGCCAATCGCCCGTGGCGAACCTCGATCGTAACTTCTTCGCCTATGAGCGGCCCGTGCTCAACCTTTGCAATGCGGTGTGGTCGGACGCGATCCTGGAGGACGCGCGAGCGCGTGGCCTCAAGGTCCTGCTCACCGGGCAAATGGGCAATATGAGCTTCAGCTACACGGGGCTCGAGCAGCTTTCCGCCTTGCTCGCGCGGGGCAGGTTCGTTCGTCTCGCCCGCGAGAGCCTGCTCCTGCGCCGCCGAGGTACGCGTCTGCTGAGCGTCGTCGCCCATGCGATCGGCCCGTTTCTGCCGCAGCCGCTCTGGCGGGGTGCGAACCGGCTGGCCGGGCGGCGGCTGGACATCGCCGACTATAGCGCCATCAGGCCCGAGCGGGCGGCGGAGCTGGAGCGGGAGGCGGCGGCGCGAGGACTCGACTTTGGCTATCGTCCGCGCCGCGATTCGGTCGCCACGCGCCTCTGGGTCCTCAGCCGCGTCGACCTCGGCAATTACCAGAAGGGCGCGCTGGGCACCTGGGGCGTCGACGTCCGCGATCCGACCGCCGACCGCCGGCTGATCGATCTCTGCCTCGCCATTCCGCCCGAGCAATATCTGGCGAACGGCTACACCCGCGCATTGGCGCGCCGGGCCTTCGCGGACCGGCTGCCGGACGCCGTCCTGGGCGAGACTCGAAAGGGTCTCCAGGCGGCGGACTGGCATGAGGGGCTGGCCGCCGGCCGCGCCGAGGCGGAGGAGCAGGCCGGCCGCATCGGCGCCCTGCCGGCCGCGGCCGACATCCTCGACACGGAGAAGATGGCCGGTCTGCTCGAGGCGTGGCCCGAGGGCGACTGGAACGCGCCCGGGGTGCAGGCGCCCTACCGGCTGGCCCTCCTGCGCGGCCTGTCGGGCGGCCACTTCATCCGCAAGGCGTCCGGAGCCAATTGATTGCGGCGGCACGGCCGCCGCGGTTGCCATCGCCGGCGGCCGGGTCCATGAGGCGGCGATGCTTTCTCAACGGACGCGGTATACAATCCGGGCGCTCCTCCATCTCGCCGACCGCTACGGCGAGGGGCCGGTGCAGCTCTCCCAGATCGCGCAGGCTCAGAACATCCCGCCCAAGTTCCTCACCGTCATGCTCTCCCAGATGATCCGCGAAGGGCTGGTCGCCAGCCGGCGCGGCCGCGAGGGCGGCTATTGGCTGGCGCGGCCGCCGGAGGAGATCAGCTACGGCACGATCGTTCGCCTGACCCGCGGCTCGCTCGGCCTCCTCCCCTGCGCCAGCCGCTTCGCCCACCAGAGCTGCGAGAATTGCATCACCGAGGAGAAATGCCGGCTCCACCGGGTGATGCTGATGGTCCGCGACGAAACCGCGCGGATCCTCGACGGCCTCAGCCTGGCGGATGCGATACCGGCCGAGGCGTTGGTCGGCTCCGGAGGCTAGATCAAAATCCGGAAGCAGGCGCCGCCGCTGTCGCTTTCGGCGAGGGCGATCGAGCCGCGGTGGGCGAGCACGACCTGGCGGGCAAGACTGAGGCCGACACCGGTGCCTTTCGCCTTGGTCGTGAAGAAGGGCAGGAAGACGTCCTGCCGGAGCGGTTCGGGGACGCCCGGCCCGTTGTCGGAGACCTCGATCTGCGCCCGCCCTCCGGCCGCCCAGCTGAACGTGAGCGCGACGGCGGGGGCGTCGCCGTGCGCGGCCGCCGCCTCGGCCGCATTCTTGAGGAGGTTGAGCAGAACCTGGCAGAGCAGATCGGGATCGGCGTCGAGGGTAAGGTGCTCCGGGCTCACCTCGATCGTCAGCATCACGCCGGCGCCTCGGTCGCTGGCCCGGAACAGCGCCTCGATCTCCCGCGCCCAGGGCAAAGCTTCGAACAGGCGGCGCCGCACCTCTGGCGTGCGGCTGATCTGGCGATAGCTTTCGACGAAGTGCATGACTCCGTCGGCGCGGCGGGCGAGGGTTTCGACCGCGGCGCGGGCGTCGGCGATCAGCGGGTCGTCGCCTTTGTCGGCCTCCGCGATCAGGCCGGCCGCCGTCTGGGCGAGCGAGGTGACGGGGGTGATCGAGTTCATGATCTCGTGGGTGAGGACCCGGACGAGGTCGCTCTGGGCGGCGATCTCGATCGCGTTCAGCTCGCCCTGGATCGGCTGGACGGCGATCACCCGCACCATCCCGCCGAGCCGGTGGACGGCGGCGGCGCTGACCACCGCGGTTTGCGGCATGGCGTCGAGCGTGAGCCGGACGAGGCGGGGCTTGCCGACCGATTCCTCGCCGAGGGCCTTGGCGAAGGCGTCGCCATATTCGCGGAAATCCTCGATCCGCACCCCCTGGTGGCGGACGAACAGGCGCCGCGCCGCCTTGTTGGTGAGCTCGACCCGGCCTTCGCCGTCGACGGTGAGGAGCGGAGTCGGCGCGTCGTCCAGCACCGCCTCGTAGAAGCGGCCGGCGTCGCTCAGCCGGTGGCGTTCGTCGCGCAGGGCGCGGATGCCGTCCTCCAGCGCCCGGCTGATCTCGTTGAAGCCGCTCCCGGCGACGCCGTGGGAAAAGCTCTGGGAGAGATCGCCGAGCCGCACCGCCTCCAGGAACCGGGCGATTTCCACATTGGTGCGCTGGATATAGCGCCACAGCTCGACCACGGCCCAGGTGCAGGCGGCGGCGGCGAGGATTCGGGCGGCGCCCAGCCCCTCATGCGAGAGGGAGCCCACGAACAGGAAGACAGCCCCCAGCAGCAGCGCCGCGCGCCAGGCAAGCCCGGCGACGAAGCGCGGCCTAAAGGCCATGCTTGTCCATGCGGCGGTAGAGCGAGGCGCGGGTGAGGCCGAGCTCGGCCGCGGCGAGCGAGATATTGTAGGCGTGCTTCTTCAGCGCCTCCTCCACCATCTGCTTCTCGGCCCGTTCGAGGTTGAGGTCCGGCCGGTTGGCGGGCGGCGGCAGCGGTGCGGTCGTGCGCGCGCCGACGGCCCGCGACAGGGAGAAATCCTCGACGGTGAAGGCGTCGCCGCCGGCGAGGATCACCGCCCGCTCGGCCGCATGGCGGAGCGCGCGAACGTTGCCCGGCCAGTCATAGGCCTGCAGCGCGGCGAGCACGTCCCCCGGTACCAGGCGGGCGGGCCGGCTGTATTTGCGGGCGTAGAGCGTGACGTAGTGATCGATGAGGACGGGTATGTCGTCGCGCCGCTCGCGCAGGGGGGGGAGCTCGATCTCGACGGTGTTCAGGCGGAACAGGAGGTCCTGCCGGAACACGCCCTCGTCGCCGAGCCGGTCGGGCGACAGGTTGGTGGCGGCGATCACCCGAACGTCGATCGGCACCGGCTTGTTGGCGCCGACCGGAGTCACCTGCCGCTGCTCGAGCGCGGTAAGCAATTTCGGCTGGAGGTGGAGCGGGAGGTTGCCGACCTCGTCGAGGAAGAGGGTGCCGCCGTCGGCGGCCTGGAGGCGGCCGACGCGGTCGCCGCGAGCGTCGGTGAAGGCGCCCTTCACATGGCCGAACAGCTCGGATTCGAAGAGGTTGGCGGCGACGGCGCCGAGATCGACCGAGACCATCACGCCCTCGGCGCGTCGCGAGAGGCGGTGGATCTCGCGGGCGACGAGCTCCTTGCCGGTGCCGTTCTCGCCGAGGATGAGCACGTTGGCCTCGGTCGGCGCGGCGCGCTCGACGAGGGAATAGACGCGGCGCATGGCCGCGGAGGCGCCGAGCAGCGGAGTCTCCGCCCCGGCCGCGGGCGCGGCGATGGCGACGGCGCGCTTGCGCTCGGTGACCGCGGCCCGCCGCGACTTGCGCAATTCGGCCGCCGTTCGGACGGTGGCGAGCAGCCGCTCGTTGGACCAGGGCTTCGAGACGAAGTCGGTGGCCCCGCGCTTCATCGCCTCGACCGCGATCTGGACTCCGCCATGAGCGGTGATCATCACCACGATCGCTTCGGGATCGCGCTTCAATATCTCGCCGAGCCAGTGGAAACCCTCGGCCGCGTTGGTCGCGCCGCGGCCGAAATTGGCGTCGAGGAGGATGACGTCCGCGCCCTCGTCGTCGAGCGCCGCCGTCGCCTCCTCCGGGGCCTGGAAGGCGGCGATCTCGTCGAACTGGTCGCGCAGCAGCAGGCGCGCGGACAGCAGGATGTCGGGATCGTCATCGATGACGACGCACCGCGCGAATGGCTTCCCCTCCCGAACCACAAGCGTCCTCCTACAGTCTGTCCGGGAGCGGACAAACAATTATCGTGCCACGCGCGTCCGGCAGCGGACAGGCGCCGTCCGAAGGCGGACGGGCCGTCCGGAAGCGTACGCCTCGCGCCACCGTCGGCCCGCGCAGGAAATGGCGGAAATCCGCGCCAATCCGCGCTTGGCACGGCTGATGCTGGAGGATGGGAACAGGGACGATCACGTGCGGGAGGAAAGACAATGCGCAAGATGGAAGCCTGGCTGGGAGCGGCGATCTGGATCGCGGTGGCGGTGCTGATGCCGATGTCGGCGCTCGAGCCGGTGCCGACCGGCCCCGCAACCGCCGCGGTCCAGGCGCCCCCGCTCGTCTGATGGGCGAGGGGGGAATGTTCACGGCCGGACAGGCCCGTGTCCGTTTCCGGACACAGGGGCTCCGTCCGGCCGCCGCCTGGCCCGGCTTCGGGACGCTCCTCGCATGTGGCATGATGATTGCTGATCGGCGGGGATGAGGTGGAAATGAGCGTCATCAAGATCCAGAAGGAAAATGCATCGCGGGCGCAGAGCGGCAGCGGCATGGACCGGGTCGTGGAGGTGAAGGGCCTGTCCCGCCGGGTGAAGATCGCGCTCGGCGCCGCCGCAATCGTGGTGCTGGCTCTGCTCTTCTGGTGGTTCGCGCCGAGTGCGAACAGCCAGAGCGTCGCGGCGGACCGGGTCACCGTCTCCACCGTCGAGCGCGGGCGGTTCGACGACTTCCTGCCGCTGCGGGCGCGGGTGACGCCGCTCGTCACCGTCTATCTCGACGCCGTCGAGGGGGGCCGGGTCGAGAAGGTGCTCGTCGAGGACGGCGCGATGGTCCGGCAGGGCCAGCTCCTTGCCGAACTGTCCAATTCGGACCTCCAGCTCAACGTCCTCGCCCGGCAGACCGAGGTGTCGCGCGAGGTCAATTCGATGCGCAGCCAGGAGCTGGCGCTCGCCCAGACGCAGATGCAGGACCAGCGCGCCGTGATCGAGGCGCAGCTTCTCGCCGACAAGGCGCGGCGCCAATATGAGGTGCAGAAGCCGCTGGCGCAGAAGGGCTTCATCGCCGGCAAGACGTTCCGCGACAGCCAGGACGAGTTCGAATCCAACCGGCGCCGGGCCGAGGTGCTGCGCCGCGCCCAGGCGGTCGATACGCGGCTGCAGACCAGCCAGCTCGCCCAGCTGCGCGCCTCCAACGCCTCATTGAGCCAGAGCCTCAGCATCGCCCATGCCAGCCTCGACGCGCTCAATCTGCGCGCGCCGGTCGATGGCCAGCTCACCGCTTTCTCGATCCAGGTCGGCCAGTCGCTGAGCCGCGGCGAGCGGCTGGGGCAGATCGACAGCGCCGGCCGCAACAAGCTCGTCGCCTCGGTCGACGAATTCTATCTCGGCCGGGTGCAGCCGGGCCAGATCGCGACCGTCGAGACCGGGGGCAAGACCTATCGCGCGAAGGTCGCCAAAATCTACCCGCAGGTGAGGAACGGCGCCTTCGACGTCGACCTGTGGTTCCTCGGCGCCGAGCCGGCCGACCTCAACCGCGGCCAGACCCTGCAGGTGAAGCTCACCCTCGGCGATCCGACCCCGGCTTTGCTCATCCCCAACGGCGCCTTCTACAACGAGACAGGCGGCGCCTTCGTCTTCGTCGTCGCGCCGGGCGGCAAGAGCGCGGTCAAGCGCAACGTCCGCCTCGGCCGCCGCAACTCCGATCATATCGAGGTGCTCGATGGGCTGGAGCCCGGCGAGCGCGTCATCACCTCGCCTTACACCGGTTTCGCCGACAAGGATCGGCTCGACCTCGACACGTGAAGAAGGAGCCGACCTTATGCTGAGCATGCGTGAACTCTCGCGGGTCTACCGCACCGACACCGTCGAGACGACCGCGCTCGACGGCATCGACCTCGACATCGCCGACGGCGAGTTCGTCGCGATCATGGGCCCGTCGGGATGCGGCAAGTCGACCTTGCTCAACGTGCTCGGCATGCTCGATAGCCCGACCGCCGGCTCCTACGTGTTCAACGGCCAGGAAGTGGCGGGGCTGCCCGAGGCCAAGCTCGCGGACGTGCGCAAGCAGAATATCGGCTTTATCTTCCAGAGCTTCAACCTCGTCGACGAGCTGTCGGTCAGGGAGAATGTCGAGCTCGCCCTTCTCTACCACGACGTCGCCGCCGCCGAGCGCCGCCGCCGGGTCGAGGAAGTGATGGACAAGGTCGGCATCGCCCACCGCGCCAAGCACCGGCCGAGCCAGCTCTCCGGCGGCCAGCAGCAGCGCGTCGCGGTCGCCCGCGCGCTCGTCGGCAACCCCAAGCTGATCCTCGCCGACGAGCCGACCGGCAACCTCGACACCCAGCATGGCGAGGAAGTGATGAAGATGCTCCAGCAGCTCAATCGCGAAGGCTCGACCATCGTCATGGTCACCCACTCGCCGAGCCATGCCGATTATGCCGGCCGGGTCGTCAACATGCTCGACGGCAAGATCCTCATCGAACGCCGCCGCGCGGCGTGATTCGACTTTACGCCCTTGCCGTCTCAGCCGCGGCCGCCGTTGTCCCCCTCGGCGGCCCGGCTGGGACCTCGCGGCGACCGGGGGGAGGGGCCTCATGCTGAAGCGCTGGGGAAATTACCTGACCGTCGCGTTGCGGGCACTGATGCGCCACAAGGTCTACGCCTTCATCAACATCGCCGGCCTCGCGCTCGGCCTTGCCGCCTGCCTCCTCATCTTCCTCTACGTCCGCTATGAGACCGGCTACGACCGGTGGCTGCCGGATGCGGACCGGGTCTACCAGGTGCAGACGGCCTATACCGACCCGGAGACCGGAGTCCGCAGCGTCGAGCAAGGCACCGAAGGCGTCGTCGCCGACAGCCTGGCCAAGGACTTCCCGCAGATCGAGGCGATCGCCCGCGCCGACAGCGACCGTCAGGTGCTGCTCGACCGCAACGGCGAGGCCGCCAATGCCGAGATACTCGGCGCCGACCCCGCTTTCTTCCGAATCGTCCAGGTGCCCTTCCTGCGCGGCGACCCCGCCACGGCGCTGTCCCAGGCGGACAGCCTGGTCCTGAGCCGCGCCGAGGCGATCAAGCGCTTCGGCTCGATCGACATCGTCGGCCGGACGCTCACCGGAATCCGCCGCGGCGAGAGATACGCATTGCGGGTCACCGGCGTGTTCGAGGACTTGCCGAGGAACAGCCATCTCGGCTTCGATCTGGTGCGCCGCCTCGGCGACCGCGACAAGGCCGAGTGCGGCTGGGGCTGCATCAACGGCTTCGTCTATTTGAAGCTGAGGCCCGGCGCTTCGGCGGACGAGATCAACCGCCGGCTCCCGGCGTGGGAGACGCGCAACATCCCGCGCACCGAGCAGAACGGAGTCACCGTCAGCGAGGGCGACGCGTTCGACTGGAAGCTGGTCAACGTGCGCGACGTCCATTTGAGCGGGGCGCAGCCGGGCTGGGACGATCGGTCCGGCAACGACCGCCGCTCGATCCTGACCTTCACCATCGTCGCCCTGCTCATCCTCGCCATGGCGTGCGTCAACTTCGTCAACCTCGCGACGGCGCGGGCGAGCAAGCGGGCGCGCGAGGTGGCGCTGCGCAAGGTGCTCGGCGCCAACCGGCGGCAGCTCGTCGTCCAGTTCCTGGGCGAATCGCTGCTGCTGACCGCGCTCGGCATGCTGATCGCCATGGCGGTGGCCGAAGTGACTTTGCCGTGGCTCGCCGCCTTCCTGCGCTCCGACATGAAGATGGTCTATCTCGGCCGCGACGGCGTGCTGGCGCCGGCGCTGGCGCTGCTGCTGATCGTGGGCCTTGCCGGCGGGCTCTACCCGGCTTTCTACCTCTCGCGCTATCAGCCGGGCGCGGTGCTCAAGGCCAACCAGTCGAGCGCCGAGCCGATCGGGACCGGGCGGCTGCGCAACGTCCTCGTCGTCGCGCAGTTCGCCGTGTCCATCGCGCTCATCGTCTGCACCGCGATCGTCTATGCGCAGACGCGCTTCGTGGAGACCACCGACCTCGGCTACCAGCGCGAGGGCCTGATCCAGGCGGTGGGCTTCAACCGCGCCGCCATCGCCCGCCAGACCGACACCGTGCTCCGGGAGGTCGCGAAGGTTCCGGGCGTGAGGTCGGTGGCCGGCGCCAACATTCGCGCCGCCACCCGCCAGACGCTCAATACGCTGGTCAACGTTCCCGGCCGGGCGAAGCCGGTGACGATCGGCTGGTATGCGGCCCACCCCGATTTCTTCGCGACGATGGGCATCCGCACGCTCGCCGGCCGAACGCTGTCGCGGGCTTATGCCAAGGACAATGCCGCCGTCTCGATCGACTCCGAGGAGGCCACCGCCGCAGGCCTCAAGGAAGTCGCGGCGCGCGGCGTGAACGTCGTCATCAACGAAGCGGCGGCGAAGCAGATGGGCTTCGGCTCGGCCGCGGGGGCGGTGGGCAAGACGGTCGCCTCGCCCGTCTTCGGGAATGTGCGAATGGTGCCGCTGACCATCGTCGGCGTGGTTCAGGACAGCCGCTTCCGCTCGGCGCGCGACCCGGTCGAGCCGATGATCTTCTACGACGCCGGCTTCTTTTCCGCGCTGATCGTCCGCTACGAGGCGGCGGAGCCGCGCGCGGTGCTCGCCGGCGTCGAGCGGGTGTGGAAGCGGCTCGCGCCGGATGTGCCGTTCGAGGGGGAATTCGCCGACGCCGATCTCGCGCAGCTCTATGCCGGCGACGAGGCGCGGGGGACGACCTTCGCCGGCTTCGCCCTTCTCGCCGTCGCGATCGCCTGCCTGGGCCTGTTCGGCCTTGCCGCCTTCACCGCCGAGCGGCGCACCAAGGAGATCGGCATCCGCAAGGTGTTCGGCGCGCGCGTGCGGGACATCCTGCGCCTCCTGGCCTGGCAATTCTCCAAGCCGGTGATGCTCGCCAACCTCATCGCCTGGCCCGTCGCGTGGTGGGCGATGCGGGACTGGCTCAACGGCTTCGACACCCGGGTCGCGCTCGGCGCCGGGCCCTTCCTGATGGCGGGCTTCCTCGCCCTCGCCATCGCCCTCGGCACGATCTCCGGCCACGCCCTTCGAGTCGCGCGCCTGAACCCCATCCACGCCCTGCGATACGAGTAGGAGAAGCCTCATGTGGCGCAACTATCTCACCGTCGGCATCCGCGCCCTGGTCAAGAACCGGACCTATGCGTTCATCAACATCTTCGGCCTTGCCATCGGCATGGCCGCGTGCCTGATGATCCTGCTCTTCGTGCGCTACGAGATGAGCTACGACCGGTGGATCCCGGGCGCCCAGGACACGTACCAGTTCCAGAGTTGGTACAAATCGAGCGAGACGGGCGAGGAAGCCCAGCTCCAGATGACCCCCTATGCGGCGGGCGAGGCGCTCAAGAAGGATTTCCCGCAGGTCGAGAAGGCGGTCTACGCCTGGGACAACGACCCCGTCTTCTTCCAGGGAGGGCAGGCGTCGAAGACCGAGCATTATCTCTACGCCACCGACAATTTCCTCGACGTCGTCCAGCTGCCGTTGCTGCGCGGCAATCGCGCCGACCTCGGCAAGGTGGGCAACGCCGTCATCGCCCAGGCGGAGGCGGTGAAGCGCTTCGGCACCGACGACGTGGTCGGCAAGACGATGACCCTGATCAGCAAGGGCAAGAAGTGGGACTTCAAGATCGTCGGGGTGCTGAAGGACCTGCCGAAGAACTCGCACCTTCGGGTCAACGCCATCATCCACCTCGACATCCAGAGCTTCATGGCCAAGGAGCCGCAGGCGCTCACCTGCTGGGGTTGCCAGAACGGCTGGATCTATGCGCGGCTGCGGCCGGGCTCCGATCCCAAGGCGATCGAGGCCCAGCTCCCGGCCTGGGAGAAGCGCAACATCCCCGACGAGAATAGCGGCGAGGCGCATTTCAACGCCGGCGACGACCAGGACTGGCACCTCTACCGGCTCGAGGACATCCACCTCGGCAAGGCGCAGGGCGGTTCGATGGCGCCCGGCAACGACCGGACCACCATCGTCACCTTCGCGGTGATCGCCCTCCTCATCCTGGGCATGGCGGTGGTGAACTTCACCAACCTCGCGACCGCCCGGGCGAGCCAGCGGGCGCGTGAAGTGGCGCTGAGGAAGGTGCTCGGCGCCACCCGCAAGCAGCTCATCGCCCAGTTCGTCGGCGAATCGATCATCGTCGCCACGGTGGCGATGCTGATCGCGCTGGCGTTGGTCGAGCTCCTCATCCGGCCGTTCGCCTCCTTCCTCGATGCCGACATGAAGCTTACCTATTTCGGGAGCGGCGGAATCGCCTTGCCGGTCGTTCTGCTGGTGGCGACGGTCGGCATATTGGGCGGCCTCTACCCCGCCTTCTTCCTGTCGCGCTTCCAGCCGGCGCAGGTGCTCAAGGCCAACAAGTCATCGGCCGAAACGCCGGGTTCGGGGCGGCTGAGGAGCGTGCTGGTGGTCGGGCAGTTCGCGGTGTCGATCGGCCTCATCATCTGCACGGCCGTGATCTACGCCCAGACGGTCTATGCCCGCACCGTCGATCCGGGCTACCGGCGCGATCACATCCTTCAGGTCGAGGAGCTGAGCCGGTACCAGCTGATCGACAAGGGGGAGCCGATCGCCGAGCAGGTGCGCCGTGTCCCCGGCGTCGACTCGGTCGGCCTCACCACCATCGGCGTCGCCACCAACAACCAGAACAATACCGGCGTCCTCGTGCCCGGCAACCCCAAGCCGCTGACCATCGGCAATTATACAATCGACGAGGGCTTCAAGGAAGCGATCGGCCTGCAGCTCGTCGCCGGGCGCTGGTTCGACAGGAACCGGCCGATGGACGACATGACCCTGCCCTTCCCGCCCTCGCCGGACGCGGAGAAGGCGCTCGCCGCCCGCGGCGCCAACGTCGTCATCAACGAGCTGGCGGCGAAGCGGATGGGCTTCAAGAACGCGGCCGACACGGTCGGCAAGACGTTCAAGGCCGCTTTGGTCGAGAACGAATATGGCCTGGTGCCGATCACCGTCGTCGGCGTGGTGAGGGACAGCCGCTTCCGCTCGGTGAAGCTGCCGCTCGACCCGATCCTGTTCCAGAATGCCGACAGCGGCCAGTCGCACATGATCATCCGCTTCCACGGCGACCCGGCGGCGATCCGAGCGGCGGTGGAGCGGGTGTGGAAGGGCTTCACCAACGAGGTGCCGTTCACCGCCAAGTTCAGCGACGACATCATGGTCGAGCTCTACAAGGCGGAGGATGCGCGGGCGAAGACCTTCGCCGCCTTCGCGTTGCTGTCGGTGATCGTCGGCTGCCTCGGCCTGTTCGGGCTGGCGGCGTTCACCGCCGAGCGGCGGACCAAGGAGATCGGCATCAGGAAGGTGCTCGGCGCGCGAGTCCGCGACATCGTGCGGCTGCTGGTCTGGCAATTCTCGAAGCCGGTGATCGTCGCCAATCTCATCGCCTGGCCGATCGCCTGGTGGGTGATGCGGGGGTGGCTGAACGGCTTCGACACCCGAATCGCGCTTAGCCCGACGCCCTTCCTGCTGGCCGGCGGGGCGGCGCTGCTGATCGCCGTGCTGACCGTCGCGGGCCACGCCTTCCGGGTTGCCCGGTCCAACCCCATCCACGCCTTGCGCTACGAATAGGAACGCTTCCGACATGTGGAGAAACTACGTCATCGTCGGCCTGAGGGCGCTGGCCAAGAACCGGACCTATGCCTTCATCAACATCTTCGGCCTGGCGCTCGGCCTCGCCGCCTGCCTGTTGATCCTCCTCTACGTGCGCTACGAGATGAGCTACGATTCCTGGATGCCGGGCGCCGACCGCGCCTACCAGTTCCAGGACTTCTACAAGGCGACGGAGCGGGGCGGGGAGGAAATGGCCCTGCAGATGACGAGCTACGTCTCGGGCAAGGCTTTGCTCAAGGACTTCCCGCAGATCGAGAAGGGCGTCTACGTCGCTTCGTCGGGCGCGGTCATCATGCAGCATGGCGAGCCGAGCCTCGCCGACCATTTCAACTTCGTCGACGGCAACCTCTTCGACATCCTCCAGGTGCCGTTCGCGAGGGGGAACCGAGCCACCGCGCTCGGCCGCCCCAACTCGCTCGTCCTCACCGAGACGGAGGCGGCGAAGCGCTTCCCGAACGCGAATCCGCTCGGCAAGACGCTGACCCTGATCAGCCAGGGCAAGAGCAGCGACTATACCGTCACCGGGGTGATGCGGGACCTGCCGAAGAACAGCCATCTCGAGCTCGGCGTTATCGCCCGCTTCGACCCCGAAAGCTTCTTCGCGGACCAGCCCTTCTTCCTCACCGGCTGGGGCAATCAGGGCGGCTGGTGGTACGTGAAGCTGAGGCCGGGGGTGAGGGCGGAGGACGTCAACCGCCAGCTCCCCGCCTGGGAGAAGCGCAACATCCCCGACGATACCGGCGGGGGCGAAAAGACCAATCCAGGCGATTCGCAGGATTGGCGCCTCACCAACGTGCGCGATATCCACCTCGGCGAGGCGCAGCGCGCCTCGATGACGCCGGGCAACGACAGCCGCACCATCGGCACCTTCGCCATCGTCGCCCTGCTGATCCTCGCCATGGCGGTGGTGAACTTCACCAACCTCGCCACCGCCCGCGCCTCGCAGCGGGCGCGAGAGGTGGCGTTGCGCAAGGTCCTGGGGGCGAGCCGTTCCCAGCTCATCTTCCAGTTCATCGGCGAATCGATGCTGCTGACGGCGATGGCGATGCTGCTCGCCCTCGCCATGGTCGAGCTCGTACTGCCGGTCTTCAACCGCTTCCTCCAGGCCGATATCGCCCTCACCTATTGGGGCAGCGGCGGAGTCATCCTGCCCGTCTTGGCCTTGCTGCTCGTGGTCGGCGCGCTCGGCGGCCTCTATCCCGCTTTCTACCTCTCCCGCTTCCAGCCGGCGCAGGTCCTCAAGGCCAACAAGTCCGCCGCCGAGGCGCAGGGGACGGGGCGGCTGCGCAACGTGCTGGTCGTCGCGCAGTTCGCCGTGTCGATCGGCCTCATCATCTGCACGGCGGTGATCTACGCCCAGACGCTCTACGCGCGCACGGCGGATGCCGGCTACAACCGCCACGGCCTCCTCCAGCTGCAGGGGATCGGCGCGCGGCAGGTCCAGGCGGTGGCCGAGACGCTGAAGCGCGAGGTCGCGAGGGTGAACGGCGTCCAGTCGGTGGCGCTGACCGGCATCGGCGTCGCCCCGGGCAATAACAGCGTCAGCTCCGTCTACCTCCCGGGCAACCCGAAGGGCGTCGATCTCGGCTTCTACGTCGTCGACACCGATTTCTTCCCGACCATGGGCATGAAGATCCTCGCCGGGCGCAATTTCTCCCAGAGCATCGCCATGGACGATTCGACGACGCCCTTCCCGACCGACAAGGCGGTGGAAGAGACGTTCGCCAGGCGCGGCACCGACGTCATCGTCAGCGAGGCGGCGGCGCAACGGCTCGGGTTTCGCGACCCGCAGCAGGCGATCGGCAAGACCGTCACGTCGGAGCTCAGCCTGCCGGAATTCGGGCAGGTCACCGAAACCATCGTCGGCGTCGTCAAGGACGCGCGCTTTCGCTCGATCCGCGATCCGCTGCAGCCGATCCTGTACCTCTATGCCCGCAACCAGACCAACGCGATGCTGATCCGCTATGCCGGCGTCGAGCCGCGCCGGCTGATGGCCGACGTCGAGAAGGTGTGGAAGCGGCTCGTCCCCGATTCGCCGTTCCGGGCGGAGCTCGCCGACGACCGGGTGAGGCGGCTCTACGACCGGGACGAGGCACGCGGCCAGCTGTTCGGCGCCTTCGCCTTGCTCGCGGTGGTGATCGGCTGCCTCGGCCTGTTCGGCCTCGCCGCCTTCACGGCAGAGCGGCGCACCAAGGAGATCGGCATCAGGAAGGTGCTCGGTGCCCGCTCGCGCGACATCGTCCGCCTGCTCGCCTGGCAATTCTCCAAGCCGGTGATCATCGCCAATTTGATCGCGTGGCCGATCGCGTGGTGGGTGATGCGCGACTGGCTGAACGGCTTCGACAGCCGCATCACGCTCAGCCCGGCGCCGTTCGTCCTCGCCGGCGGCCTGGCTCTGGCCATCGCCCTCGGCACCATCGCCAGCCATGCGCTGCGCGTCGCCCGCGCCAACCCCATCCACGCCTTGCGCTACGAATAGTCCGTCGGAGGCTTCGGTCACCGAGCAACGGCTATATTGATATTAGGGTTACTAAAACGAATTGCGCCGTCTGCAATTCGGTGTTAGCTGACCCTACATGAATAGCGAATCACCTAAGCGGCCCTATCGCCAGGGCCTGCGCGCCGCGGCCGCGGAGATGACCGGGGAGCGGATCCTCGAAGCCTTTCGGCGCGCGCTGGCGGAGCGCTGGTTCGAGGAGATCCGGCTCGACGACGTGGCCCGCGAGGCCAAGGTGACGGTGCAGACGGTCATCCGCCGCTTCGGCGGCAAGGAAGGGCTGCTCGCGGCGGCGGCGGAGCGGGTCGGGGCCGAAGTACGGCAGCGCCGCCGCGCCCCGCACGGCGACCTCGCGGCGGCCGTCGCCGCGCTCGCACTGGATTATGAGGCGTCGGGCGATTTCGTCCTGCGCCTGCTGGCCCAGGAGGAGCGCTATCCCCCGATCAGGGTGATCGCCGACATCGGCCGCAAGGGTCATCGCGAATGGCTGGAAAGCAGCTTCGCCGGCGTGCTCGACGCGGCCCGCCCCGCGCTCCGCCGGCGGCGGCTCGACGCGCTGGTCGCCGCCACCGACGTCTACGTCTGGAAGCTCTACCGCCGCGACATGAAGCGCAGCGTCGCCGCCTATCGCGAGGCCGTGGAGGCCCTCGCTGCCGCGGCCCTTATTTGGACCCCGTTCAACAAAGGAAACGAGGAATGAGCCACGTCGCACCCTCCAGCTTTCTCTTCGCCACGTTCGAAGGCGGCGGCTCGGTCGGGCCGGCGCTCACGGTCGTGCGCAAGCTCATGGCGCGCGGCCACCGCGTCAGGGTGATGAGCGACGCGTGCAACCGCTTCGAGGCCGAGGCGTCCGGCGCGGCTTTCGTCCCCTGGACTCGCGCGCCGAGCCGGCCGGACCGCTCGCGCGAGACGACCCTGCTGCGCGACTTCGAGGCGGCGAGCCCGCAGGAGGGGCTGATGAGGACGGTCGAGGGGCTGATGATCGGGCCGTCGCTCGCTTATGCCCGCGACCTGATCGACGAGCTCGAGCGCGAGCCGGCCGACCTCGTCGTCTCGAACGAGATGCTGTTCGGAGTCGCGGTCGGGTGCGAGGCGGTGGGACAGAGACTGGCGCTGCTCACCGCCAATATCAGCCTGTTCCCGTTGCCGGGCGTTCCGCCGATGGGTCCGGGCCTCGCGCCGGCGCGGACCGACGAGGATCGCGCCCTCCATAACGCGGTGGCGCAAGGGATGAAGGCGCTGCTCGACAGCCAGCTTGGGGCGCTCAACGCCGCCCGCGCCGCGCTCGGCCTTCCGCCGCTCGCCACGGCGGGCGATCAGATGCACGCGGCCGAAAGGCTCCTGCTCGGCACCAGCCGCGCCTTCGACTTCGCGCCCGCGACGCTGCCGTCCAACGTGCGCTATGTCGGGCCGCAGATCGACCCGCCGGCCTGGGCGGCGCCGTTCGTCTTTCCCTGGCCGCCGGGCGACCGGCGGCCGCTGGCGCTGGTCGCCTTCAGCACCACCTTCCAGGGCCATGTCGGCGTGATCCAGCGGGTGGTGGACGCGATAGCCGACCTGCCGATGCGGGGGCTCGTCACCTTGGGCGACACGATCGCGCCGGAGGAGGTCGCCTCGCCGGACAATGTGCGCCTCGTCCACAGCGCGCCGCACGACGCGGTGATGCGCCAGGCGGCGATCGTCGTCACCCATGGCGGCCACGGCACCGTGGTCCGAGCTCTCCTCCACCGCCTGCCGATGCTGGTCATGCCGCACGGCCGCGACCAGAACGACAATGCCGTGCGGGTGACGGAGCGCGGGGCGGGGCTGGCGCTGCCGAACACGGCTACCACCGCGGAAATACGTGCCGCGCTGTCGCGGTTGCTGTCGGAGCCGGCATTCGGGCGGGCTGCCGCGGCGCTCGGCGAGAGAGTGGCGGAAGAGGTCGAGAGCTCGCCCGTGGTGGAGGAGTTGGAAGGGCTCATCGCCGCACACGCGAGCGGGGCGCCGCAGGTCGCCCCGGCCTGTGCGGGAGCTCACGCCGGGTGTTAGGTTCTTGCCAAAGTTTGGCAGGACGGCTGGCCGACGTCGACGAGCAGGTCGCGGGCCGCGGATTCAGCACGAGCAGCGAATAACGCCGCCGCCGCCGTCGACCATTATGCGGCCGAAGCGGGTGAAGGACGTGGCCTACGCTCTCGCGGAAGCGCTGCAAGCCGCCCGGCGGGCGCTCCGGGAAGGGGGCCGGTTGCGGACGGCTTGGCGTCCGCTCCGGCCGCCCAATCCGCTACTTCACGTGGATTTCGAGCCGGACCCCGCCGACGGCGGTGTCAGCGGCATTGCGCTGCACGAAATCCACGACATGCACGGCACCGCGTTTGGCGGTGGCGGGCACCTTGGCCTCGAACCTGAATTCGGTGTCCGCCCGGGGCGGCAGCACGACCGGCATGCGGGCCTGCGCCTGAGTTCCGAGGCCAAGGCCGGTGACAACGCCCTTCGCGTTGCGGATCGGGTCCAGCTTGGCGGCGGCGGCTTTCGCGACGGCCACGCCGGAAGCGTTCGCCGTCAGGGCCGCTCCGGCGGAGTCCACCGCGAGGGCCGAGCCGGCGGCCAGGTGCACGACCAGCGCGCCTTCCCCATGGGCGACGGCGATGCGGGCCGCGTCGATCACCCGGATCGGCGGGGGCGCCGACTTCGACTGAGGTGGCGGCTCAGCCGTCACGCCGCCGCCGTGAAGCATCTGAGCCAAGATGGCCGGCTCCCCCGCCATCTTCAGTGACACCTTCGAAGGATTTCGAATTTCGAGTGTCATGACCTCGGCTTTGGCGCGCGTGGCGTTGCCGAAACGCAGCGCCGCCGAGACCGTATCGCCTGCGCCCGCGGACTGGATTATCGTATTCTTCTGGGCCAGGTTCGGATGCTCCCAGACGTGGGCGCCATTCGGTATCGGCTCCAGCGCGGAATAGGCGCTGACGAGAATGCAGCCGTGGGATCCGCTCGCAGGTACCAGCGCCGCCGGCCACTTCGCCTTGACGACCAGGTTTGCTCCGGGGGCCAGGCTGAAGCCGGGCGCAGCGCTGATGTAGGGAGCGAAGTCGGCCGGATAGGAGAATTCGGTTCCCAGCCAGAGCTTGACGTTGAACGTCACCACGAAGGCGCGCGCCGCGACCGAGCCCCGATTGCGGACGCGCGCGTAAAACCAATTGTCCTGGCCCGCGACCGGCTGCTCGTGGGCCGTCCCGCCGTCGTCATGGTTGCGGATCCACACGTCCGGCGAGTCCCAGAAGGTCGGCGAATGATAGGCGGTCGTACCCGGATCGGCCGAATCGTCGCGGATGTAGATGTCCGCGCCGGCATCGACGGCGAGGATGCCCTGGTTGTGAAAGGCCTGCGCCATCTCGCGGAGATGGGCGCCGCGATACTGGCTGAGCGCGGCATTCGTCCGCATGATCGCCTCCGCCCCATCCGGCATCGACGCGTTCGTCGCCAGCAGCGGATAGCTTCCGAAAAGGCTGCGGAACATCGCCTGGCGAGCCGCTTCATGAGCGGCCGCCGCGCCGGCCCCGCCGACGTCACCACCGATCGCGCGGTACGTGTTCCACAGGGCCGCCGACCAGATCTCGCCGCTCGCGTGGATGTCGCCATCCCAGCCGGTGGGGTAGTGCCTAATCCCGTCGACGCGGCGGAGGCCGGCGGGCGCGAAGACATAGTCCTCGAACACCTCCCTCTGGAACCCGCCGCCGCGGTCGGCGAAATAAGCGCAGGCCACGAAGTCGCCGGCACCCTCACCCATCGCTCCCGCCTCCTCGCGACCGGTCGACGAAGGCCCTGTATGTCCCCAGCCGGGGACTATGTTGTCCTGAATAGCGTGCTGATATTCGTGGATCATGCAGTCGGCGTCAGTGGCGCGGTCGGGCACGCAATTGCCCGAATCGGAGAAATGCAGACCGTGATCCACGGGGGAGTACCAGGCGGCATTGATGCTGTCGTCGAGCGGGTCGCAGCGGATCGGGCTGGCGTGCGCGTTGGCGATGCCGATCGACTGCAGATATCGTTGGAAAGTATCGATGTGATAATAGATCATGACGGCGTTGAAGCGGGCATCATTGCAACTGTAGTTGAAGTTGCCGCTGGCCTCGGTGGGGATCGTGCTCGTCGGTCCCGCGAATTCGTGTATCTCGCACCAGGGGCCGCTCAACGTGAAGTTCCCGCTGGCCACGGTCAGGTCCTTAAGGGTCCTGGATACGCGCTGTGCGTCGAGCGTCGCCACGGGGGTGCCGGCAAAGCCGCACGTGCCTGTGGTCGCAGCGGGATCGCGGAAGGCGCTGTTGTTGGCCGTCACGACGGGGTTGGGATCGAAGATCCGGCCGGTCCCGTCGGCCATGCGTACGATCATGTCGCGCTTGCTGAGGACAGCACCGGACGCCGCATCGATGATGACCTGCCAATCATGCACCGGCGCAGCGGTCGGAATGATGATGACAAACGCGCGAACGACCCCTGCGTCCGTCGGATACCATACCTCTTCCGGTGGGGGAGGATCGGTCCGAAGCTCGTGGGGTCCCACGGCTTCCCCGGCCTTTAGTACTGCGGTCTCCGCGTCGATGGCGCCTTCGGCGTCGCCGGCGTTGAGGAGCCGAGTGGGCCCGGCGTAGAGATCGAGGTGGCGGAGCCGGTTTTCCTCGTCCACGGTCGCGATCGTCTGGGCGCCGAACACGCGCAGTCCGTCCATCGTGTGGTCGTAGCGCAGCACCTTCCGGCCCGCATTCTTGTCTTCCTTGGCGAGCTGCAACTGGCCCGCCCCGAAGGGAACCGAGAGCTCATGGCCGTGGTCAGTCAGGAACTGGACGACTCCCTCGTGCGTGCTGTCGGCCTCCGGCAGGGGGAAGTTTCCACGTACCTTGACCGGCCGCGTCAGGGAAGAATCCATCACGATCTGTGCTTTAGCCAGTAAGTCGGACATGGCACGCTCCCCCATTAGCGTGACCCCAATCGGTCGACTCATCTTTGTAGAACTTGAAGGTCGTCTTTGCAAGGCAGCCGTTATTTGGCACAAAATATTACGAATGTACTTGTCCCTTCAAAAGATAACCCAGGCCAGCGAGCCGAACGTGCAACTCGGCGCAGCGCAGGGGCTGAAAAAAATGCGCCTCGGCCGAAGCCGGACAAAGCGCCCATTCCCGCTTGCCCGCCGCTGCCGCCGCGCCTATATGCCTGCTACCTCCTCGACATCGTTAGACGTTGAGGCTGGTCCCGGGGACGGGGCCGGCGCGGTCCCGGTACGTCCTTCGATACGGGTCTTCGCCAAGCTCAGCCCCTACTCGGGATGAGCGAGCCATTTTGGAGAGCCTGTGGCGGATGTCGCTGAACTGACCCGATTGATCCAGCCCGCGGCCGAGGCCGAGGGGCTGGCGCTGGTGCGGGTGAAGATGATCGGCGGCACGTCGGACCCGACGCTGCAGATCATGGCGGAGGATCCGAAGACGCGGCAACTGACGCTCGAGGATTGCGCCCGGCTTTCGCGCCGTATCTCCGATCTGCTCGACGAGACGGATCCAATCGAACATGCTTATCGGCTCGAAGTGAGCTCGCCCGGGATCGACCGGCCGCTCACCCGGCTCCGGGATTTCGAGGACTGGAAGGGGCATGAGGCGCGGATCGTGCTCGCCGATAAGCTGGACGGGCGGAAGGTGTTCAGCGGGCCGCTGCTCGGCACCGAAGGCGAAAGCGTGCTGATCGAGGTGCCCGTGCAGGGACCGTCGGCGCTCCCCTTCGCCGCCATCCATTCCGCCAAGCTCGTCATGACCGACAAGCTCATCGCGGCGACCGCTCCGCTTTCCGCCGAGGGCGCCGACGCCATCGAACCGACCGAAACCGAACACACTGAAATAGAGGAAGACTGACCATGGCCACCACCGCTCCCGGTGCGGTTTCCGCGAACAGGGCGGAGCTCATCGCCATCGCCGATGCCGTCGCCCGCGAGAAACTGATCGACAAGGGTATCGTCATCGAGGCGATGGAGGACGCGATCCAGCGCGCCGCCCGCGCCCGCTACGGCGCCGAGAACGACATCCGCGCCAAGCTCGACCCGGTCAGCGGCGACCTTCGCCTGTGGCGCGTGGTTGAGGTGGTCGAGCAGGTCGACGATTATTTCAAGCAGGTCAGCCTGGAGGACGCGCAGAAGCTGCAGCCCGGCGCCGCGCTGGGCGACTTCATCGTCGACCCGCTGCCGCCGATCGAGTTCGGCCGCATCGCCGCGCAGGCGGCCAAGCAGGTCATCTTCCAGAAGGTCCGCGACGCCGAGCGCGAGCGGCAATTCGAGGAGTTCAAGGACCGCGCCGGCGAGATCATCACCGGCGTCGTCAAGCGCGTCGAGTTCGGCCATGTCGTCGTCGACCTCGGTCGAGCCGAGGGCGTCATCCGCCGCGACCAGCAGATCCCGCGCGAGGTGGTCCGCGTCGGCGACCGGGTCCGCTCGCTGATCCTGCGCGTCGCCCGCGAGAACCGGGGGCCGCAGATCTTCCTGTCGCGCGCCCATCCCGACTTCATGAAGAAGCTGTTCGCTCAGGAAGTGCCGGAGATTTACGACGGCATCATCGAGATCAAGGCGGCGGCGCGCGATCCGGGCAGCCGCGCCAAGATCGGCGTGATCAGCTACGACAGCTCGATCGACCCGGTCGGCGCCTGCGTCGGAATGAAGGGCTCGCGCGTCCAGGCGGTGGTCCAGGAGCTGCAGGGCGAGAAGATCGACATCATCCCCTGGTCCGAGGACCTCGCCACCTTCGTCGTCAACGCGCTGCAGCCGGCGACGGTCAGCCGGGTCGTCATCGACGAGGAGGAGAGCCGGATCGAGGTGGTGGTGCCCGACGACCAGCTTTCGCTGGCAATCGGCCGGCGCGGGCAGAACGTGCGGCTGGCCAGCCAGCTCACCGGCTCCGCGATCGACATCATGACCGAGGCGGATGCGAGCGAGAAGCGGCAGCGCGAGTTCGTCGAGCGTTCGACCATGTTCCAGGAGGAACTGGACGTCGACGAGACGCTGGCGCAGCTGCTGGTCGCGGAGGGTTTCGGCGCGCTCGAGGAGGTGGCTTATGTCCAGCCGGACGAGCTGGCCTCGATCGAGGGCTTCGACGACGACCTCGCCACCGAGCTTCAGAGCCGGGCGGCCGAGGCGCTGGAGCGCCGCGAGGAAGCGGCGCGCGAGGAGCGCCGGGCGCTGGGCGTCTCCGACGAGCTGGCCGAGATGCCCTACCTCAACGAGGCGATGCTGGTGACCTTGGGCAAGGCGGGGATCAAGACGCTCGACGACCTCGCCGACCTCGCCACGGACGAGCTCGTCCAAAAGAAGCGGCCCGAGCAGCGCCGGCAGCGCGAGAGCAACCGCACCGAGGACAAAGGCGGCATCCTGGCGGAGTACGGCCTCACCGACGAGCAGGGCAACGAGGTCATCATGGCCGCGCGCGCGCACTGGTTCGAGGACGAGGCTCCGGCCCAAAGCGGGGAGGACGCGGTTGCGGAAAGCTCCCAATGAGACCGGTGCGCGGCTAGCGGGCAAAGGCTCCTCCCCTTCAGGGGAGGGGTCGGGGGAGGGGGTTGTCAACGCCCAGGCGTCCCATGAGTCGGTGCCGGAACCGACATCCCCCACCCCAACCCCTCCCCTGAAAGGGAGGGGCTTTCACGATGCCGAGCGGACTTGCGTGCTGACGCGCGAGGCGGCGCCGCAGGAGGCGCTCATCCGCCTTGCCCTGTCGCCGGACGGCGAGGTGCTGCCCGACGTGCGGGCAAAGGCGCCCGGGCGAGGCGCCTGGATCGGGGTGGATCGCGCGACGCTCGAGGAGGCGCGGCGCAAGGGAAAGCTTAAGGCCGCCCTCGCGCGCGCGTTCAAGACCGGCGACATCCGCATTCCCGACGATCTTGCCGACCGCATCGAAGCGGCGCTGCGCCAGGCGGTACTCGACCGGCTGGGGCTGGAGGCGCGGGCGGGGACGTTGCTGACCGGCAGCGAGAAGATCGAGGCGGCGCTGCGCAAGGGCGAGGTCCACCTCCTTCTCCACGCCGCCGATGCCGCGGAGGACGGGAACCGGAAGCTCGACCAGGCCTGGCGGGTCGGCAAAGGCCCCTCGTCTTCGTCGGGAGCGGGCTCCCAAGGGTTGGTTATTCCAGCACAAAGACCCATATTGTCATTGGCGCTGGGGCGGCAGAATGTGGTACATATCGCCCTGATTGATCGTGGGGCTGCTGCCCGGGTCGCGCATGCGCTCGACCGGTGGCGCGCTTTTATCGGACCGAAGCTTGGGCTAGACGTCGCGACGGCGGGCACGCCGGACGCGTCGGCTGTGGATGTGAACGAAGGATTGTAATGAGCGAGACGACAGACAAGCCGAAGCTGGGAACGCGCGCGCCGCTCGGCCTCAAGCGCACCGTCGAGACCGGCAAGGTGAAGCAGAGCTTCAGCCATGGCCGCTCGAACACGGTCGTGGTCGAAGTGAAGAAGCGCCGCATCCTCGGCCCGCAGGCGGAAGCGGCTCCGGCCCCGGTCCAGGAGGCGCCGAAGCCGGCCGCCCCGGCCGCGCGCGCGCCAGCTCCCGCCGCGCCGGCCCAGGCCGCGCCGCAGCGGCCGATGAGCGATCAGGCTTCGCGCCGCGAGGTGCAGGAGAAGCTGCTGCGCGAGGCGGACGAAGCCCGCCTCACCGCGCTCGAGGAAGCCCGCCGCCGGGAGGACCGCCAGGCCCAGCAGGCCAGCGAGGACGAGCGCCGCCGCGCCGAGGACAACCGGAAGGCCGAGGATGAGGCCCGCCGTAGCGCCGAGCAGGACGCCTCGGGCGCCGCGGCCGAGCCCGCGCCCGCCGCCGAGCCGGCCGCTCCGGCGGCCCCCGCCGCTCCGCAGGGCGCGGAGGAGGAAGAGGAGGATCGCCGCCCCGGCCATGCCCGGCCGAAGCATCACGCCCCGGCCGCCAAGCGTCCGGAGCCGGCCCGCCCGGCGCGCGGCCGCGACGACCGGCGCCATGCCGGCAAGCTCACCGTCAGCCGCGCCCTTTCGGACGAGGACGACAACCGCGCCCGCTCGCTTGCCGCGCTCCGCCGCGCCCGCGAGAAGGAGAAGCGCGCCCACCAGCAGTCGGGTCCTTCGGCCAAGCAGGTCCGCGACGTGATCGTCCCGGAGGCGATCACCGTGCAGGAGCTCGCCAACCGCATGGCGGAGCGCGGCGCGGACCTGGTGAAGGCCCTGTTCAAGATGGGCACGCCGGTTACCGTCACCGAGACGATCGACCAGGATACGGCCGAGCTGCTGATCGAGGAATTCGGTCACCGCATGGTCCGCGTTTCCGAGGCGGACGTCGATATCCAGGCCGACGCCGACGTCGACCCGGCCGAGAGCCTGCAGCCGCGGCCGCCGGTGGTCACCATCATGGGCCATGTCGACCACGGCAAGACCAGCCTGCTCGACGCGATCCGCGGCGCCAACGTCGTGTCCGGCGAAGCCGGCGGCATCACCCAGCATATCGGCGCCTATCAGGTCAGCCTGCCCGACAAGTCGAAGGTCACCTTCCTCGACACGCCGGGCCACGAGGCCTTCACCGAGATGCGCGCCCGCGGCGCCAACGTCACCGACATCGTCGTGCTGGTGGTGGCGGCCGACGACGGGCTGAAGCCGCAGACCGTCGAGGCGATCAACCACACCAAGGCCGCCGGCGTGCCGATGATCGTCGCGATCAACAAGATCGACAAGGACGGAGCCCGCCCGCAGCGCGTCCGCGAGGAGCTGCTCCAGCACGAGATCGTCGTCGAGGATCTGGGCGGCGACGTCCAGGACGTCGAGGTCTCGGCGCTGAAGAAGACCAACCTCGAAGGCCTCCTCGAGGCGATCAACCTCCAGGCCGAATTGCTCGAGCTGAAGGCGAACCCGAACCGCGCCGCGGAGGGCACCGTCGTCGAGGCCAAGCTCGACAAGGGCCGCGGCCCGCTCGCCACCGTGCTGGTCCAGCGCGGCACCCTGAAGGTCGGCGACGTGTTCGTCGTCGGCGCCGTCCCGGGCAAGGTCCGGGCGATGATCGATGACAAGGGCAAGCAGGTGAAGGAAGCCGGGCCGTCGGTGCCGGTCGAGGTGCTCGGCCTGTCGGGCGTCCCCTCCGCCGGCGACACCCTGACGGTGGTCGAGAACGATGCCCGCGCCCGCGAGGTCGCCGACTATCGCCGCGGCCTTCTCGACCGCAAGCGCACCACCAGCGCGCCGGTCAATCTCGAGAACATGTTCGCCGCCAAGACCAGCACCATTGTCGAATATCCGCTGGTGGTGAAGGGCGACGTGCAGGGCTCCGTCGAGGCGATCGTCAATGCCTTGAACCGCATCTCGAACGAGGACATCAAGGTCCGCATCCTCCATGCGGGCGTCGGCGCGATCACCGAGAGCGACGTCATCCTGGCGAGCGCGTCCAAGGCGCCGATCATCGGCTTCAATGTCCGCCCCAACGCGAAGGCGCGCGAAGTCGCCGAGCGGCAGAACGTCGAGTTCCAATATTACGACGTCATCTACCACCTCACCGACGCGGTGCGCGCGGCGATGGCGGGCGAGCTCGGGCCGCTGATGATCGAGAACGTGCTCGGCCGCGCCGAGGTCAAGGAGGTCTTCCCAGCCGGCAAGCGCGACAAGGCCGCCGGCCTGCTGGTGCTCGAAGGAGTCATCCGCAAGGGCCTCCATGCGCGGCTCACGCGCGAGGACGTCATCGTTTCCAAGACGACCATCTCCTCGCTTCGCCGGTTCAAGGACGATATCGCCGAGGTGCGGGCGGGCCTGGAATGCGGCGTTCTGCTGGCCGACACCAACGACATCAAGGCGGGCGACCATCTTGAAGTCTTCGAAGTGGAGCAGCGCGAGCGGACGCTCTGATATTCGGATGCAGGTGATACCTGCATCCGGGTTCGTCATGCCAGCGAAGGCTGGCATCCATGCTGCCTCTGGGCGGCGGTGAGGCTGCATGGACCCCAGCCTTCGCTGGGGTGACGGCTGGAAACGAGATGAAACGTAACGAAACCCCCGAAGGCAAGTCGGTCCGCCTGCTCCGCGTCGGCGAGCAGGTGCGCCATGCCTTGTCCGACATATTGATGCGGGGCGAGGTCCATGACGACGTGCTCGCCAGCCACCTCGTCTCGGTGACCGAGGTCAGGATGTCGCCGGACCTGCGCCACGCCACGGTGTTCGTGAAGCCTTTGCTCGGCCAGGATGAGGCGACGGTGCTGAAGGCGCTCCGTACCCACACCGCCTTCCTGCAGCGCTCGGTGGCGAGCCGGGTGAACACCAAATATGCGGCGAAGCTCAAGTTCCTCGCGGACGAGAGTTTCGACGAGGGCAGCCACATCGACACCCTGCTGCGCGACCCCAAGGTGGCGCGGGACCTGAGCGAGCCGGAGGCGTGAACCTCGCCGCGCCGATTGGCCACGGGGACGGCCGGGTCTTGGCGATTTCGGCGGAAGGCGAACTGGGGCGGGGGCAAGAAGGTGGGGGCTGACAACATCGTCTTTCGCGTGGCGACGTGGCTGATCCCGCTCGTCGTGGCGATCGTCCTCCACGAAATCTCGCACGGCTGGGTGGCCAATGCGTTCGGCGATCCCACCGCCCGCCGTCTGGGCCGCCTCAGCCCCAATCCGCTGCGCCACGTCGATCCGGTGGGCACGATCGCGCTGCCGCTGATCCTGGCGGTCTCCGGCGCTCCCGTCTTCGGCTGGGCCAAGCCGGTTCCGGTTCGGGCGCACCGGATGCGCAACCCGCGCCTTCACATGATGATCGTCGCGCTCGCCGGGCCGGGGATGAATCTGTTGCTCGCCGTGCTTGCGGCCTTCGCGCTCGCGCTCCTCCAACGGGCGGCGCCGGAGCCGGGGATCGGGTGGGATTTCCTGGCGGCGAACCTCGTCAACTTTTTCGCGATCAACCTCTTCCTGGCCGTGTTCAACCTGCTCCCGATCCCGCCGTTCGACGGCGGCCACGTCGTCGAGGGGCTGCTGCCGCGCCGGGCGGCGGTCCATTACGCCAAGCTCAGGCGTTTCGGTTTCCTGTTGCTCATCCTGCTGCTGCTGGTGGTGCCGATGATCTTCCCCCAAGCCCATATCGTCGACACGCTGGTTCTGCCGCCGGTGCGGTTCCTCGGCGGGCTGATCGCGTCGCTAACGGGTCTCAGCTAGGGTCAGCTACGGTTCAGCGCCGCCGTGCTCTTGCCGCCTTGGGCTCGGCCGTTTCCGCCCCCGCGGCCGATCGGATGCCGGCGGGCGAGACGACCGTCCCCAACATGTCGCGCTGCCTCGACTGGCTCCCCGACGCGTCAGCGCGCTCTACATCCAGGCGGAGAGCGGGCGCTGGTATCATGTGCGCTTGAAGGAGGCCTGCCCGCGCCTCGCGTAGCGCGGCAACATGCGCTTCAATGCGTCCCCTTCGGACCGCTTCGACCGCTTCAGCTCGGTGCGCGCCGACGGCTGGCGGTGCGATGTCGCGAGCGTCACCGCCGCGGCCGCCCCGCCGCCCCGCCATCGCGCGCGCTGACGCACCGCCCTTCCCAACCCCGGCCACGACGCTAGAACAGGACGCGTGGCCAAGCTCTATTTCTACTACGCGTCGATGAACGCCGGCAAATCGACCGTGCTGCTGCAGACCGACTTCAACTATCGCGAGCGCGGCATGGAGACGATGCTGTACACGGCGGGCGTTCACGACCGGTCGGGGCGCGGCATCATCGACAGCCGCATCGGCATCACCGCGGCCGCGAATAGCTTCGAGCCGGAGACCAACCTGCGGGTGGAGATCGAGGCGGCGCGGGCGAAGCGGCGGCTGGACTGCGTGCTCGTCGACGAAGCCCAGTTCCTCAGCCGCGCGCAGGTGCTGCAGCTCGCCACCGTCTGCGACGAGCTCGACGTGCCGGTGCTCTGCTACGGGCTCCGCACCGACTTCCAGGGCAATTTGTTCGAAGGCAGCGCCACCCTTCTCGCGCTCGCCGACAAGCTGGTCGAGCTGAAGGCCATCTGCGAGTGCGGGCGCAAGGCGACGATGAACCTGCGCGTCGACGCGGAAGGCCGTGCGGTGCGCGCCGGAGAGCAAACCGAGATTGGCGGCAACGACCGCTACGTCGCGCTCTGCCGCCGTCATTTCATGGAGCGGCTGAAGGAGGCGGAGGCGCGGCAGCTCTCGCTGGGCCTGGCCGGCGCGGTCGCGGCGCGGGGCTGACGGTGCACGGCTGGCTGGTCGTCGACAAGCCGGTCGGACCGGGCTCTACCGGGATCGTTTCCGCGGTGAAGCGCGCGCTGCGGGAGGGCGGCTATGCGAAGGTGAAAGTCGGCCACGGCGGCACGCTCGACCCGCTGGCGAGCGGCGTGCTGCCGGTGGCGCTCGGCGAGGCGACGAAAATGTCGGGCCGGATGCTGGGCGCGGACAAGGTCTATGCGTTCACGATCGGGTTCGGCGTGGAAACCGATACGCTGGATGCGGAAGGCGAGGCGGTGGCGCGCTCGGACGTGCGGCCTACGCCCGCGCAGGTGGAGGCGGTGCTGCCGCGCTTCACCGGCGAGATCGATCAGGTGCCGCCTGCTTATTCCGCGCTGAAGGTGGAGGGGAGGAGGGCCTACGATCTGGCGCGGGCGGGGGCGGCGGTGGAGATGACGTCGCGGCGGGTGACGGTCTTCACCCTTGCGGTAAAGAAAGAAGAAGACCCTCACCCTGCCCTCTCCCGCGAGCGGGAGAGGGGGGAGGAGGAGCAGGAGGCCCGCGCCGGCGCGCCCCTTCTCCCGCTTGCGGGAGAAGGTCGGGATGAGGGTCTTCTTCCCTCAATTACCCTCGTCGCTGGGGTTTCCAAGGGCACCTACATACGCTCCCTCGCCCGCGACATCGCGCGCGCCTTGGAAACGGTCGGCAGCGTCACCATGTTGAGGCGGTTGAAGGCCGGCCCGTTCACGCTGGAACAGGCGATTTCGCTGGACAAATTGGGCGAACTCGCTAAGGCGCGCGACCTTGAACAGGCACTCTTGCCGCTGACGGCGGGGCTGGACGACATCCCGGCTCTACCCGTCACCCCCGACCAGGCAAGGGCGCTCCGCGAGGGGCGCCGATTGGCCGGGATCGCCGCAAAGCCAGGGCTCCATCTAGCAACCGAAGGGTCTGTTCCGGTTGCACTTGTGGAGCTTTCCGAGGGCGAACTTCGGGTGGTGCGCGGTTTCAACATCTGGAACGAAGGAGTTTGACGATGTCGGTTACCGCCGAGCGCAAGCAGGAAATCATCGACGATAATGCCCGCGGCAAGGGCGACACCGGATCCCCCGAGGTCCAGGTCGCGATCCTCACCGAACGCATTCAGAATTTGACGGAGCATTTCAAGACCCACGCGAAGGACAATCATTCGCGCCGCGGGCTTTTGATGATGGTCAACAAGCGCCGTTCCCTGCTGGATTACATCCGCAAGGAAGATCACGAGCGCTACACCGCTCTCATCGCGAAGCTCGGGCTTCGCAAGTAAAGCCGGAGCGGCCCCGAACGGGGCCGCTTCGCGTATCGGGCTCCCGCAATTCGGCGGCTGTCCGGTCCGGGTCATATGGACCCACAAGCCGGGCGAGCAGCCCGGACAATAGGCCCCCAGCGCATCTGGCGCTGGGTGTTGAAGGAAACTCAGAATGTTCGACATGAAGAAAGTGGAAATCGAGTGGGGCGGCAAGACGCTGACCCTCGAGACGGGGCGAGTCGCCCGTCAGGCCGACGGCGCGGTGCTCGCGACCCTCGGCGAGACCGTCGTCCTTTGCGCCGTCACGGCCGCGAAGAACGTCAAGCCGGGGCAGGATTTCTTCCCGCTGACCGTGCACTACCAGGAAAAATTCTCGGCCGCCGGTCGCATCCCGGGCGGCTTCTTCAAGCGCGAGCGCGGCGCCACCGAGAAGGAGACGCTGACCAGCCGCCTCATCGACCGCCCCATTCGCCCGCTCTTCCCGGAGGGCTTCTACAACGAGGTGCTCGTGATCGCCCACGTCATGTCCTATGACGGCGAGAACGAGCCGGACGTCGTGGCGATGATCGCCGCTTCCGCCGCTTTGACCCTCTCGGGCATCCCGTTCATGGGCCCGATCGCCGCCGCCCGCGTCGGCTATGCCGACGGCGACTACATCCTCAACCCCAGCCAGGACCAGATCCGCGGAGGCGAATTGGACCTCGTCGTCGCCGGCACCCACAACGCGGTGATGATGGTCGAATCCGAGGCCAAGGAGCTTTCGGAAGACGTCATGCTGGGCGCGGTGATGTACGCCCACCGCTCGATCCAGCCGGTCATCCAGGCGATCATCAGCCTTGCCGAGAAAGCCGCCAAGGACCCGTGGGAGCTGGCCGAGGCCACCGACACGTCGGCCGTCAAGCAGCAGCTTCGCGACCTGATCGGCGCCGACATCGCGGCCGCCTACAAGACGACCTCTAAGTCCGAGCGTTCGGCGATGCTGAACGCCGCGCGCGACAAGGCGAAGGAGGCTTTCGCCGACGCCGAGCCGCAGCAGCAGATGGCCGCTTCCAAGCTGGTCAAGAAGCTCGAGGCCGAGATCGTCCGCGGCGCCATCTTGAAGGACGGCCGCCGCATCGACGGCCGCGACACCAAGACCGTCCGCCCGATCGACGCGATGGTCGGCTTCCTGCCCCGCACCCACGGCTCGGCTCTGTTCACCCGCGGCGAGACCCAGGCGATCTGCACCACCACCCTGGGCACCAAGGATGCCGAGCAGATGATCGACGGGCTGGAGGGGCTGTCGTACCAGCGGTTCATGCTTCACTATAATTTCCCGCCGTACAGCGTCGGCGAAGTGGGCCGCTTCGGCGCGCCGTCGCGCCGCGACGTCGGCCACGGCAAGCTCGCCTGGCGGGCGCTTCACGCGGTGCTGCCGAGCCACGACGAGTTCCCCTACACGATCCGGGTCCTCTCCGACATCACGGAGAGCAACGGCTCCTCGTCGATGGCGACGGTGTGCGGCGGCTGCCTCGCGCTGATGGACGCCGGCGTGCCGATCAAGCGGCCCGTCTCCGGCATCGCGATGGGCCTCATCCTGGAAGGCAAGGACTTCGCGGTGATCAGCGACATCCTCGGCGACGAGGACCATCTCGGCGACATGGACTTCAAGGTCGCCGGCACCAGCGAGGGCATCACCTCGCTGCAGATGGACATCAAGATCGCCGGCATCACCGAGGAGATCATGCGCGCCGCGCTCGACCAGGCGAATGAGGGCCGAGCCCACATCCTGGGCGAAATGGCCAAGGCGCTCGACCACACCCGGACCGAGCTCAGCGCCCACGCGCCGAGGATCGAGACGATGCAGATCGACAAGGCGAAGATCCGTGACATCATCGGCACCGGCGGCAAGATCATCCGTGAGATCGTCGCCACCACCGGCGCCAAGGTCGACATCGACGACGAGGGGGTGATCAAGATCAGCTCCTCGGACCTGTCGCAGATCGAGGCGGCCCGCCGCTGGATCGCCGGCATCGTCGAGGAGGCCGAGGTCGGCAAGATCTACTCGGGCAAGGTCGTCAACATCGTCGATTTCGGCGCGTTCGTGAACTTCATGGGCGGCAAGGACGGCCTCGTCCACGTCTCCGAGATGAAGAACGAGCGGGTCGAGCGCCCGGGCGACGTCGTCTCCGAAGGCCAGGACGTGAAGGTCAAGGTCCTCGAGATCGATCCGCGCGGCAAGGTCCGACTATCGATGCGCGTCGTCGACCAGGAGACCGGCGCCGAGCTGGAGGACACCCGTCCTCCGCGCGAGGACCGGGGTCCGAGGGGCGAAGGCCGCGGCGATCGCGGCGATCGGGGCGGCCGTGACCGCGGCCCCCGCCGCGACGGCGAAGGCCGTGGCGATCGGGGCGACCGTGGCGGACGCGACCGCGGCCCGCGCCGTGAAGGCGGCGGTGACCGTGGCCCTCGCGGCGAAGGCGACCGCGGGCCCCGTGGTGAGGGTGGAGATCGTGGCGACCGCGGCCCACGCCGCGACCGCGAGGACCGTCCGGAGCGCAGCAACGGAGGCAATGACGATGGGGGCCCCGCGCCCGACTTCGCGCCCGCCTTCCTGACCCGCAACGACGACTGATCTCTGCCTCCCCATCGCAAGATGGGGAGGGGGACCACCGAAGGTGGTGGAGGGGTAGCCCCCTTCCAGCTCAGGCCCGACAGAAGAGGCCCCGCCGCGAGGCGGGGCTTTTTTTTGTCTCACGCGGAGGCGCCGGCGCGGAGAGCGAGAGCAGCTCGGAGGATCGGGAAAACGCCTAGCTTGACTAGGTTTGCCGATATATGTAGAGTTTCTGTCATGCCCCGTCGACCGCATCGTTCGAGTCAGGCCGCCGCCCTCTTCGGGGCGCTGCTGGCCCGCGTCGACGCGTGGCGGCACGGCTACGCGCTGATGCTCGAGACGGGGCTCGCCTCGGGGACGCTCTACCCCTTGCTCATGCGGCTCGCCGACGAAGGGCTGCTCGAGGCCGAGTGGCGGCCGCCCGTGCCGCCGGCGCGGGCGCCCCGTCACGCCTATCGGCTGACCGCGCGCGGCCGCGCCTTCGCTCACGCCCGCCTTGCCGAGGCCGGGACAGCGGCAAAGCGGCGCGGCGAGGTGGCGGTATGAGCGCGCGCCGGCGGCTCGCACGGGCGCTGGTGCGCCGCTGCGCGGCTTTGCTCCCGCCCGGCCGGAGCGTCTGGGCGGCGGCGATGGAAGCCGAGCTGGACGCCGTGGAGCCGCGCGCGGCGCTCGGCTTCGCGGCGGGGTGCGTCTGGGGATCGGTTCGCGAAAGGTGGCGCGTGATGGACAGGCTTATGGCATCGGTGCGGCTGGGGAGCCTTGTTGTCCTGTTCGGCCTCGCGGGCGCGGGCACGCTGTCGGCCTTGCGCCTCGGGGCGGCGGACCCGGCGACGGGGCTCGTCTTCGGCTTGTCCTCGGCGGCTTACGGCGCGGTTGGGCTGTGGAGCCTGGCGCTCGGCCCGCGGGCGCTGGTGAGGGCGGCGGCCGCGCTGGCGCCGGCCTGCGCGGCGGCCTTCCTCCTCCTCCGCTTCGCTCCGCCCGCTTTGCCCGAGGGGACCGACCTCGGCCTCTGGCGCGCGCTCACATTAGAGGCGGCCGTCATCTGGGCCGCCCTCCTCGCCGCGGGCACGTTGCTGATGCGGCTGGCGGGGCCATCGGGCCAGCCGCCGGGAAGCGGCTGACGCGGGGGGCGGTCATCGCCCGACTTCGCGCCCGCCTTCCCGGCACGGAACGACGACTGAGCCAAAGTCGTCATGCCGGACCCTTCGACAGGCTCAGGACAGGGTTGATCCAGCCTCCACCTTTCCCTTCCGACAAGTAAGAAAGGGAGGTGGACCCCGGATCAGGTCCGGGGTGACGAATGAAGAACAGGCCTCACCAGAGATGGCGGGGCTTTTTCTTGTGCCGGCAAAGGCCTGGATCTCAGCGGACGCTCGGCTTGGGTCGCAGGCGGCCGAGGCCGTCCATGATCCTGACGCGGCGGCCGGGAATGCCGGCATATTCGGTGGTGGAGCGGGCGCCGGCGGCGTCCACAACGGTCACGGCGAACCGACGGCTGAAGTGGTCGCTCCAATAACGCACCGTCAGCTCCCTGAACGAGGTCAGCGACCCTCCTTCCTTGACGCAGAGACCGTTCAGCGCGGCCTTGTAGCGGGCGACGGCCTTGCACAGGAATTTAGACGGCTGGCCTTCCGTCACCGCGCCGCGCAGGAAATCCACCGTGATCGCGCCTCCGGGGCAGCGTCGCGCCTCGCCGAACACATCGAGCTCATAGACGCCGATCAGCATCCCGCTCCCGCTCGCCAGCGAATCCGCGATATTGTGGGCGATGGAGCGCAGCCGGGCATGCTTCATCCGGTCCGTCTACTTCACTGGAGCACGGATTCCAGCCGCGCGGTGCGGAATTGCGCAAAGGGGAACAGCCACAGCGACCGTTCCTATGAGCCTGCCCTACGAGCCTGATCTCGCGCCCTCGTAGCGACGTCCTCTATGACCCCGCGCATGGACATCAGGCGGCCCTCAGCATAGGTTACATGTAACCGCAGGAGGTTGGTCATGGCGTCGGGTGCGCTTTCGTCTCGCGACAAGGTTCGCGATCATCGCGCCCGGATGCGGGCCAAGGGCATGAAGCTCGTCCAGCTCTGGGTGCCGGACGTGAACGCGCCCGCCTTCAAGGCGGAGGCCCGACGGCAGGCGCGCCTCGTGGCGCAAAGCCCGCACGAGGCGGAGGATCAGGCGTTCCTCGACGCGATCTCCGAATTCTAGCGCTCGCGAGGCCGGCGGCTCGTGAGACGGGGGGAAATATGGACGGCGTCGGGCGGCGCCGATTATGCGGGCAAGCCGCAGCCCGTGCTGATCGTCCAGGATGACGCTTTCGGGGAAACGGCCTCGGTCACGGTGTGCCTGCTGACAAGCCACGCCATCGCCGCCGCCCTCGTTCGGCCGCCGATCGAGCCGACGCCGGAAAACGGGCTGCGCGAGACCTCCTACGCCATGGCCGACAAGCTCACCACGGTGAAGCGCGACCGGCTGGGGCGGCGGATCGGGGCCTTGACGCCGGCGGCGATGGGGGTGGTGAACCGGGCCATCCTGGTGTTCCTGGGGCTGGCGGGACAGACTGTCGGGTGAGCAGAGAAGCGGCGGGGGCCGCGGCCGCCGGCGCGGCGGCGGGAACTGTCCGGAGCGCAGCACCGACGACGGCCCCCGCCCGACTTCGCGCCCGCCTTCTGAC
Source organism: Allosphingosinicella sp. (assembly GCA_036403015.1). Lineage (GTDB taxonomy): Bacteria > Pseudomonadota > Alphaproteobacteria > Sphingomonadales > Sphingomonadaceae > Allosphingosinicella. The sequence goes on from DASWRU010000094.1 coordinate 110,417, forward strand.
CCGCAATTGACGACTTAGGTTCGTATCCATCGAGAGGGAGCTGGGTTTAGAGAAGAGGCCTCGCGCGACTGCGGGGCCTTTTTTGTTCCGCTGAGAAACTTGACCTGCCTCCGCCTCGCCTGCACGATCCGGGCATGCCTGTCGTCTCGATCTTCTTCGGGATCGTCATCCGGATGTATCACGACGAGCATCCGCCGCCTCACTTCCACGCCGCCTACCAAGGCTTCGCCGCCTTCGTCCGCATCTCGGACGGCGAAGTGATCCACGGCGCGCTGCCCAAAAAGGCCGCGCGGATCGTCCGCCAGTGGGCGCTGGACCATCGGGAGGCGCTTATGGCAAACTGGGCGCGCGGCGAGGCGCTGGAGCCGATGGAGCTGATCCCGGGAGCGGATGTCGATGATTGAGCTGATCGGGATCGAAATCACCGGCGAGCGGGCGCTGGACCTCACGTTCTCGGACGGCAGCCGTGGGCGCTGGGAGGCGGACGCGGTGATCGCGCGAGACACGGTGCTGACGCGGCCGCTGGAGGACCCGGCTTATTTCGGACGGGGTTTCATCGAGGCGGGCGCGCTCGCATGGCCTAACGGGCTCGAATTCTCGGGCCACAGCCTCCACGCGAAGCTGGCGGAGGCGGGGAGGCTGGTGCGTAAGGCCGCTTAAACGGTTCGACTGCTCCGCGCTGGCCCTCTCGTAGAATGTCTCACGCAAAGCCGCGAAACGCGCGAAGCCCCTTCGGCCTCTTTGCGTCGTAGCGTGACACCATAAGGCCGCGAGATGGCGGTCAAGCCCGTTCCATTCGCCGGCCTCTCCGAAATTGCGGGAACTCGTTGTTGTGTTTCTTGGCGAGGCCGAAGTCGCCATTCTGACAGACGATATATCGGAAGGCGTACGAGGTTTGGAGCGAGTTGTAGTAATCCATGTTGTCGTCGTTGGACTCGATGGGCTGCCCCTCCGCGGCATTCTGTAGAAGCGTCTCAATCCACTCCTCGGCGGGACGCATTTGTTCGAGAAGTGCCCTCATCTGTGCCGGACTCACCCGCCCAGCTGTAACCGCCGCCAGCGCTTCCGCCCGTCGGCTTGCCTTCCCCTCGGCATGCGTTCTGCGCAGCTCGTCCAAGACCGATGGGCACCACGCGCACAGAAGGAGGTCTGACGACAGCGGAAGGTAAATCTCTATCCCGGGAACCGCTAGGCCGATGTTGCCATACGGCCCGAAGTCGCGGGCGTTGTTCAGACAGACAGGATTGTCGCCGAGGTAGAAGCTCCTCTCGGGCGCAGCCTCCGCGAGTAGGAAGTCCTTCTCGCCGATAGTCCGCGCGAAGTCGCCGAGGCACTTATGAATGCTGGTTAGGTGGTGCCGCTTAAGGTCGTCCTCCGTACTCGGCTTCCAATCCTCCCACCCTTGCACGTCCTGCATTCGGCCGCCGCTGCTCTCGACCATATCCCGGAGCATATCTTCCAAGTGCTGCCATCGGTCGCGGTGCGCTTTTAGTTCGAAGAAACTGGAAAGCCATGAGCACCGCCAGCGCGGCCTTTTGCTCCGACGATCCATCGAGGCGGCGTTCGGATAACACTTTGTTATAGGCCGGTAGCACCTGGTCCTCGGCACCACACGCGAGCGGTTCGAACGAGACCCTCCAGTCCTCCTCGAAGGTGAAGTCGTTGAAGCGACGCTCGGCCATGATATTCTTGATCGAGGTAACGAACGTCCGCTCCTCGTGCTTGTCGTAGACGGTGACGCGCTCGCCCTTCTCGTCCCACAGAAACTGTCGGAGGAGGTGCTTCGGGACGTAGTGCTGGTTCTGCGCGCTCATTCCCATGATGTAGGCAATGCGGTCCCGTGTGTCAGCGGGATAGTTCTTCCTCCGTTAGAGCCCTGAGCTGCCCCACATCCTCCTCCAGCAATTCGAAACAGTCGCGGCTCATGCAGTCCAGCTCGTGGAGCTGGTGCGCGCGGATCACCGCCAGCTTGTGGCGCAGCGCCTCCAGGTCCGGCGCCGGCGTGAGGACCAGCGCCGCCGCCGCCTTCTGCATTGGATCGGTGCAGCGGCGCCAGTAGAGATCTTCGGCGCGGCCGACGCGGGCGAAAGCGGCTTTTCGGTCGGCGGTGGGGTCGGCGCAGGCGCGGTAGTAGCGGTCGTTGGCGGCGCGGAACCAGCCGGTTTCGGCGGCGGCCTTGGCGCGGGCGGCGAGGTGGCGGTAGCGGGTGAGGCGTTCGTTCCAGAGGCTGGCCTCGGCGGTGGATTGCTTCGCTTCGCTCGCAATGACGGCGAAGGGGAGCGCCATCGCCGGTATTGCGGCCGCGGCGCCTAGGACGCGGCGGCGGGTGATGGTAGGCTCGCGGCCAGCCATGTTCACCTCCTTAACAGGTGCTATGGTCAGAGCCGGGGGAAAGTTGCCGCTTTCCTCCGGTTCGTCTTTTGATAACAAAAGTCCGGAGCTGGGGCAAGGGTGGAAATCAAGAACCCGAGAAAGCTGAGGCCGGGGCAATCGGGCACCTTCGTCGGCACCCGCCTCCAGCCCGCCCTCCTCGCCGAGATCGACGCTTGGCGCCGCGCGCAGCCGGACCTTCCCTCGCGGCCGGAGGCGCTGCGGCGGCTGGCGGTGAAGGGGCTGCGGGGTGGACGGACGTGACGTCGTCATCGCCGGCCCTAGGACCCGAGGCGCGCTTCGGCCTTGTGGCTTGCGGAATCGGGCTGATCGCGGCGGCGCTCTGGCTGGGCTACGTCCTCTTCATCAACGTCGTGGTCGGGCTTTTCGAACCGGGGCACTTCAGGGGGTTCGAGACGGCCTTCGTCACCTCCGAGCTGGTCTTGCCGTTTCTCCTTATCGCCACCGGCATCGCCGCCCTGGTCTGCACGAACCGGGCCCGGTGGCGAGGGCTGGGGATTTGTGCCGCCGTGGCCGCCGCCGACCTGGCGCTCGCCTGCGCCTTGTACGGCCCGGCCATGGCGGAGTGGTGCGCGGGCTATCAGCCGGTGCCGGGCGAGCGTGACACGAGCGAGTGTGCGGGGCGGTAGGTAGACTGTGGCGCGCAAGCCTCCAGGAGGCGGAAAAGCAGGACTTCGTAGACTCGATGTCGGACTTCGATGGCAATTGATAATTGTTATTAAGGGCAGTATCTCCACCGACAGGAGTGTCATTATGATTAGCGCGGACCTGGGCCAGCGGCTCGAAGCCTTCGTATCCGGCCTCGTCGAGAACGGGCGTTACAATTCGAAGAGCGAGGTGCTGCGCGAAGGGGTGCGGCTGGTTCAGGAGCGGGAGGCGCGGCTCGCCACCCTCGACGCCGCGATCGCGCGCGGGCTCGCCGACGCGGAGGCGGGCCGCACCGAAGCCGCCGAGGACGTGTTCGACCGCCTCGAAGCGAAATACCGCGCGCTCTCCGACGCGGCGGAATGAAGGTTCGGTTCGCCGCCGCCGCCACCGCAGATTTGGAGGCGATCGGCGATTACATCGCGCGGGATAATCCAGGGCGCGCGGCGAGCTTCGTCGGTGAGCTGCGGGAGGCGTGTCTCGGACTCGGCGACTTTCCGGATCGCTTTGCTTTGGTCGCGCGCTACGAGCGGCACGGGGTGCGACATCGGACGCACGGCCCATATCTGATCTTCTACAGCGTCGGTCCGGACGAGGTGGTGGTGCTGCACATCCTCCACGGCGCGATCGATTATGCCGGCCTCCTCTTTCCGGAATAAGCCGAAGGTGCGGAAGCTGCCCTCACCTGAGAGAAGCCGGATTGGCTGCACCGAACGAAGACAGAACAGAAGCTTGACTTTGCCGCGCCGGCTTCACAGGTTATTTCCTATCCGGAGGACCTGTTCGATGGTTGCGAAGATGAGCGAGAAGCGGGTGAACGCCTTTCTGCGGGCATATGCGCGGTCGGGGAACATGACCTTGTCGGCCGAGCAGGCGGGGATGTCCAAATCGTGGGCGGTCAAAAGGCGTTGGGTCGATGCGGCGTTCGATGCCGCCTGCCGGGCGGCCAAGCAGGCCTCCGTCGCGCGGCTCGCGGGGAGCGGGTCCAACCGGCCGCCCGAGGGGTGGGGGCAAAGGGCCGGGGTCGATTTGGTCGTCGCCCGGGGAGGGCGCCGGCCGCCGCAGGTGGTGCGGAGCCTGAGGACGCGGTGGACGCCGCGGGCGGAGGCGCGGTTCCTCGGCGCGCTGGGGCAAAGCTGCAACGTCAGGATCGCCTGCGAGGAGGCGGGGATGACGGTCTCCTCCTACGAGGCGCACCGGCGGCGCTGGCCCGACTTCCGGCGGCGGGTGGCGGAGGCGCTGGCGATCGGGCGGGTGCGGATCGAGGCGCGGCTGGAGGCGGAGGCGGAGGCGGGGGCGGAGCGGCTGCTCGATCTCTTCGATCGGGCGGAGCGGCTGGAGGACGACAGGACGTATGAGCAGGTGATGCGGCTCGTGGTACGGCACCGGCAGGGCTGAGGCGGATGGCCGGAGCGGGGAGAGCCCGTACCGGTCGTTGCCGCCCCGAAACCCTCTGGCGACTGAACGGCGCATTCATGGGCTATTCAATGCCCTCCCCCTATGCGACCCAGCGAACAACCGAAAAGTAACGTGAAGACATGAGCCGTATCCTTCTCCTCCTCGCCGCCCTGGGGGTCGCCGCCGCGCCGTCCCCGGGCGGAGCGCGCCCGCCGCACGAGCGCGACCAGGACGAAGCCTTTCGCGGCACCCAGCAGGGCCGCTTCCTGCCGCTCAGGGCGATCGAGAACCGCATCGTCCCGCGCATGCGCGGCTTCGACTATCTCGGCCCCGAGCTCGATCCCGGCTCCGGCCGCTACCGGCTCAAGTTCATGCGCGGGCCGCAGGTGATCTGGATCGACGTCGACGCCCGCACCGGCGAAATTCTGGGGCGCACCGGCTTCTAGTCCCCTTCGGCGCATCGTTGCCGGCATGAAACCATTGGCAATCGCGCCGGTTGGGCCGATAAAACCGCGCCGCGGCCATCATAGGGGACGAAGATGCGTGTTCTGATCGTCGAGGACGAGCCCAATCTGGGCCGCCAGCTTCGCGCCACGCTCGAAGGCGCGGGCTATGCGGTCGACCTCGCCACCGACGGCGAGGACGGCCATTATCTCGGCTCAACCGAGAGCTACGACGCCATCGTCCTGGATCTCGGCCTGCCCGAGATAGACGGCCTCACCGTGCTCGACCGCTGGCGCAAGGAAGGGATGATTGTGCCGGTCCTCGTGCTGACGGCGCGCGACAGCTGGTCGGACAAGGTCGCCGGCCTCGATGCGGGCGCCGACGATTACCTCGCCAAGCCGTTCCAGACCGAGGAGCTGATCGCGCGGCTGAGGGCGCTCATCCGCCGCGCCTCGGGCAACGCCTCCTCGGAGCTGACCGCGGGCGACGTCCGCCTCGACACACGCTCGGGCAAGGTCACCCTGGACGGCGAGCCGGTGAAGCTCACCGCGCAGGAATATAAACTGCTCTCCTACCTCATGCACCACAAGGGCAAGGTGGTCTCCCGGACCGAGCTCATCGAGCATATTTACGACCAGGATTTCGACCGCGATTCCAACACGATCGAAGTGTTCGTCACCCGCATCCGAAAGAAGCTGGGCCCGGACGTCATCACCACCATCCGCGGGCTCGGCTATTCGCTGGAAGAACCGCGGGGTTAGGCCCGGGTTCATGCGCGGTCCGCCATCCCCCCGGCGAGGGGCATCCGGCGGGAGCGACGCGACTTGAATCTCCGGCCTTCCACGACCCAGGCGGCCCGCCGCTCCGGCTCCCTCACCCGGCGGATGATCGGCATTTCGGTGCTGTGGATCCTCGTCCTCCTCGGCGTCGGCGGCTATGCGCTGGACCGGGTGCTCGTCTCGGCGATCACGCGCAGCTTCGACGTCCAGATCGACGACGTCCTCACCGCCCTCATCGCCTCGGCCGAGATCGGCCCGGTCGGCGAAGTCCTGCTCAACCGCCCGCCGGCCAACCAGCGCTTCCTGGAGCCCAATTCCGGCCTCTACTTCCAGATCAGCGCGCTCGCCCGCCCCAAGGCGGCGCCGGCCGCCGATCTCGATCTGCCCTCGCGCTCGCTGTGGGACCGGCGGCTGCAGGTGCGCTACGACCATAGCGACGACGCCGTCCACGTCTACGATTCGAAGGAGTTTCCGGAGGAGACGCTGCGGGTGATGGAGCGGGACGTGCGGCTTCCCGGCTCCGCGCTGCGCTGGCGCTTCCAGGTGGCGGAGAGCCGCGAGGGGCTGGACGCGCAGATTTCGGTGCTGCGCAAGACGCTCATCCGCTCGTTCGGCATACTCGGCCTAGGCCTCGTCATCCTCGCCATCCTCCAGGCTTTCTACGGGCTGTGGCCGCTGCGCCGGGTGCGCCAGGCGATCGCCGCCATCCGCTCGGGGCGCACCTCGCGCATCGACGAGCGCCTCCCGCGCGAGATCGAGCCGCTCAGCGACGAGCTCAACGCCCTCCTCGAGCATAATGAGAAGCAGGCCGAGGAGGCGCGGCGCCATGCCGGCAACCTCGCCCACGCGCTCAAGACGCCCCTGACCGTCATCACCAACGCCGCCACCGCCCGCGCGCCCGACCTCGCCGATACCGTCTGCCGGGAGGCGACGACGATGCGCCGGCAGGTCGACCACCATCTCGCCCGCGCCCGCGCGATCGGCCGCCGGGCCTCCGCCCAGGCCCGCGCACCGGTCTGGCCGTCGCTCGAGGCGGTGGAGCGCGCCGTCTCCCGGCTGTACGAGAACGTCACCGTCGACCTCGCCGGCGACAAAAGCGCGGCCGTGCGGGTCGAGCGCCAGGATCTGGACGAGATGCTGGGGAACCTGATCGAGAATGCCGCCAAATATGGCGGCGGCCGAGTCTTCGTCACGGCGAAGACCACGCCCGACTGCGTCGAGATCGAAGTGGAGGACGACGGCACCGGCATCCCCGAAGCGGAACGCGCCGCGATCTTCGACCGCGGCGCCCGCCTCGACACCGACAAGCCCGGCACCGGCCTCGGCCTCGCCATCGTCCGCGACGTGGCGCAAATCTACGGCGGCTCGATCCAACTCGAGGAGAGCGAGGATCTGGGCGGTCTGCTGGCGCGGCTGAAGCTGCCTTTGTGCGGTTGAGCCTTGCGGAAGAAGCGGGTAAGATGTATCTTACTGCTATGACCGCGCAAACGAAAATGTCGGCCAAGGGCCAGGTGGTGATTCCCAAAGAGCTCCGCGACGCCCTCGACTGGCCCCCCGGGACGCAGCTCGAAGTAGAACGGCTCGGGGGCGCGGTGACGCTTCGGCCGGCGGCCAAGAAGCGGGGTGGCCTCACTCTCGACGAGTTCATCGCGCGGCGCCCGAAATATGAAGGGCCGCCGAAAAGCCTGGAGGAAATGGACGAGGCGATGGCTGCCGCCATGGCGGAACATTTCCGCAAGGAATTTCAGATTCGCCGGTGATCGCCGTCGACACAAACGTGGTCGTGCGATTGCTCGTTGGCGACGATCCGGCACAGACGTTGGCGGCGCAAAGATGCGTCGCGGCCGGCGCCGTCGTTTCACACGGTGTCCTGATGGAAGCGGAATGGGTGCTGCGAACCGTTTATCGGCTGGCGGCACAGAGGATCGCCGATGACTTCGGAAAGCTGCTGGACCTCGACTGCATCCATATGGAAGATCGCAAACTTTTGCGATGGGCGGTGGAACGCTATCGAGGCGGCGCCGATTGGGCCCATCTCTTGCATTTAATCGCAGCCCGTGGCCATGCGGGTTTCGCTACATTCGATTGTGCGCTGCCTCGCCAAGCCGGCAAGGACGCGCCTGTCGCCATCGAGGTTCTGCGATGACCGCCACCCTCCACTCGCTCGGTCCCGCCCGCACCCCCTCGCTGGATCCGATGATCCAGCTCGTCTCGGCGGACTTGAACCATGTCAACGCGGTCATCCTCGAGCGGATGCAGAGCCCGGTCGCACTGATCCCGGAGCTTGCCGGCCATCTCATCGCCGGCGGCGGCAAAAGGATGCGGCCGATGCTGACCCTGGCCTGCGCCCGGCTGCTAGACTATCCGGGCTCGCGCCACCACAAGCTCGCCGCCGCGGTCGAGTTCATCCATACCGCCACCCTGCTCCACGACGACGTCGTCGACGGCTCGGGGCTGAGGCGCGGCCGCCGCACCGCCAACATCATCTGGGGCAATCCGGCGAGCGTGCTGGTCGGCGATTTCCTCTTCTCGCGCGCGTTCGAGCTGATGGTCGAGGACGGGAGCCTGCGCGCGCTACGCATCCTCTCCCGCGCGTCGGCGATCATCGCCGAAGGGGAGGTCGACCAGCTGACCGCCCAGCGCCGAGTCGAGACCGGCGAGGACCATTATCTCGCCATCATCAGCGCCAAGACGGCGGCCCTGTTCGCCGCCGCCTGCCGAATCGCCGCGGTCGTCGCGGAGCGCGACGAGCGGGTGGAGGAGGCGCTGGACTGCTACGGCCGCAACCTCGGCATCGCCTTTCAGCTGATCGACGACGCCATCGACTATGCCTCCGACGCCGAGACGATGGGCAAGGGCGTCGGCGACGATTTCCGCGACGGCAAGGTGACGCTCCCGGTCATCCTCGCTTTCGCCCGCGGCTCGGAGGGCGATCGCCGCTTCTGGCGCGAGGCGATCGAGGAAGGCCGCAATTCGGACGAGGACCTCGCCCACGCCACCCGCCTGTTGCGCGAGAGCAAGGCGCTCGACGACACGATGGCGCGCGCCCGCACCTACGGACAGCGGGCCATCGACGCGCTCGGACCCTTTCCGGGCGGCAGCGCCAGGGCAGCGCTCACCGAAGCGGTCGAGTTCGCGATCAGCCGGGCGTATTGAAGTGATTGTCTAGTGAGAGGGATCCGGCGGATCATTCGGAAGTCGAACGTCCGGACGTTCGAGTGGAGGCAGGCACGAGCCAGCCATGATGCCTTCATTCACTATGTAACCATCTTCGGTCGTTGTTTGGCACCGACTCTCCGACAGCGCAATGTCGAGTGCCGAATCCAGCTGATTATCGGGCAAGTAGAGATTGACTATACGCGCAATCTCTTTTTCCTCGGCTTCTGCCCTCCGCCTCTTTTGCTTTTCGTCCTCCTCAGACAGTGTCAGCGTTATTTCCAAACTCCGTCGAGAATAGCTACGGGACCATTTAAGCATACCGAGAGCGTCCGGCCGATAGTCGCTTGATAGTGGCGGTGAACATTCCAAAGATTGGCCAACCGCCTTCGCAGTTAGCTTCGCTTGCGACAAACGCATGTACGCAACACCCATCAGATAATAAGCCATCGCATCGCAGTGGTGTCCAGCGACCGATTTCAATTGAGTGATTGCCTCAGAAGGGCGGTTAGCTTTCAGTAGCGCGACACCTTGGCTGTACTTTGTTGGAGGAGTTGCGCCAACTGCACCACTATGCGCAAGGAATATTAAGCATACTCTTGCAGAAAGGTTTGCACGAGCCATGGCGCCTAGCCCTCCGGAAGCTTAGGCTGCGGCTTAGTATCTGCTGGCGTCTCTGCCGACTTATAAGTTAGTGGTTTATCGATCGCCACTCCATAGCCGATTAGGAGGACGCCAAGAAGCAGAAACAGTAAACCTGGCGATGCGCTGACCAAGTCTCCCTTTGCACCTGGGATTTCAGCTTTGAACTTGAACTCGCCAGCGATTCCGTCGCGCAAGAGCTGGGCACCCGTCTTGACCACCAAATAACCCAGCGTCAGACAGGTTAGCTTGAGCAAAAGCAAGGCCGCCACCCCTACGATGAAAAGCCATTCCGGCGCCATAATCGCTTCCCCCTGTGGCCTGCCGAATAGACCCGGGAAGTATGTCACATTCAACGTGGGGAGCAATATCTTCCGACAACCCCCACGCCGTGCTGCTGAAAATGCGAGTTGGGCCCCGGAGAGGTGATGGCGACACAACTACCGATCCACGCCGTCCTTCCTGACCTCCTCTCCGCAGTCCGCGCGAGCCGGTCCGCCGTGCTCGTCGCGCCTCCGGGAGCGGGGAAGACGACCGCCGTCGCCCCGGCCCTCCTCGCCGAGCCCTGGTGCACGGGCGAGATCCTGCTCCTCTCCCCCCGCCGCCTCGCTGCCCGCGCCGCCGCCGAACGAATGGCGGAGCTGGCGGGCGAGCGGGTCGGCGGCACCATCGGCTACGCCACCCGGCTGGATACCAAACGGTCGGCCCGCACCCGCATCCTCGTCCTCACCGAAGGCATATTCAGGAGCCGCATCCAGGCTGACCCGGAATTGCCCGGCGTCTCGGCGGTGCTGTTCGACGAGGTGCACGAGCGCAGCCTCGACAGCGATTTCGGCCTCGCCCTCGCCCTCGACGCCCAGGCGGCGCTCCGCCCGGACCTCCGGCTCCTCGCCATGTCGGCGACGCTGGACGGAGAGCGGTTCGCGGCGCTGATGGGCGGCGCGCCGGTAATCGCCAGCGAGGGCCGCTCCTACCCGATCGAGCTCCGCCACCTCGGCCGGTCGGCGGAGAAGAGGATCGAGGACGAGATGGCCGCCGCCATCCGCCGCGCCCTCGCCGAGACCGAGGGGAGCCTGCTCGCCTTCCTCCCGGGCGTGGCCGAGATCGAGCGGACCGCCGAGCGGCTGGAACCGCTGCCGCCTGGCGCCGAGCTCCACCGCCTCCACGGCAGCCTTGAGCCCCGCGAGCAGCGCGCCGCCATCGCCGCGCCGCCGCCCGGCATGCGCAAGGTGGTGCTGGCGACGTCGATCGCGGAGACCAGCCTCACGCTCGACGGGGTTCGCGTCGTGATCGACAGCGGCCTTGCCCGGCGGCCGCGCTACGACCGCGCCGCCGGCATCACCCGCCTCGTCACCGAGCGGGCGAGCCAGGCGGCCGCCACCCAGCGCGCCGGCCGCGCCGGCCGCCAGGGCCCCGGCACGGTCTACCGCCTGTGGGAGGAGGCGGCGACGGCAAGCCTCCCCCGCTTCGACCCGCCCGAAATCCTCGAAGCCGACCTCTCGGCCCTCCTTCTCGACTGCGCGATCTGGGGCGTCGGCGATCCGCGGGCGCTCAAATGGCTCGATCCTCCCCCGGTTGCCGCCGTCGACGAGGCGAGGAAGCGTCTGGTTTCGCTGGGAGCCCTCGCGGGAGACGGACGGCCGACACCGCACGGCAAGGCGATCGCCGCTTTGCCCCTGCCGCCCCGCCTTGCTCATATGTTGATCGAGGCGGAGGCCCACGGCTGGGGCCGGACGGCGGCGGAGGTCGCGGTGCTGCTGTCGGAACGCGGCCTCGGGGGGAACGACGCCGACCTCGAGCTGCGCCTCAGGCGCTGGCGGGGGGAGAAGAGCCCACGCGCCGAGGCGGCGCGGGGGCTGGCGAGGCGGTGGGGGGAACTAGCCTCCCCTCCCCGCAAGGGGAGGGGCTTTGGCGAGGTCGGCGCCTGCGTCGCCCTCGCTTATCCCGACCGCCTCGCCCGCCGCCGCGACGCGTCCGGCGAGAACTGGCTCTCCGTCGGCGGCCGGGGCTTCCGGCTCGACCCCGCCTCCCCCCTCGCCCGCGAGACCTGGCTCGCCGTGGCGGAAGTCTCCGGCAGCGCCGCCGGCGCCCGCATCCTCTCGGCCGCCGCCATCGAAGAAGCCGCAATCCTCGACCTGCTCGGGCATCGGATCGAGAGCGGCACCCAGCTCGCCTTCGATCCCGCCACCGGCACGGTGCGCGCGCGGAGCGGCCGCCGCCTCGGCGCCATCACCCTCTCCGAGGGCCGGGATACGACGGCCTCCGCGGAGGAGATCGCCGGCGCGCTGCTCGAAGGCGTCCGCACCCACGGCCTCGCCCTCCTCCCGTGGAGCGAGGGCGCCCGCTCGCTGCGCCGCCGCGCCCAGTTCGCCCGCGCCCACGATGCCTCGCTCCCGGACCTCTCCGACTCGGCGCTGCTCGCCACCCTCGACAAATGGCTCCCCCTCCTCGTCGCCGGCAAGAGGCGCCTGGGCGACATCGACCCTGGCGCTTTGACCGGCAGCCTCGACGCCCTCCTCGGCTGGGAAGGCCGCAAGACCGTGGACCGGCTCGCGCCCCAGGCGTTCGAGACCCCGGCCGGCAGCGGCCATGCGATCGACTACGAAGCCGAGGCCGGCCCGACCGTCACCGCTCGCGTCCAGGCGCTGTTCGGCCTCGCCGAACACCCGGCCGTGGCCGGCGGGCGGGTGCCGCTGGTGCTCAGCCTCACCTCGCCGGCCGGGCGGCCGATCCAGACCACCCGCGACCTCCCCGGCTTCTGGGCGGGCAGCTGGGCCGCGGTCGCCAAGGAGATGCGCGGCCGCTATCCGAAGCATCCCTGGCCCGACGATCCCGCCCGCGCCGACCCCACCTTGCGCACCAAGAAGGCCGCGGCGCGGCCGGCAAGGAGTTGATTATCGGCGCGGCGTCGGGCAGGCGGCGGTCGAGCAAGGAGCGAGACTCGATGGCGGCGCGCATCTTCCAACGGTCCAGGAACGCGATGCAGTCCGGCAAGGCGCGTGCCGACGAATGGGTGCTGCAGTTCGAATCCCACCGCCCGCACACGCCCGATCCGCTCACCGGCTGGTCCGGCGGCGGCGACACCCAGAGCCAGGTGACCATCGCCTTCCCGACGCTCGACGCCGCCAAGGCCTATGCCGACAAATACGGCATCGCCTACCACCTCGTCGCGCCGCCGACGAAGAAGCTCCGCCTCCAATCCTACGCGGATAATTTCAGGTAACCCCCCTCTCCCGGCGGGAGAGGGGTTGGGGGTGAGGGGTTCGGGCGCCTGCAATCGAGGCACCGGCGCCTTGCCCGTCCTGCCAGCGCCGGAATCCCTCACCCCTGCCCCTCTCCCCGTGGGAGAGGGGGAGTATCAGAGCAGTCCCCCGCCCAGCAGCAGAAGCAGCTTCACGTCCACCACCGCGCTCTGGGCGCGCTTCGCGGCCACGAACGCCGGCACCGCTTGCAGCGCCACCCGGTGGACCTCGATGCTCTCCCCGGCCACGCCGCCGCCGTCGCCGACCTTGCGCAGATCTTCCGCCCGCAGCAACGTGAAGGCCTCCGACGACATGCCCGGAGACGCGTAGAACCGGCCGAGATCCGTCATCCGCCCGGCCCGGTAGCCGGTCTCCTCCTCCAGCTCGCGGATCGCCGCGGCCTCGATCGCCTCGCCGGCCGTCTCGTCGCCGACCAGCCCGGCCGGCAGCTCGACACAGCGCGCGCCGACGGGCACGCGATATTGCTCGACGAGGAGGACGTGCCCCTCGTCGACGGCGAGGATCACCGCCGCGGTGACGCCGCGGGTGCGGGAGACATATTCCCAAGTCCCCTGCGTCACGACCTTGATATATTGGCCTTCCCAGGCGGTCTTCGGCGAGTCGTCGCTTCGGCTCATAATTCGATCAAACGATCCGGAAGCTCGTTCGGGTTCTCATGTTGCGCGGGAAGGCAGGCGGCGAGCACCTCGCCGATCTTCTCGACCGCCAGCGCCATGCCCTCGCCCGGCCGGCCGTCCTTCACCGCCTCGATCAGCGCCGCCATCGCCGCGCCCCATTCCTCCGGCTGGATGCGGCTGTGGATCGCCTCGTCGGCGACGATCTCGGCGCGCCGCTCGAGCAGCGAGAGGTAGAGGAGCACGCCGGTTCGGCCCTTGGTGCGCTGGTCGGTGGTGACCTTGAACAATTCGACCGCCCGCCGCCGCACCCGCCGGTGCTTCGTGCCCTTGGGCGTCAGCGCCATCCGAAGCGGCATCCACAGGAAGAGCAGCCGCACGAGGAGGAAGGCGCCGGCCAGCTTCACGAACAGGAAGGTCATGGCCAGCGGCCGGGTCAGCACCGCGCCCCAGCCGAGGAAGGTGCCGACCGCCCAGTCGATCCAGGCCTGCGGCACGAAGGCGAACCATACGGGGACGAACAGCATCAGCAGCACGGCATAATGCAGCCCGACGTCGTGATAGGCGTCGGAGCGCGGGGCGACGATCGTCACGATCTCGCCGTCGCTCTCCCGCTCGGCCTTCCCCACCGCGGCGGCGATGCGCGCCCGGTCCTCGTCTCCGATCGCCAGCATCACCATCCCCCCGAGGCTCCGCCGCCGCCGAACGAGCCGCCGCCGCCGGAGAAGCCGCCGCCGCCGCCAGAGAAGCCGCCCCAGCCGCCGCCACCGCCGCCGCCCCAGCCGCCACCGCCGCCGAGTCCCGGGCCCCAGATGACCACCGGCCCGCGGCCGCCGTAGCGGCGGCCGTAACGGCGCCCCCGGATCATCGGCACGATGACGAACAGCATGATAATGCCCCAGAAGATGAGCGGGAAGGGATTGCCGCCGCGGCTCCGGCGGCCATGCGATTTCTGCCGCTCCGCGGCCTGGACGGCGCGCTGCTCGGCCTGATCCGGCGGCGCCTGCAGCTGCCCCGCCAGCGCGTCGACGCCGGCCGCGATGCCGCCGGCGAAGTCGCCCTGCTTGAAGGCGGGGGTGATCTTGTCGTTGATCACCTCCGAGGAGAAGGCGTCGGTGATCACCGGCTCCAGCCCGTAGCCGACCTCGACCCTGATCTTGTGCTCGTTCTTGGCGATCAACAGGATGAGCCCGTTATTGCTCCCCTTCTGCCCTATCCCCCAGGCGCGGCCGAGCTTGTAGCCGTAATCCTCGACCGGGTAGCCCTGCAGGTCCGGGACCGTCGCCACCACCAGCTGACGGCTGGACGCCCGCTCCAGCGCCTCGAGCTTCTGCGTCAGCGCGGCTTCGTCGGCCGGCGGCAGCAAGTCGGCGGTGTCGACGACACGTCCCGTCAGCGGCGGAAAGGTCTGCGCCGCCGCAGGCGAGGCGAGGCCGAGGAGGAAGAGGAGGAGCGGCGCGAGGCGGGTCATGTGAGGACGCCGTCGACGGCGCGGATCTGCGCGTCGCTCGCCTTGGAGCGCAGCCGCTCGATAAGGGCGGCGCTGGCGGCCCTGATCCCGTCCGCGAACCGCCCCTTGCGAAAGGCCGGAACCAGCCGCTCGCGGATCACCTTGCCGGCGAACGGATCGGTCACCCTCTTCTCCAGGCCGCTTCCCACCTCGATCCGGACCTTTCGCTCGGCGGGCGCGACGATCAGCAGCAGGCCGTCGTTCACGCCCTTCCTGCCTATGCCCCAATGGCGGCCCAGCCGCACGCCATAATCCTCGATCGCATAGCCCTGCAGCGAGCGGAGGGTGACGACCACATATTGCGCCCCCGTTTCCCGCTCGATCGCCGCCGACTGGCCCGCCAGCGCACGCTCGTCCGTCGCGGCGAGCAGGTCCGCCTCATCCACCACCCGACCGGTCAGCGCCGGGAAGCGCGGCTCCGACGGCGCGACGGCGCTCTTCGCGCCGCAGCCCGGGGTCGCCAGCAGCAGCAGCGCCGCGAGGGCAAGCCGGCCCGGCACCCGGCTGTCAGCGGCTCGTGTTCGTGTCGAAATTCACCGTCGGCGCGACTTCGGCATTCGGCGTCGTCGCCTGGTAGGTGGCCATCGGCTTGGCGCCGTAGAAGACCTTGGCGCCGATCACGGCCGGGAAGGTGCGGATGGTGGTATTATAGTCCTGCACCGCCTGGTTGTAGTCGCGTATGCCGATGTTGATTCGGTTCTCCGTGCCCTCGAGCTGGTCCATCAGCGTCTTGAAATTGCCCTGGCTCTGGAGCTGCGGATAGGCTTCCTGCAGGCGCTGCAAGGACAGCGACACCCGATTCTGCGCCTCGGCGAAGCGGGATAGGGCGGCGGGGTCGCTAAGCTGGTCGCCGGTGACGGTCACCTTGGTCGCGTCGGCCCGGGCCTGGGTCACGCCGACGAGGATGTTCTGCTCCGAGGCCGCCGCCCCCTTCACGGTGGAGACGAGGTTGGGGATGAGGTTCGCCCGGCGCTGGTAGGCGGCCTG
Source organism: Allosphingosinicella sp. (assembly GCA_036403015.1). Classification (GTDB taxonomy): domain Bacteria; phylum Pseudomonadota; class Alphaproteobacteria; order Sphingomonadales; family Sphingomonadaceae; genus Allosphingosinicella. Next base: position 126,246 of record DASWRU010000094.1, read on the forward strand.
GACGTCGGCCCATTTGGCCTTGGCATTCTCCTCCGCGGTCGGGATCGAGTTGACCCCGCAGCCCGAGAGCGACGCGGCGGCGACGGGCGCGAGCAGCAGAGCGGAAAGGCGCGTGCGGGTCATGGTGTCGAAATCCCCTCCCATAGGTAACGCCAGGAGAAATAGGGTGTCCGATGCGCCGCCGCAACGGGTGGCCCGCCGCGGTCACTTTAAATTCATCCGCGAAAGCCTATATGGGAGCTGCCGGACTTGTCCGGCTATGGTGATAAAGTGCAGCGCGTAATAGACGCAGCGGACCCGGGGGCGGTACCCGGCGGCTCCACCAAGAGCGGCGGTTCTCCGCCGGTCCTGACGGGGCCGAACTAGGATCGACGTGTGTTGAAAGACGCTGTTTTTGCCCGGCCTGAATGCGCCGTAAAACCGTTCAAAACCACAAGTGCCAACGATAACGAGGCGCTCGCGATTGCCGCGTAACAAGGTCCTCACGGACTGAGTTACAAGGACGAAAGCGCGGTTGGGCCGCACCGGGCAACAGAAGCGGACACCAGCGGTACGGGGAGCACCGGGCAACAGAAGCTCCCCACTTTCCTTTTTGCGCCCCTCGCGCCTATCGTGGCGCGATGCGCGCCCTCCTCCTTCTTGCCTTCCTCCTGCTCGCCGCCTGCGGCACGCAGCAGCCCGAGAACGTCCAGCAGCGCGCCGCCAACGCCTCGGTCGCGCTCGAGGCTCGCTACAACGAGATCCAGGCCGAGGCGGAGAACGACACCGCCGACGCCGCCACGCCGGTGGAGAACGAGGCCGACGCCCTCCTGAACCAGATGAACGGCGCGGCGGCGGACAATTTGGCGCTGAACGCCCACTGATCGGGCTCCGCTAGAAATCGGCCTTGCCGAACCGGGCGACGCCCTGGTTCCTCCCCGGCGGATCGAGGACGGTAAGGTCGAGCGCCACCGGCTTGCCGATCCAGCGGGCGAGCACGGTGTGGTCGGCCAGGTCGTCGTGCGTGAGCGGATGCACCAGCGCCCGCAGGCCCGAAGCCTCGATCGCCGAAACCACGCCGCCAAGCCCCCGCTCGAGGAAATGCACTTCGTACTGGGCGATCGGGTGAGGCCCGGCCTTTCCGTCCGTCAGCCGCCCGACGAAGAGGACATGCGGCTCGCCCGCCGCCGCCGCGAACCGGACGAACGCCGCCCGCAGCGCCTCGGCGGCCGCGCGCTCGTCCGCCGAATAATAGATGTGGGCATGATAGGGCGTGTCTGGGCCGGCCATCGAACGGCTCCTGATCTTGGCTGTCGTACAGGCTTGTAGCGGGCGCCGCATCGCGAGCAAGGCGGCCGGGAGCGCAGGCCTCTCCCGCCCGAAAAGCACTGGCCGGCCGCTTTTTGCTTGGACCCGGCGGCTTCCCGTGCTTTCGCGCCTCGCGTGACGAACGGCGGCAGCGGCAGGGCGAGGGACGCGTGGCTGGGGGCGGCGATTTTCGCCCTCCTCGCCGGCTGCGCGGAGCGGCCCGTGGCGGCGCCCCCGGCGGTCCCGCCGCCGCGGGCGCCGCAGGTCGTCCTCCCTCCTCCGCCCCCGCCGCCGCGCGCCGCCGCGGACTGGCGCGACCTGCCGCCGACTCCGGGCGACTGGAGCTACGCCGCCGATTCGGGCGGATCGAAGGCGGAATATGGCGCGCCGGGAATGGCCCCGGTCTTCGTCGTCCGCTGCGATGGCGCCGCGCGGCAGGTCCGTCTTTCCCGATCGGACACGCCCGGCCCGTTCGCGGTCCGCACCTCCTACGGCGTTCGCACGATCGAGGGCGGATCGCTGGCCGCGTCCGACCCCCTGCTCGACCAGATCGCCTTCAGCCGCGGCCGCTTCACGATCGAGGCGGAAGGGCGGCCGACGCTCGTCATCCCCACCTGGCCTGAGCCGGCGCGGGTGGCGGAGGATTGCCGCGGCTGAGAGGGGGAGGGGCCGGGAGGCCGGCGCGAAGCATGGAATCCTAGCGCCGAAAAAAATCAATACAAGCCTTGCACGGCGATTCGCGATGATTCATCCTGCCCTCGCCACAACAAGCGAAAGGAGGTGATCCGATGTCTCATGGTTCAGCAGTGAGGTCGGTTCTGCTCGTTCGGGGGATGAAGGACTAAGCTCTTTCGGGTCTTCCGGGCTGGAGCATCCGGCCGCTGACCATGTTGGAAGGGTCGTCGGGCTCAGGCCCGGCGGCCCTTCGGTCTGTCCGGGCGCCGAAGCGCCGGGCCACCCGTCCTTGCCACAGCAGGAGCAGCGGCACCGCGCCCAGCTCCATCGCCAGACCGAATAGATGGCCGGCGCTCGGCACGCCGCGCTCGACCATCCGAGCAGCCGCGCGAGGCCGCCCAGCACCGCCACCAAGCCGAGGGTGCGGAACAGGAGCGTCCGGCGCTCGATCGCCGGGACGCACCAGGCGAAGGCGAGGCCCAGGCCGAGGAGCAGGCCGGAGAGATAGCGGAAATGGCTTTCCAGGTCCGTCGGGGCCGCGGCACCCACGCCCTTCAGCATGGACGGCCCCCTCAGCGCTCCGGCGCCGCCCGCGAGGATGGGGACGAGGCAGGCCAAGGCGACGCAGGACTGGAGCAGCCTTCGCTCAGTCGCGGGCGTCACGTCGCCGGCCGCAAAGGAGAGGCGAGCGAGCGCGCCGCCGGACGCGCTCGCTCGGGAACCGTCCCCATCCTCAGCTCGCGGCGCTCAGCCCCTTGTTGACCGCTTCCCACTGCTCGTGGCCGGAGCGGACGCTTTGATAGCCCTGCCTGATGACGCTCAACGTCTCGTCGGAAAGCTCGCGGTCGTTCAGGGCGGCTTCCCATTTGGCGTTCAGGTAGCTCTCGCCGCGGTCGACTTCGGCGATCACCGCCTGGTCGTCCTTGCCGGTGATCGCGTCGCGCAGCGACAGGAACTGGCGGTGGGCGGCGGCGAGGACGCCGCCGTCGCTCTCCGGCGTGCCGCCGAGGGCGCGGACGCGATCCCGCAATTGCTGGACGACCTGCTCGCGCTCGGCGGCGCGGTCGCGGAAGATCTGGCTGAAGCGGCTGTTCGTCGCCTCGCTCGCCGAGTGCTGGTAGCCGTCGATGCTGTCGATCGTGGTCTCGATGAGGCCATTGAGGACGCTGATGTCGTGATCCTGGTTGAACAAGGCCGGTCTCCTGCTGGTGTGGTTTCGGGGCTGAAACGCGCCGCCGCCGGGAAGGGTGCGGGCGGAAGCGACGAACGGAGTCGGGAACGCGCCCGCGCGGCGGGGCGTTCATTCGGGCGAAGGAGCATATGACATGGAGGATGGCGAGCGCGGCCAGCCGGCGAGCTTCGATCCGGTCAGCGGCGAGGTGCACGGCAGCGGCTCCGACGCCGGCGGCGGCGGCACGCGCGAGGAGGATTACGACCAGGACCCGATGGGCGGCTCGGGCAAGGACCATCCCGGC
>DASWRU010000095.1:0-13021 GCA_036403015.1 Allosphingosinicella sp.
GCTCAAGACCAGCTCGACGTTCGGCGTGATTTGTTCAGAGACCCGCGCAATCAAGCAACTTTGTTTGGCAAATTGGGCTGGAAAGTTCCGCCGACTGCGGAACTGTACACAGGCATCGTTATCGCAAACAGAATTTTTCATGGCGTTCAGTTCAACGGCCACCCTGTGCGGCAAGCGCATGAACTGATCAACGTCCTGCAGAACGGGACGCTCGGAGGAGATGGGCATGATCTCAGATTTTGGACGAGCGATGGGTTTACCACGTGCGATCTGGTCACCTACCTCGCGGGAGACTCGCTGGCCACCAAACAGCTCTCCGCGTTAGAGCCTTATTCGGTAGAGATCGATCTGGGAGCCAAGCGGTTGGTATTTGACTCATATGCGCTGGACCCGCAGAAGCTTATCGATGTCATGGTTGCAAGCTACCGGGGAGCGTGAATGGCGGATATCACGAGCGTTAGATATGTTGGCGACTATCACTTCGCGATTAGCTGAAGGACTCATCCTGCCCTCAAACCAAGGAAGTCCGATGTGCCGCAAACGGCACGTTTCTGCCTTGGCCCGCCTGAAACCTGCCTGTCGACAATCGGTCAGAATGAGCCAAAGAACTGGCGGACGGCTTAGTGCCAGTTGTAGCAATTGTCCGGCCGCTCCAGTCCCGACACCCCCGTTCGTTTGCGCCGGCCCGCCGTGACGAGGCGTGCGCACATATTTCCGCACTGCCGACCCGCCTGCCCTTGACCAGGTCCGCCCCTCACGCCATCGAAAACAGTGACAGTATATATTTTTCGACACCCTGAGCGGGGCGTGTGCAACTGAGAAATGTATACCGTCACTGTTTACTGCCACGCGCTCAATTGGCGGGCAATCGGTGCGCGGCGAAGATCGCGATGCTTTCGGCGGTGCCGGGATCGCGGTTGGCGAGGACGATCACGGTGATTCCGCTCTTCAGGAAGTGCTGAAGCGAAGCGCTTATTCCCGGGAAGCCGCCACCATGCCCGATGAAAGGCCCGGCGTCCGCCATCGTCCCGCCGAAATCGAATGCGGCGAACTGCCCGTCGGCGGTTCTTACGCCGCCGTCGATGAGCTTTTGAAGCGTCTCGCCGCGGAGCAGCCGGTGGGACGTCAGGCCGCCGACGAAGCGGTTGAAGTCGCCGACCGTGGCATAGCCGCCGCCGGCCGCCGTGCCGTTGAGGGGAAGCAAATCGTCAGCGCTCTTCAGCCGCGCGCCCGACCCCATATAGCCGACGGCGCGGCGCGGCAGGATTTCGCTCTCCGGCCGGTTTCCGGTCGAAGCCATGCCGACCGGTTTGAAGATGTTCCGCTGAATGTAATCATCGTATCGCAGGCCCGATACCTGCTCCACGATCCGGCCGAGGAGGATGAAGCCGTAATTGCTGTACGATTGGCGGCTTCCAGGCGCGAATTCGGGAGCGCGGTTGCCGTAGAGACCGACATAATCCTTCGTGCTGCGCAGCGACGCCTTGCGCCGGTCGAAATCGGGTCCGAAAATGTCGCCCGTTCCGCCCGTATGGCTGAGGAGGTTGGCGACGGTCACCTTGGTCGCAATATCCCGGTTCGAATAATCGGTGAGGTAGCGCCCGATCGGCGCCTCCAGGTCGATCCTGCCCTTCTCGACCAATTGCATGATCGCGACCGCCGTGAACATCTTCCCCATCGATCCGAACCGGAACTGCGTATCGAGCGTGTTCGGCTTGCGGCGCGCGCGATCCGCCAGGCCATAGGCCTTCCGGAACAGCACGCGCCCGCGTTGCGCCACGAGGATCGCGCCCGAAAACTGATCCTTCGCCGCCCGGCTCGCCGCGCGCGCTTCGACGGCCTCGATCAAGGCGGGCAGCGCCAGCTTGGCCGGTGGAACGGCGCCGGGCGGAGCCGCGTCGGTTCCCCACAGGCCCGCGAACTGGGTCTTTTCCGCCTCGGTCGCGCCGGGTTTAAACCGCATGATGGCGTAGGAGTCGAAGTTGGGATCGAACGCCCACAGCTCCACGAAGTCGGCCTCGGCGGATTTGACGCCGCACAATTGGATGCCGCGCAGTTCGTCTCGCAGCTCCAGCCACCGCTCCGGGCCGTCGCGCAGCCCAGGCCCGCGTTCTTTGACGAAGCGGACATAGGCGGCGTCATCCGGCGAGTTGATTCTGTCGACCCAATCCTTCGCCAATCGCGCCACCGGCGCGGTCGACGGCCGCTGCGATCCAGCCGTCGGCGTCGCCTCTCCGCAAATATCGGCTGGCGGTGACGATGCCGCCGCCGCCGTCGCGATCGAGGCGCAGATGAGAGCGGACGTTAAACGCGCAACCTTGTTCATACTGCATCCTTGTCCAGGCCGTCGATTCAAGGCCGGGCACGCGTGGTACGACCAGGGTGGCCCGACCATGGTCATTCATATCCGGGGGACCGCATTTGTCCACGGACCCTGGGCGACGCCGAGCACCGCCCTCGCCTGGCCCCGCGCACATATTTGCGCCCGCTTTCGCTCGGGGGGAACTTGTCTCAGGGATTGTTCATCTTAGAAGTGGCTTTTCTCACCGAGCCGTGACACAGCCCCGGAGCCTCGCCTGCCGACCGCCTTCATCAACGCCATCGGGACCGCCGTGCCGGACCACGACGTGCACCGGGCGTTCATCGCCTGGGCGGAGCGGCGCGTCGCCGATCCGCGCGCGCGCGCGCTGTTCGCGCGAATGGCGGAGCGGTCGGGGATCCGCCACCGCTGGTCGGTGCTGCCGCCGTCGCGCGACGGGGGCTCGCCGGTCGAGGAGGGCGGCTTCTACCATGGCGCGCCGCCTTCGACCGGAAGCCGAATGCAGGCCTATGGCGAAGCCGCGCCGCGGCTCGCCCTGCGCGCGGTTCGGGCGCTCGAGGCGGCGACGCCGCTCGCCGGCATCACCCATCTCGTCGTCGCCAGCTGCACGGGCTTCGTGGCGCCGGGGATCGACCAGCTGATCGCGGCCGAGCTCGGCCTTCCGGGCGAGGTGGAGCGCACCCTGGTCGGCTTCATGGGCTGCTATGCGGCGGTATCGTCGCTTCGCCTCGCCCACCATATCGTCCGGTCGGAACCCGCGGCGCGGGTGCTGGTGGTGACGGTCGAGCTTTCGACCCTGCACCTCCAGGAGGAAAGCGAGATCGAGCCGCTGCTCGCGATGCTCCAGTTCGGCGACGGCGCCACCGCGTCGCTGGTGACGGCCGAGGCGGAGGGGTTCGGAATGTCGGACCCGTTCGCGGCGACATTGCCCGAATCGGCCGGGCTGATCCGCTGGACGATCGGCGATCAGGGCTTCGCCATGCAGCTTTCGGGCGAGGTGCCCGGCCGAATCGCCGAGGCGCTGCGCGACGAGGGGTTCCGGCACCGGCTGTTCGGGCACGCCTCGCCGGAGGAGATCGACAGCTGGGCGGTCCATGCCGGCGGCCGCTCGGTGCTCGACGCGGTCGAGAGCGGCCTCGCTCTGCCGCAGGGGGCGCTCGCCGAATCGCGCGACGTGCTCGCCCGCTACGGCAACATGTCCTCCTCCACCCTGCCGTTCGTGCTCGCCGAACAGCTCGGCAATCCCGAGCGGCGGCGCGGCGTCGCCTTGGCGTTCGGGCCGGGGCTGGCGGCGGAAGGCTTCCACTTCCGGCGCGCCGCATGAGCGGGCAAGCCGCGGGCGGGGACGCCGGCGCCGCAAGCCCGCTTTCGTGATCGTCCGCCGGCGCGCGCCCGCCTTGATCGTCGGCGGCGGCCCCGCCGGCTCGGCGGCGGCGATCGCACTGGCCAGAGCGGGCGCGAGGCCGCGGCTGATCGAGCGGACGAGCGAGCCCCACGACGTCGTCTGCGGCGCCTTCGTCGGCTGGGACGCTCTGGCGGCGCTGGGCAAGCTCGGCATCGACCCGGCCGCGCTCGGCGCCCATCCGATCGAACGGCTCCGCCTGGTCGCCGACCACATCTTGGCCGAGTCGCCGCTGCCGCGTCCCGCCGCCGGCCTGTCGCGCCGCTGCCTCGACGAGACCCTGCTCGCCGCGGCCCGCGACGCCGGCGCCGACGTCCAGCGGGGCCGCGCCGCCAAGGCCGCCAACCCCGTCCGCCGAAGCATCCGCCTCGACGACGGGGAAGAGATGGCGGCCGACACCCTGCTCCTCGCCACCGGCAAGTACGAGCTGCGCGGCGCCGCGCGGCCGCGCGACACCGCCGACGACCCGGTCGGCCTCAGGACCGCCCTCTCCCCCTCCCCCGCGCTCGACCGAGCGCTGGAAGGGACGATCGAGCTGCACCTGTTCGACGGCGGCTATGCGGGGCTGCTCCTCCAGGAGGACGGGTGCGCGAATTTGTGCCTCTCGGTCGCCCGCCGCCGAATCCGGCGCGCCGGCGGCATACCGAACCTGATCCGCACTTTGGGGGAAGAGCTGCCGGCGCTGCGCGGCCGGCTGGCCGAGGCCGAGCCGATCGGCTGGAGCGCCGTCTCGGGAATCCCCTATGGCTGGTGGGCGAGGGAGACGGAGCCGGGCCTCTACCGGCTCGGCGACCAGGGCGCGGTGATCGCCTCACTGGCCGGCGACGGCATCGCCATCGCGCTCGAGAGCGGACTGCAGGCGGCGGCGATGGTGGAGGCGGGGGCGAGCGCCGAGGCCTATCAGCGGAGGCTCGGCGAGCGCGCCGCTTTCCCGCTGATGGTGGCCGAGGGGCTGCGCTGGGCGGCGGAGCGGCGGCTACCCCGCTCGGTGCTGATGCGCCTGGTCGCCGCCATCCCCGCTCTGCCCCGCCTCGCCGCCCGCCTCACCCGCATCGGCCGCTGAGGCGCGGCGGCCCACCAGCAGGCCGGGAAACCAGCGGCAGAGGATGAGGAGCGCGGTCGGGATCGCCATCGTGTTCCACAGGTCGCGGGCGCTCTCCGCCCACTGGTCGGCGCGGGTCGGCCAGATCTCGTAGGTGAGGTCGTAATATTCGTTCGCCGCCTCGCCGAGCAACACGACCAGCCAGGGGAGCGGACTCCTGAGCGGCCGGCGCAGGAGCAAGGCCGCGAGCAGCTGCAGCAGAATTCCGGCATGGACGTGGAGCGCGTCCATGTTGAGGCCGCTCGCCACCTCGAGCCACGCCTTGAGCTGGTGCCAGTCCATCGCCGCGGCTTAGGGGCGGCGACGCGTTGCCGCAACCGAGGCTTGGGTTGTGAGCCGAGCGGGTATCCGATCCGGGCCGCGTCAATATTGCTTGCGGTAGCGGACGCTGACGTTGTTGCCGCCGCCCGACGGGCTGAACGCGGAGAGGGCGCTGAGCGCCTTGGACAGCGCGATCTCGAGCTGGGTGGCGGTGTAGCCGCGGGCGTCGGTGATGACCTCCATGTAGATGTTCTTGCCGATGTAGAAGCCGGCGGCGACCGCGGTGCCGCGGCCGGTGGCCTGGTCGGCGCCGAGGACGCGCAGGCGCGCCAGACCGGTGGCCGAGCGCAGCTTGCCGAGCGGGTTGAGGCCGCCGGAGCCGCCGCGCAAGCCGTTCAGCGACGACGCGAGCTGGACCGCCTGGAGGGCCGATATCTCGCTCACCGAGCCGCCGAACAGGATCCGCGCCATGATCTCGTCCTGCGGCAGAGCGGGCGAGGAGGTGAAGGCGATCTGCGGGTTGTTGGCGCTGCCGCTGACGTTGATCGAGACGTCGACGTCCTTGATGTTGGCGGTGGCGACGAGATCGATGCGCGGGTTGGGCGGACGGGCGCCGGTGAACTGGACATGGCCCTGAGTCACGTCGAAGCGCTGGCCGCTGAAGCTGTAGGTGCCGCGGATGAGGTTCGCCTCGCCGACCATGCTCGGCGTCGCCGTCGTGCCCTGGACGCGCAGGTCCGCCGACCATTCGGATTCGAGGCCCATGCCGGCGACGAACACCTGGTTCTGCGCGCGCAGCCTGAGGTCGAGCTTCCAGACGCTGGGCGTGCCGCCGGCTTGCGCCTCCTGCACCGCCTTGGGGTCGGGCAGCGGCTCGCCCTTGCGGCGGACGCCCGCGAGCTCGATGACCTGGGCCGCGCCTTGGCGGATGATCTGATAGCGCACGTTGGGAAGCTCGAGATCGCCCTTGATCAGCGCTCCGCCCGCCCGGCTGTTGGTGATGGCGAGATCGCCGGTGAGAGTCGCGCCGAGATTGTCGCTGCGCGCGAGCTGGGCGTCCTGCATGTGGAGGCGGATGTCGATCGGATAGCCGGCTGTCGAGGCGAAGCCGACGCTGCCCTGGCCGATGATCGTGCCCTGGCCGGCGCGGCCGGAGAGCTGGGTGATTTCGAGCGTGGAGCTGGTGAAGCGGCCCTGCAGCGCCAGGTTGGTGATCCGGGTGCCGTAGGTCTCGTTGGTGTAGGTGAGGTTGTTGGCGCGGACGATGCCGGTCAGCTGCGGGTTGTCGACGCGGCCGGTAAAATCGGCGGCGACGCCGATCGGGCCGGAGAGATGCTGGTCGGCGATGCCGCTGAACGACCAGAGGACGTCGGCCGGGCCGTTGTAGCGGATGCCGCCCGCCAGCGGCGAGGCCATCAGCCGCGCCGTCCAGCTCCCCGCCGCGGCCGAGAGCGGCTGCAGGCGGAACTGGGCGCGGCCGATCAGCGCGCCCTGCCGCCGGATCACCGCGTTGAGCGCGCCGCCTTCGGGACCCAGGGTGCCGAGCATGGCGAGGTCGACCGGCGGCGAGCGCACGGCGATGCCGGTCCGGCTGAAGCCGGCGACGTTGAGCCGCGCCTCGGCGTGGGGGAAGGCGGCGCCGTTCGCCTGGGCGAAATCGACGCTGCCGGTGGCGCGGCCGGCAAGCCCCAGGCCGGGCGAGAAGGCGTTGACGATCGAGATGTCAAGGTTCTGGAGGCGCGCCTGGACCTCCATGCCGTTGCCGTAGCGGCCGGCGAGGAGGACGTTGCCCTGCGGCACGACCAGTTGCGTGGGGGCGAGCTGCCAGCCGCCGGCCACCTTGCGGATGTCGGCCGGCCGGGCGAGGCGGAACGGGATGCGGTTGACGATGCCCTGGGCGGCGGCGCGGATGTGGCCGGGCTCCATCGCCGCGTTGAGGCCGACTCGGAAGGGCACCCCGCTCGTCCCCTCGGCGAACGCCTGGGCGGTGCCGCGGCCGTTGCGGTAATCGGCGCGGACACGCGCCGAAGCGAGGTAGAAGTTGCGGCTGCGCACGCCGGCGAGCTGTACGTCGCCGGTGACCTGCGGCGCGCCGGGGTAGAGGATGGCGGTCGCCTCGACGATGCCGCGCTGGATGAGGATCGGGGTGGCGCCCGGGACGGTCGCGCCGTTGGCCCGAGCGCTGACCTGAACCTGCTGGTAGCGCCCGGCCGCGGCGAGACGGATCATCCCGTCCATCCCCTGGCCGGTCATGGTCAGCGTTCCCGCGAACGGGCCGGCGCGGGTCTGCACCACCCGTCCGGCGAAGGTCAGGCCGGCGAAGGTGAGGCGGCGTATGTCGATCGTCATCGGGCCGCGGCTTGCGAGGATCGTCACGTCGGCGGCGAACGGCCCGTAATCGGACTGGCCGGTGGCGGAGATGACGTAGCCCGCCGCGGTCGACCGCACCGTGGCTTTGATGTCGCGGAGGCCGATGCCGAAACCGGGCCGCGCCGCCCTCAGCTGGACCTGCGGCCGGGTCGCCGTCCCGGTCAGCACCACCGCCAGCGGGCCATAGGCTTGCGACACGCCGGCAAGGCGGAAGTGGATGCGGCCGTCGCGCCAGTAGGTGCCGTCGCCGGACGTTATCCGAAGGCCGGGCGAGCTGAGGCGGATATGGTCGAGCCGGATCGTGCCGGAGGGGTCCATCACGACGTCGGCCGCGGCGGTGGCGTTGCCCTTGAGGAAGCCGGCGGCGGAAGCATTGTCGATGCGCCGAGTCCGGACCGCCACCTTGCCGCGAATGCCGAAGCCGCCCTTGGCGGTGAACACGTCCATGTGGGTGGTGATGTCGAGGAGGCCGATCCCCTCCATGTGATAGCCGTTGACGGTTCCCTGGATGCCGGCGCGGTATTGGCCCTTGGCGAGATCGGCGACGATGACGGTGGTGGCGTTGAGGCGGTCGGAGCGGATGCGCAGGTCGTCGGAGAGGATCGTGGTACCGCTGACGTTGAGCGTCCCGTTGACCGCGACGTTGGTGAGGAGGCCGCCGAGCGACGGGTCGAGCCCGGCGATCCGCCGCGCCCGCGCCGAGACCGGGACGGAGATTCGGTCGGCGTCGACCTTGGCGCGGCCGCGCGCCTCGAGGCCCTCGACGATCGTGCCGTTGAAGCCGAGCGCGGCGGCGCGCAAATCGTAGGCGACGAAGGGGGTCTTGAAGGGGCCGTTCAGGACGGCGGCGAGCTGGAGGTTGCGGGCGCTGAGGCCGGGGGCGATCACGCCGGGCTGGGCCAGGCGGACGGCGAGCTTGACGTTGGTGAACTGGCTTCGGCCGAGGTCGATCAGGCCTTCGAGGCCGAGCGCCATGGCGGGCGAGCTGAGGCGCAGGCGCGTGTCGGCGCGGCGCTGGCTGAGCGTGGTGACGAGGTTCACTTCGACGTTGGGCTCGAGCAGCCGCCGCGCCGGCCCGGCGGCGAGGAGCAAAGCCGGGCTGGCCGGACCGGCGAGGGTGAAGGTGCCGTTCTTCGCGTTGATGCCGAGGTTGAGGAAGGCCTTGCCGCCGAGCTGCGCGACGGCGCGGCCGTTCCAATCCGCCCAGCTGCCGCGGCCGTTGACTCGGGCGGAAAGCGGCTGGGTGAGCCCGGCGAGGCCGGCGACGAAGCCGTTGCCCGGCGCGTCGACCTTCAGGCCCATGTCGAGCCGGTTGCGGGCCGGCACCGCGTCGAGCCGCAGCACCATCCTGTCGCCGCCGGGCAGGCCCGGCGCGGCGACGGCGTTGACGGCGAGGCCGAGCTGGGCGCGGCCGCTGGCGATCTTCGCGGTGCCGTCGAGGTTGAGAAGGTGGCGGTAGCCGGTCACCGCCGGGTCGACATAGATCTGGCCGACCTTCAGGTGGCCGATATCGACGTTGACGTTCGGGAGGAGCGGCGCGTTCGGGTCGCCCGGCCGCAGCACCGGGAGCCGCCACAGCCGCGCGCGTGGGATGTCGAGCGAGCGTATGTCGATATGGTTGCTGAAATAAGCGAGCGGCCGCCAGTCCATCTTCGCCTCCGACGCGGCGAAGAAGCGGCCCTTCGGATCGGCGAGGCTGAGGTCTCGCAGCGTCATCTCGCCGAACAGCGAGCCTTCGATTCGGCCGACCCGGATGTCGAGGCCGGAGGCCATCTCCATCTGGTTGATCTGCTTGACGACGAAGCGGCGGCCGAAATCGCTGTTCAGCCAGACCAGGAAGAGGAGCGCGAGGACGACCAGGCCGGCGAGGACGATGCCGGTCCATCTCGCCGCGGCGCGGGCGCGCAGGCGGCCGCGGGAGACGATGTGGACCTCGGTCCCCTCGGGCGCGCCGCTCGCCATCAGAAGGCTTGGCCGATCGAGACGTAGACGGCGAACTTCGCCTCGCCCTTGCGGCGGGCGATCGGCATGGCGATGTCGGCGCGCAGCGGCCCGAAATTGGTGTAGAACCGCCCGCCTATGCCGACGCCGTAGCGCATGTTGGAGAGGCGCGGCGTCTGGCTTTCATAGACCTGGCCCGCGTCGACGAAGCCGACCACGCCGTAATTGCCGAAGCGGTAGCGGCCTTCGAGCGCGAATTCGACCAGGCTGCGCCCGCCGGTGGGAACGGAAATGGTCGGCGGATCCTTCTCCTTGGGATCGTTCGGATCGAATTTGGGGTTCGCCACCTCGACCCTCGGCCCCAGCTCCTGGAAGCCGAAGCCGCGCACCGACCCGCCGCCGCCGGCGTAAAGCCGCCGCGACGGCGCCAGCTCGCTCATCGCGGCGCCGTAGATCGACCCGACGCGGGCGCGGGCGGCGACGGTGAGATTGTCGCCGGCCGGATAATAGACGCTGCCTTCGACGATGTTGCGGATATAGGGCTGGGTCGGCTTGCGAAGCGAGGTTTCCGGATTGATCCGGCCGAGGATTCGGAAGCCCTTGGTGGGGTCGAGCAGGCTGTTGGAGGCGTCGTAGCCGAGCTGACCGGCGAGGCCGGCGAGGAAATAGGCGGTCTTCAGGGAGAGGGGCGGGAAGCTCCTCTCGCTCTCGTTGGTGGCGATCAGCTCGCCGCCATAGGCCCAGGTCCACTTCTTCTGCCAGATCGGCGTCGATTCGCGCGAGATCAGCCCGTAGAGGCGGGCGGTATAGCCCTTGAAGGCGGGCAGGTCGCGCCGGCCCGCCTCGGCCTGGATCAGCACGGTGCGGTCGCGCTTGCCGGCATTGTTGCGGCGGAAGGCGACGCGCAGCGCCTGCTCCTGGGTGCCGCCGATCGCGGAGACCCGCAGCCCCCCTTCGGGCGGGAACAGGTTGCGATGCTCCCAGGTCGCCTCGGCGCGCAGGCCCTCCCCGGTCGAATAGCCCGCGCTCGCGGCGAGCGAGCGGGCGGGTCCGGCCTCCTGGCGGACTCGGACGTTCACATATTCGGTGCCGTCGGGGGCGATCTCGCCGGTCCGCACCGGCTCGGCGGCGACGGTGCGGAAGAGGTTGGTCGCGACCATCGCCTCGCGCAAATCGTCGACCTTTCGGCTGTCGTAGAGCTCGCCGCGCTTGAAGCGGGCGAGCACTCCGACATGCTTCGCGTCGAAGGCGAGATGGCCCTCCGTGGTGAAGCCGGCGAAGGTCGATTTCGGGCCGGGATCGACGGGCAGCGTATAGGCGCCGCGCAGGGTTGCGGGATCGAGAAGGATGTCGCGCAGCCCGACCTCGGCGAACGGATAGCCCTGCTGCGGCAGGCGCAGGCGCACGTTCGCTTCGCCGCCCTCGACATTGGCGGCGACGATCGGGTCGCCGGTCTTGAGCGGCAGCGCCTCGCGGGCGAGCGCCGCCGGCTCCGGCGCGGCATGGGCGATGACGATGTCGCCGAGCTTGTAGCGCGGGCCCGGCACCGCCGTGACGACGACCCGCATCCGCCCCGGCTGGTCCGGCAATTGCTCGATCGAGGAGAGGGCGGTGGCGTCGTAATAGCCTTCCGAGCGCAGGATGCGGACGGCGAGCAGCTCATCCTCCTTCGCCCGCGCCGAGATCATCGCGCCGTTGGTCGCCTCGCCGTCCGCGTCGGCGAGGGCGGAGAGGCCACGGAAGCGGCCTTCGAGCCCGACCTGGTCGAGGCCTTCGACCACCAGAGTGTAGCGGACCGGCTCGGGCGCGCTCTCGTCGGCGGCGGCCTTGCCTTCGGTCGGCGCAGGCGTGGTGACGTCGAAGCTGCCGATCGGCGTCAGCGGCTCGGTGAGCGCGGGATCGGTGGGGGCGCCGGCCGGGGGCAGGGCGCCGGTGGCCGTGACCGCGGGGAGGGGGGCGGGGGCCGTGGCGGGAGCCTTGCCGTCCTCGACGTCGAACGTCTCCAGCGGTTCGAGCGGCTTGGCGAGGTCCGGATCGAGCGGCGGCAGCTCCTTGCGGAACTGATCGTCGGGGACGATCGGGGCGTTGGGATCGGTCGCGGGCGAGGCCTCGGCGGGCCCAGGCCTCGTGGAAGAGGGGGGGCTCGTCGAAGAGGAAGGGCTCGTGGTGGTGGAGGGGTGCGACGGCTGCGCCCCCGCCGCGGTCGCCAGCGCGACGGCGCCGCCGGCCACCGCTGCCATCAACATCCCGGCCTTCGTCAATGCGACCCCGCTCCCGCGGCCCTTTCAGCGAAAGCGCTTAAAGCGCCAAAGCTCGGCTTTTGTTCCGGACGCGAAAAGGATCGAGGCGCTCGCGTTCCGGGGCAACCATGCTCGATTCGGTTTAGGCCCGCGAATCAGGTGTTTAGCCGCTGCCGCGAAACCCTTTGCATAAACAGGTTAAGTCCGGCACCGGAATGTCCGTGCTCAACCCGCCCCCAGACGCCCTGCTGGCCCGGCTCGAGGCCCGCCTCGGCCCGCGCGGCTTCACCCGCGACGAGGACGACATGGCGCCGTGGCTGACCGACTGGCGCGGCCGCTACCACGGCAGGGCGGCGGCTTTGGTCTCGCCGGCGAGCGCGGCAGACGTGCGGGAGGTCGTCACGGCGTGCGCGCAAGCCGGCGTCGGCATCGTGCCGCAGGGCGGCAACAGCTCGATGGTCGGCGGCGCCACGCCGCCCGCGCAAGGCGGCGTCCTCCTCCTCTCGCTGCGGCGGATGAACGCGATCCGCACCGTCTCGGCCGAGGACAATGTGCTCGTCGCCGAGGCCGGCGCCATCCTCACCCACGTCCACGAAGCGGCGGCCGCGGCGGGGCGGCGATTCCCCCTCACGCTCGGCGCCAAGGGGTCGGCCACGGTGGGCGGGCTCGTATCGACCAATGCCGGCGGCACGCAGGTGCTCCGCTTCGGGCCGATGCGTTCGCTCGTCGCCGGCCTCGAAGCCGTGCTGCCGGACGGCTCGCTCTACGAGGGCCTCTCCGCCCTTCGGAAGGACAATCGCGGCTACGACCTGAAGCAGCTCCTGATCGGCGCCGAGGGCACGCTCGGCATCGTCACCGCGGCGAGCCTGCGGCTGTTTCCCGCCGCGGCCTCGCGCAGCGTCGCCTGGTGCGGCGTCGCGACGCCCTCGGCCGCGCTCGCGCTGCTGCGTTTCCTGGAGGATCGGACCGGGCCGGCGGTCGAAAGCTTCGAGCTGGTGCCGCGGCGCGCCCTCGATCTCGTCCTCGCTTATGTGCCGGGCACTCGCCCGCCTCTCGCCGCGCCGGCGTCCTGGAACGTGCTGGTCGAGGCGGTCGACGCCGCTCTGGAGCCGCCGCTGGTCGAGGCCGCGGAGGCGGGGCTGCTGGGCGATGCGGCGCTGGCGGTGAGCGAGGCGCAGGCCGAGGCCTTCTGGCGGCTGCGCGACAGCATATCGGAGGCGGAGCGGCACTCGGGGCCGGCGCTGAAGCACGACATCTCGGTGCCGGTCGCGGCGATGCCGGCCTTCATGGAGAGCGCGGCCGCCGCGGTCGAGCAGCGCTTCCCCGGCACCCGAGTCATCGCCTTCGGCCACCTCGGCGACGGCAACGTCCATTTCAACGTGCAG
>DASWRU010000096.1:0-13777 GCA_036403015.1 Allosphingosinicella sp.
GCGCCCGCGCCGAACGACAACCTCCCCGTGTCCACGGTCCGCCCCGAATTCCAGAACAGCGGCCGCTGGCTCGGCGACGCCGCGCCGGTGCGCTGAAGCTTATTCTGCCGCGAGCAGGCGCTCTGCGCCGCCCAGATCGACGCTGACGAGGCGGCTTATGCCTTTTTCGATCATGGTCACGCCGAACAGGCGGTGCATGCGGCTCATCGTCACGGCGTTGTGGGTGACGATGAGGTAGCGGGTGACGGTCTCGGCGGTCATTCGGTCGAGGAGGTCGCAGAAGCGTTCGATGTTGGCGTCGTCGAGAGGGGCGTCAACCTCGTCGAGAACGCAGATCGGCGCCGGGTTGGTGAGGAACAGGCCGAAGATGAGGGCGATCGCGGTCAGCGCCTGCTCGCCGCCGGAGAGCAGGGTGAGGGTGGAGAGGCGCTTGCCCGGCGGCTGGGCCATGATCTCGAGCCCGGCCTCCAGCGGATCGTCGGATTCGACCAGCTCGAGATGCGCCTGGCCCCCTTCGAACAGGGTGGTGAAGAGGCTGCGGAAATGGCGGTCGACCGTCTCGAAGGCGGCGAGCAGGCGGGCGCGGCCCTCGCGGTTGAGGCTCCCGATCGAGCCGCGCAGGCGATGGATCGCCTGGCCCAGCTCCTCGCGCTCGGCGGCGCTGGCGGCGCGGGTCTCGTCCAGCTCCTCGAGCTCGCGCTCGGCGACGAGGTTGACCGGACCGATCCGCTCGCGCTCGGCGAGCATGCGCTCGTGGCGCGAGGATTCCTCGCCGGCCGCCGCGATCGAGCCGTCGCCGAAGCCGAGCTTGCCCGGGAGGAGCGGCGGCGGGCATTCGAAGCGCTCGCCGGAGATGCGGCCCATCTCGACCCGGCGCATCTCCTGATTTTCGTGGCGGGCGACGGCGCCGGCCCGCGCCTCGCGGGCGGTGGCGAGCGCCTCGCCGACCTCGGCCAGCCGCGCCTCCGTCGAGCGCAGCGCCGCTTCGCCGGCCCGCTCCGCCTCGGCGGCGGCTTCGGCCTCACCGGCCGCGGCGGCACTCTCGGACTCGATCGCCTCGACCCGACGGGCGATCGCCTCCGGGGCGTCGGCGAGGCGCTCCGCTTGCTCCTCCGCCTCGGCGATGCGGCGGCCCATGTCGGCGTGGCGCTTGCCGGCCTCGGCGGCGCGGACGGTCCAGTCGGCGCACTCCTTGAGCGCCGCCTCGGCGCGCTGGCGGTCGGCGCCGATGGCGCGCGCGTGGGTCGCGGCCTCGGCGCGGACTTCGGCGAGCGCCTGCTGCGCGCGCTCCGCGCCGCGGCGAAGGTTGCCGACGCGCGCTTCGGTCGCGGCGGCGTCGGGAAGGATTGCGACGACGCGGCCGGCGGCGGCAAAGGCGGCCTCCGCCTCGCCCAGATCCTGCCGTGCCTGCTCGACCCGCTCGGCGAGTCCGGTGCGGCGGATCTCCAGCCGCTCGATCTCGGTGCGGGCCATGTCCTCGGCCCGCGCCGCCTCGCGAATGACGGCGGCCTCCTCGGTCTCCGCCCGGCGGGCGGCGTCGCCCGAGTCCCGGGCCGAGGCCATCTCGCCGAGCGCCGCCCGGGTCCGCCGCTCCGCCGCGTCGACGAGCGCCGCCGCGGGGGGGAGGGCCTGCTCGATCTCGGCGAGCCGGTTGACTCGGATCAGCCGCTCCGCGGCCGCGGCGCCGAGGCCCGTCGCGACGAACCCATCCCAGCGGCGCAGCCGCCCGTCGCGCGTGACGAGCCTCTGGCCGACGGCGAGGGCCACGCCTTTATCCTCGTCCGCGACCGCCACCTGCGCCAGGCGGCGGGCAAGGGCCGCGGGGGAGCGGACATGCCCGGCCAAGGCCTCGCAACCCGGAGGAAGGGGCGGATCGCCTGCGCCCACCTCCGCGCCGGTCCAGCGTCGTGGCGAGTCTCCCTCGAGGGCGGCATCGAGATCGTCGCCGAGCGCGGCGGCGAGCGCGCGCTCATAGCCCCGATCGGCCTTCACATGGTTGATCGCGCGGTCGCCGCTCGACCCTTCGACCGCCTTGATCAGCGCCTTCGCTTCCGATTCGAGCGCCGTCAGCGCCGCGCGCGCTCCGGCACCCTCGCTCTCCGCGGCGTCGCGCGCGGCGGCCGCCTCCTGCCGCATTATCTCCGCGGCGGCGATCGCGTCGGCCGCCCCGGCGAGCCGCGCCTCGGCGGCCTCGCGACGGGCGCGGGCGGCGGCGAGCGCCTTGGCATGGGGGGTATCGTCGCCCAGGCCGGCAACCGCCTCCGCAAGCCGCCGGGTGTCCGCTTCGGCCCGGTCCAGCCTGGTTCGCGCCGCTTCCAGCGCAGACTGCGCGACCCGCGCCTCGGCCTGCTCGGCGGCCTGGGCGGCGCGCGCCTGGCCGAGCTCGGCCTCGGCCGCGCGGGCGGCATCCTCCAGCTCCACGGTGCGGATGTCGATGGTGCCGCGCGACGCCTCGGCGGCGGCGAGGCGGGCGGCGATGTCGCGCCCTTCCTGCTCCAGCCGCGTGAGCGCCGCCTTCGCGTCCTCGCCGAGGGCCGCCTCGCGCGCCCGGTCGGCGAGCAGGGTGGAGCGGCGGTCGGCCAGCTCCCGGATGCGCCGCGCGATCGTGTCTCGCTCGGCCCTGAGCGTCGCGAGCTGGTGGCCGAGCGACGTCGCCTGCTCGCGCGCCGCCTGGGCCGCGGCGCGCTTCCCCGCCAGCTCTTGTGCGGCCTGCGTCTGCCAGGCCGCCGCGGCGCGCTGCGCCTCGGACGCCTTTTCGACCGCGGCGACGGCAGCCTCGGCCTCGTTCTTCGCCGCGTCGGCGGCCTCGGCCGCCTCGCGCCAGCGGGCGAAGATCATCCGCCCCTCGGCCACGCGGATCTGGTCGGAGAGCTTGCGGTAGCGCTCGGCGGCCTTGGCCTGGCGGCGGAGCGCCGAGGCGCGCATCTCCATGTCGCCCAGCACCTCGTCGAGACGGACGAGATTGGCCTCGGTCGCGCGCAATTTCTGCTCGGCGTCCTTGCGGCGGACGTGGAGGCCGGAAATGCCCGCCGCTTCCTCCAGCATCATGCGCCGCTCAGTCGGCTTGGCGGCGATGACCTGGCTGATCTTGCCCTGGCTGACGAGGGCGGGGGAGTGGGCGCCGGTGGCGGCATCGGCGAACAGCAAGGCGACGTCCTTGGCCCGGACGTCGCGCCCGTTGACTCGGTAGGCGGAGCCGGCGCCGCGCTCGATCCGCCGGGTAACCTCGACGTCGCCCACCGGCGCCAGGGTCACGTCGCCGGGCATGTCCTCGGCCTCGCGCTCGAGGAGCAGGGAGACTTCGGCGAAGTCGCGCGCCGGCCGGGTGGCGGTGCCGGCGAAGATGACGTCGTCCATCCCGCCGCCGCGCATCGACTTGGGCGAGGATTCGCCCATCACCCAGCGTATCGCCTCGAGCACGTTCGACTTGCCGCAGCCATTGGGTCCGACGACGCCGGTGAGGCCCGGCTCGACGCGGAGCTCGGCCGGCTCGACGAAGCTCTTGAAGCCGGAAAGCTTCAGCCGCTTTATCTGCATGCCTGCCCCCCACCGCCCATGGTCAGCCGCCCGCTCTCCTCAGCGCCGGCTCGACGGCGGCCCACGTATTGCCTTCGAGCAGCGTGCCGTTGACGAAGAAGGTCGGCGTCCCCTGCACGCCCGCGGCATTGGCCGCCTCGTAGATCTTGCCCAGCCGGGCCATGCCGGCGGGATCCGCCAGGCACCGCCGCGCCCGCGCCGGGGCGACCCCGTAGCGTCCGGCCAGCTGGGTGAGGCCGCCGATCTCGGCGAGGCGCAGGAGCCGCTGCCCTTCGGGGAGGGCCTTCAACTGGTCCTTCTCGGCGTTGCTGAGACCGGCGATGCGGTCCATCCATTCGGGTTGGGTCGCGTAGAGCCTGTCGGCCATCCGGAAGAAATTGGAGCCGGCGCAACGGGCGAGGAGGGTGGCGGTGACGTCGACGCCGTTCAGGATATAGTTCCTGAATTCGTAGCTCACCTTGCCGGTGCGGACGTAGCGGGCGACGAGCGGCGGCGCGCCCTCGCGCGCAAAGGCGGCGCAATGCGGGCAGGTGAGCGAGCCATATTCGACCAGCTTCACCGGCGCGGCGGGATTGCCCATTCGGAAGCCGCCCTCGGGCGTGGCCACCACCGCGCGGCTCCAGTCGCGCGCGGCCGGCGCCGCGCGCCGCGCCGGCGCGGCGTCGGCGGCCGCACCCAAGGGCAGAGCGGCCGCCAAGGCGAAGGCGAGCGACGCGCGGATCATTTGATCGCGGCTCTCAGCTGCGGCTCGAGCTTGTCCCAGCTCGCCGTCTCGGGCGCCATCTTGCCGTTGATGAAGAAGGTCGGAGTCCCGGTGACGCCCTCCTTGTCGCCCAGCGTCTTGATCGCGGCGACCTTTTCGAGGCCGGCGCGGTCGGCGAGGCAGGCCTGGACCCTGGCCTGCGGCATGCCGCGCTGGCGGAAGAACTGGTCGAGCCCGAGCAGCGGCACCAGCGCGGTCGCCGCCTGCTGCGGCGGCATGTTCTGGAGCTGCTGCTGCTGCTCCTGAGACAGATTCTGGAGCTTGCCCTCCCACTCCCGCTGGGTGGCGTAGAGCTCCTCGGTCAGCCGGAAGAAGGGCGTCGCGCCCTGGCAGTGGAGCAGCATCGAGACGCCGGGATCGCTTCCGAACAGGAGATAGGTGCGGAACTCCCAGCTCACCTGGCCGCTCCTGACGTAGGTGTCGCGAAGCTTGGGCACGCCCTGCTCCTCGAACTCGGCGCAGTGCGGGCAGCTCAAAGAGGCATATTCGACCAGCTTCACCGGCGCGTCGGGATTGCCCATGCGGAAGCCGCCCTCGGGGGTTTCCGACACGACTTCCCGCCAGTCGCCCTGCGGCGCCGCGATCGGCTTCAGCGGCGCGTTGACGTTGGCGGCGGCGGCATTGCCGCTGTCGCTCCCACCGCCGCAGCCGGCGAGGAGGAGGGCCAGGGCGGCGGCGCCGCCGAGCATCGATGCCTTCATGTCTTCCTTTCTCCAATTCTGCCGACGAGCGGTATCGCCAGCGCTGTCGCCGGCCTGCTCCCCTCGCCCGATTCCGCCACGCCGCGGGCCAGCGCCTCGAGGCAGGCGCGAAGCTCGGGGTCGGCGATCCCCCTCAGCGAATCCCCCAGCTCCGCCGGGATCGGCCGAAGCGAGGGCGGCGCGATCCGCGGCCTTGCTTTGGCCACCTGAACGATGCCCTGCCGGAACTGCACGCGCTCGACGGCCTGGTAGCCGAAGAAACGGTTCACCCGCTCGACGATCACCGGCGCGACATGTTGCATCATCGGCGCATGAGCCCCCTCGACGACGAGGTTGAGCACCCCCGAGGAGCGCTTGCCCGGCGGGAAGCGGATCGATTCGGGAGACGAGACGCGGGCATAGCGCTCGCCGACGATCTCGCGCCAGCGGCTGACGATGGAGGACTGGACGAAGCCGAACCGGCGGAACGCGGCGCCCCCGGCGGCGGGCAGCATGTCCGAGACGGCGCGGGCGCGGTTGGCGCGCGGCGCTTCCCCGGCCTGCTTTTTCTTCGTCCGGACCGATTTCTCCATCCCCCGGACCATGGCATAGGCGGGCCATGGCCGTCGATGCTTCGCAAGCGCTTCTGCGCTGGTTTGCTGTGGATAAAAGACAGTTGCCCTGGCGCGCCGAAGCCGGCGAGCGGCCGGACCCCTATCGGGTGTGGCTGTCGGAGATCATGCTCCAGCAGACCACGGTCCCCCACGCCCGGCCCTATTTCGAGGCGTTCACCCGGCGCTGGCCGGATGTGGAGGCGCTGGCGGCCGCGCCGGAGGGGGAGATCATGGCCGCCTGGGCGGGGCTCGGTTACTATGCCCGCGCCCGCAACCTCATCGCCTGCGCCCGGACGGTGGCGAGCGAGCATGGCGGGCGCTTCCCCGACACCGAGCCGGGCCTGCGCGCGCTGCCGGGGGTCGGCCGCTACACCGCCGCCGCCATTGCCGCCATCGCCTTCGGCCAGCGGGCGGTGGCGGTTGACGCCAATGTCGAGCGGGTCGTCTCGCGCCTGTTCGCGGTGGAGGAGCCGCTGCCCGGCGCGCGCGAGGCGATCTGCCGGCTGGCCGACGGCATCACGCCGGACGAAAATGCGGGGGACTTCGCGCAGGCGATGATGGACCTCGGCTCCGCGATCTGCACGCCCCGCTCCCCCGCCTGCCCCCGCTGCCCGATCGCCGCGCAGTGTCGGGGCGCGGCGAGCGGCGCGCCGGAGCGCTTTCCGGTCAAGGCGAAGAAGGCGCCGAGGCCGCACCGCGACGGCACCGCCTACTGGCTGGAGCATGACGGGCACGTCCTCCTCGTCCGGCGGCCCGCCAGCGGCCTGCTCGGGGGCATGCTGGCGCTTCCCGAGGAGGCGCCCGCCCCGGCGGCCTGGCGGGAGGCGGGGGCGGTGGACCATGTCTTCACCCATTTCGCGCTCACCATGCGGCTGCTCTGCGCCGTCGCCGAGACTCGGCAGGACGGGATCTGGTGGCCGGCCGACCGGCTCGGGGAAGCGGGGCTGCCGACGCTCTTCGCCCGGCTCGCGGCGCGCGGCGCCGAGTGGCGGCGGGCGGCATGAGCCTGCGCCCCGGCTTCACCGGCGCCGGCCTCGACCGGGCCGATCGCCTGAGGCTCGACGAGGCGAAGCTCGCCGAGCTCGCCGCCGGGCTCGACGCGCGGCTGCTGCGCCTCTCGCATCTCGACCCGGTGCTGGACGAGGAGGAACGGCTCGCCTGGGGCTCATTCGCCGAGCTGGAGGCGGAGGCCGAGACGATCTTCCTCGGCCTGGCCGGCGGGAGGGCGCTGTTCGCGCCGGTGCCGCGGATCGAGCTTGGGCAGCGGGCGTGGGGGGTGTTCGGAATCCTCGGCCGAATGGCGCCGGAGGATGCCGCGGTGTGGGGCGCGGCGCGAAGCCTCATCGAATGGCACAACCGCCACCGTTTCTGCGGCCGGTGCGGGGCGCCCACGGCGATCTTCCGGGCCGGCTGGGGGCGCCGCTGCACCGGCTGCGGGCTGGAGCATTTCCCGCGCGTCGATCCGGTCGTGATCATGCTCGCCGAGCATGACGGCAAGGTGCTGCTCGGCCGCCAGCCGCAATATCCCCCCGGCCGCTATTCGGCGCTGGCCGGCTTCGTCGAGCCGGGGGAGTCGGTCGAGGAAGCGGTGGCGCGGGAGATCGGCGAGGAGGCGGGCCTGGCGGTGAGCGACGTCCGCTACGTCGCCAGCCAGCCCTGGCCCTTCCCCGGCCAGCTGATGATCGCCTGCATCGCCGCGGCCGAGGGCGACTCGGTGGTGCTCGACCGCAACGAGCTGGAGGACGCGATCTGGGCGGACCGGGCCGGAGTCGCCGCGGCGCTCGCCGGAGACCCCGCCGCGCCGTTCCTCGCGCCGCCGCCATTCGCCATCGCCAACACCCTGCTCAGCGCCTGGGTTGACGGCCTTGCCCCGTCCAGCGGCCCCGCTTAAAGGGGCTGCCGACATCACAGCCGAGGCGCGGCCGCGCCACGTTTCGAGAGGTTTCGAGGCACCACATGGACAATCGCAGCAACACGATCGCGGGCTGGGTGCTCGGCGCCGGAATCGTTGCGCTCGGCGCCACCATCGTCACCGGCGAGATGTTCCGTGCGGAGCGGCCGGAGAAGATGGGCTATCCGATCGAGGGCGTCTCCGACCAGCCGGAAGGCGGCGGCGCCGCGGCCGAGCAGCCCGCGGCCTTCTACCTAGCCTCGGCCGACCCGCGGCTGGGCGAGCAGGTGTTCAAGAAATGCACCGCCTGCCACACCGCCGCGAAGGGCGGCCCCAACGGCACCGGGCCGGACCTGTGGGGCGTCGTCGGCCAGCCGATCGGCCACCACGCCGCCGGCTTCTCCTACTCGCCGGCTCTGTCGGGCAAGGGCGGCAACTGGGACTGGGACAGCCTGTTCACCTGGCTGAAGTCGCCGCGCGACTTCGCGCCGGGCACTAAGATGACCTTCGCGGGCCTCTCCAAGCCGGAGGACCGGGCGAACGTCATCGCCTATCTGAACAGCCAGAGCGACGCGCCCAAGCCGCTTCCCGCCGCGCCCGCCCAGGCCGCCAACCCCGCCGCCGCGGCGGCCGAGCAGGCCGGCCAAGGCGCTCAGGGCGACAAGGGCCAGAAGCAGCCGGTGCTGAACGAGGCGCAGGCGACGCCGGGCAAGAACGTCAAGGACCAGGCGGCGCCTTCCGTCGATGGGCGCGCGGCGCAGACGAAGAAGTAATTGGGCGATCCCCGGCCGCAGGGTCAGTCGCCCCTGAACTCGCGCAGGTCGATCGCGTCGACGCTCCGCGGCAGGTCCGGGTGCAGCCTTGCCAAAGCCTTGGCCGCCCTGCGCAGATCGTCCCGCAGATAATCCTTCAGGAAGGGCGCCGCGTCGAGCGGATCCCGGCCCGCCAGCCGCTGGAAGATGCCGATCGCCGTCACGAGCGCACCCTCGCTCAGATATCCCTGGGCGCGGGAGGACCAGCCCATCTCGCCGGCGCTCTGGAACTGGCTGAAGCTGCGGGCGCTGTCGGCCAGGAAGATGCCGAAGCCGAGATAGACGGCGGCAAGATCGGTGTGGAGCTCGTGCAGCTCCCACCCTCCGGGCGGCGCGGTCCGCGCGGTGCTCATCAGATAATGGCCGAGCTCATGCGCGAAGGTCGCGATCATCGCGGTCGTGTTGCCGGCGAGGGAGGGATTGTAGGTGATCACCACCTTCGGCGCGCCATCCTCGCCCTCGACTCTGAAGGTGCCGCAGGGCGGAGCGGCGCCTTCGTGGCGCAGCAGGAGCGCCGTCCCGACCTGCGCCGGCCGCTCGCCCACACCCTCCCGCAGCTCGCAAGGCCAATCGGCAAGCCCCGCGGCGGCCTTCACGGCGAAGAACAGATCCTCGATCCGGCCGTGACCGGAGCGGGCGGACGGTGGAAACCAGCGCGGCGTCGGCAGCACGAGCGGCGCCTCCCCGAGGCGGCCGAACTCGATGCCCAGCCATTTGAAGGTGGCAAGCTGCCATTCCAGCTCGTCGGCGTCGATCGGCAGCCTGGGCCCGAACAGGGAGAACATCGTGTCAGTCGCAGGGCGGATCGGCCGCGGCCGAATACCAGTCGCAGACGAAGGCCCAGCCTTCCTCCGCCGTCTCCACCCATTTCAACAGCTTGAGGTCGTCCGGCGCGATCACCCCCTCCTCGACCAGCATTTCGAAATCGATCGCCCGGCTCCAGAAGTCGCGGCCGTAGAGGAGGATTGGGAGCGGCTTCACCTTGCCGGTCTGGACCAGGGTCAGGAGCTCGAACATCTCGTCGAAGGTGCCGAACCCGCCGGGGAACACCGCCACCGCCCGGGCGCGCAGCAGGAAGTGCATCTTCCTCAGCGCGAAATAGTGGAACTGGAAGCTCAGCCCCGGAGTGACGTAGGGGTTGGGCATCTGCTCGTGCGGAAGGACGATGTTGAGGCCGACCGATTCGGCGCCGGTGTCGGCGGCGCCGCGGTTCGCTGCCTCCATGATCGAGGGGCCGCCGCCGGAGCAGACGACGAAATGGCGCCGCCCTTCCTCGTCCAGCCCGACCCGGCTGGCGAGGCGGGCGAGCTCGCGCGCGACGTCGTAATATTTCGACTTGGCCTTGAGCCGCTCGGCGACCCTGCGCTGGCTGTCGGTGGCGGCGGCGGCGACCAAGGCATCGGCCTTGGCCGGCTCGGGAATGCGGGCCGAGCCGTAGACGACGAAGGTGGAGGCGATCTTCGCCTCGTCGAGCAGCAATTCGGGCTTGAGCAGCTCCAGCTGGAAGCGGACCGGCCGAAGATCCTCGCGCAGCAGGAAATCCATGTCCTGGAAGGCGAGCTTGTAGGCGCCGTGGGCGGTCTGCGGGGCGGCGGTCAGCTGGTTGGCATGCTCCGCCTCCTCGCGGGCGGGCGGGAAGACACGCTTGGGCGGGACGAGATCGGTCATCCCGCTTCTCTAGCGGCAGTAGGGGCCCCGGCCCATGTCGAAATGGAGATGGTCGCGGTGAAAGGCATTGGCGTCCGGGCCGAGGCCGACCTGGAAGCGCCGGCAGCCGGCGTCGTGCACGGCGCGCAGGAACCGCCGAACGTCGGCATCCTCGCCGTTCCATCCGGCCAGCACCGTGATCCGCCGCCCGTCCGCCAGCAGGAAGGCGCCGACATCGACGGCGTTGGAGCGGCCGTGCTCGCTGAGCCGCGCGCCCGGCTGGCTGTTCACCGGCCGGCAGCTGTAGGTGCCGAAGCTCTCGATCTTCACCACCTGGCTGCCGAGCCACGCCTTGGCCGCCGGCTGCACCGCCTCGCGGGCCCATATCGCGAAGCCGCGGGCGAGCGGGCAGGTCATGGCGCCCAAATTGGCGACGGGCGTGCCGATATCGAGCAGCTGGACCGAGCCGATCGCGCTGCAGCCATTGTCGAAATAGCGGTCGGGCAGCGGCCGGAACCGGACTCCCGCCCGGCGCAGGTCCGCGAAGCATTCGAGCGTCTGCTTGTCCGGCTCCACCGCGGCCGCCGGCGCCCTGGGCGGCGGCTTGCGCTCGCCCGACGGGATGCAGGCCGAAAGCAGCAGCACCGCGCCGATGATCCCCCGCCCCCGCATCGGAGCGAGGCTGGCCGCTGCACCCGCCGCCGTCAAGCGGGGGCCGTCCAGGCTTTCGGCCCTCGGAACTGTGGATAAGCCGCACGGGACGTTGACACCGCCCCGGCGGCCTCTATCCACGGCGGCGGGCCACGCCGTCCCAACGCGGCGCGCGCTCTCTGGAAGGAGAGAGTAGATGACGACCGACAAGCCCGGGGTGCGCCCGGCGCGCCCCTTTTTCTCTTCCGGCCCGTGCGCCAAGCCGCCGGGCTGGGGCCCCGAACATCTCGCGCTCGGCTCGCTCGGCCGCTCCCACCGCTCCAGGCTCGGCAAGGCGCGGCTCGGCCACGCGATCGAGCTCACGCGCCGGATTCTGCGGGTCCCCGCCGGCCATCGCATCGGCATCGTCCCGGCGTCCGATACCGGCGCGGTCGAGATGGCGCTCTGGTCGATGCTCGGCGCTCGGCCGGTGACCCTGCTCGCCTGGGAAAGCTTCGGCGAAGGGTGGGTGACCGACGTCGTCAAGCAGCTCAAGCTCGACGCGACGGTGCTGAAGGCCCCCTATGGCGAGCTTCCCGACCTGGCGCAGGTCGACCCGGCGAGCGATGTCGTCTTCACCTGGAACGGCACCACCTCGGGAGTCCGAGTGCCGGACGGCGGCTGGATCCGGGACGACCGCGACGGCCTCGTCTTTGCGGACGCCACCTCCGGCGCCTTCGCCCAGGAGCTGCCGTGGGACAAGCTCGACGTCACCACCTTCTCCTGGCAGAAGGTGCTCGGCGGCGAGGGCGGCCACGGCATGCTGATCCTCGGCCCGCGGGCGGTGGAGCGCCTCGAAAGCTACGCGCCGCCCTGGCCGCTGCCGAAGATCTTCCGGATGACCAAAATCGGCAAGCTCAGCGAAGGCCTGTTCCAGGGCGAGACGATCAACACGCCCTCGATGCTGGCGGTCGAGGATTATATCTTCGCGCTGGAATGGGCGCTCGGCCTCGGCGGGCTGCCCGGCCTGATCGCCCGCGCCGACGCCAATGCCGCGGCGGTGGACGGATGGGTGGGGCGCACCGGCTGGATCGAGCATCTCGCCGGCGATCCCTCGACCCGGTCCAACACCAGCGTCTGCCTGAAGTTCGCCGCGGCCGGCGAGCCGGAGGCGCAGGCGGCTTTGGTCAAGAAGATGGCCGCGCTGCTCGAAGCGGAGGGGGCGGCCTACGATGTCGCCTCCTATCGGGACGCCCCGCCCGGCCTGCGGCTGTGGTGCGGGGCCACCGTCGACACCGCCGATCTCGAGGCTCTCTTCCCATGGCTCGACTGGGCCTTTCACGA
Source organism: Allosphingosinicella sp. (assembly GCA_036403015.1). Lineage (GTDB taxonomy): Bacteria > Pseudomonadota > Alphaproteobacteria > Sphingomonadales > Sphingomonadaceae > Allosphingosinicella. The sequence goes on from DASWRU010000096.1 coordinate 11,919, forward strand.
GGCGAAAAGCGCCTGAACGTCATCCCTCCGGGGATCAGACGGCGTCTCCGCCAGCTCCAACTCAGCATGGATTCTCGCTTCGCGGGAATGACGAGGTGAAAATGCCCAAGGTTCTGATTTCCGATCCGATGGATCCCAAGGCCGCGGAGATATTTCGCGCCCACGGCGTGGAGGTCGACGAGAAGCCCGGCCTCTCCAGGGAGGACCTGAAGACGATCATCGGCGATTATGACGGCCTCGCCATCCGCTCCGCCACCAAGGTGACCGCCGACCTGCTCGAGGCGGCGGCCAACCTCAAGGTAATCGGACGGGCCGGGATCGGCGTCGACAATGTCGACGTACCGGCGGCGACCGCGCGGGGCATCGTCGTCATGAACACCCCGTTCGGCAACTCGATCACCACCGCCGAGCATGCGATCGCGATGATGTTCGCGCTCGCCCGCGAGCTGCCCGCCGCCGACTCCTCCACCCAGGCCGGCAAGTGGGAGAAGAACCGCTTCATGGGCGTGGAGCTCACCAACAAGACGCTCGGGCTGATCGGCGCGGGCAATATCGGCTCGATCGTCGCCGACCGCGCGCGCGGCCTCAGGATGAAGGTGATCGCCTACGATCCCTTCCTGACCCCGGAGCGCGCCGTCGCGATCGGCGTGGAGAAGGTGGAGCTCGACGCGCTTCTCGCCCGCGCCGACTTCATCACCCTCCACACGCCGCTCACCGACCAGACCCGCAACATCCTCAGCCGGGAGAACCTGGCGAGGACGAAGCCGGGCGTGCGCATCATCAACTGCGCGCGCGGCGGCCTCGTCGACGAGGCGGCGCTGAAGGACGCGCTGGAGAGCGGCCATGTCGCCGGCGCCGCGCTCGACGTCTTCGCGGAGGAGCCGGCGAAGGCGAACCCCTTGTTCGGGACCTCCGGCCTCGTCGCGACGCCCCATCTCGGCGCCTCGACCACCGAAGCCCAGGTCAACGTCGCCATCCAGGTGGCCGAGCAGATTTCCGAGTTTTTGACGCGCGGCGGCGTGACCAACGCGCTCAACATGCCCTCGCTGTCCGCCGAGGAGGCGCCGCGGCTGAGGCCCTATATGGCGCTGGCGGAGAAGCTCGGATCCCTGGTCGGCCAGCTCGAAGGCCGGCGCGCGAGCGGCATCTCCATCGAAGTGGAAGGCGCCGCCGCCCAGCTCAACCAGAAGCCGATCACCGGCGCGGTGCTCGCCGGGCTGATGCGGGTCTATTCCGATACGGTGAACATGGTGAATGCGCCCTATCTGGCGCGCGAGCGCGGGCTGGACGTGCGCGAGGTGCGCCACGACCGCGAGGGCGACTACCACACGCTCGTTCGGGTGAGCGTGACGACTCCGCGCGGGGAGACGGCGGTCGCAGGCACCCTCTTCGCCAATGCCGCGCCGCGCCTCGTCGACATGTTCGGAATCCCGGTCGAAGCCGAGCTCCAGGGCGACATGATCTACATCGTCAACGAGGACGCGCCGGGCTTCATCGGCCGCCTCGGCACCGCGCTCGGCGAGGCGGGCGTCAACATCGGCACCTTCAACCTCGGCCGCCGCGCCGCGGGCGGGGAGGCCGTGGCGCTGGTATCGGTCGACGGCCGGGTCGGAGAGGATTTGGTCCAGCGGCTGGCGACGCTGCCGGGGGTGAAAAGGGTGAAGGCGCTGCGCTTTTAGATTCCCCTCCCTGCAAGGGAGGGGTTAGGGGTGGGTACGAGCGGAGCGAGCCTGCCTCACCGCGTTCGCCCGCCTGCGGCGGTACCCACCCCCTGCCCCTCCCTTCCAGGGAGGGGTGCCGATGAGGAGCCCGGCCCGTGGCCAACGTCACCGTGATCGGCGCCCAGTGGGGCGACGAGG
>DASWRU010000097.1:0-34490 GCA_036403015.1 Allosphingosinicella sp.
CCGTCCCCCTTTGAAATCGTCGGTCGTTAGGCGACCTTGGCCTCGACCACTTCGTCGGGCTCGCGCAGCACGTAGCCGCGGCCCCACACGGTTTCGATGTAATTCTCGCCCTCGGTCGCCAGGCTGAGCTTCTTGCGCAGCTTGCAGATGAAGACGTCGATGATCTTGAGTTCGGGCTCGTCCATCCCGCCGTAAAGGTGGTTCAGGAACATTTCCTTGGTCAGCGTGGTGCCCTTGCGGAGCGAGAGCAGCTCCAGCATCGCATATTCCTTGCCGGTGAGGTGCACGCGGGCGCCGTCGACCTCGACGGTCTTGGCGTCGAGGTTCACCGCCAGCTTGCCGGTCTTGATCACCGACTGCGAATGGCCCTTGGAGCGGCGCACCACGGCGTGGATGCGGGCGACCAGCTCGTCGCGGTGGAACGGCTTGGTGACGTAATCGTCGGCGCCGAAGCCCAGGGCACGGACCTTCGAATCCATCTCGCTGATGCCGGAGAGGATGAGGACCGGGGTCCCGACCTTCGCCAGGCGCAGCTTCTTCAGCACGTCGTAGCCGTGCATGTCCGGCAGGTTGAGGTCGAGGAGGATTATGTCGTAATCGTAGAGCTTGCCGAGATCCAAGCCCTCCTCGCCGAGGTCGGTCGTGTAGACGTTGAAGCCTTCGCCGCCGAGCATGAGCTCGATGCTTTTCGCGGTCGTCGGCTCGTCTTCGATCAGCAGCACGCGCATATGACTGGCCCCTTGGTTCAGCGGTGCCTCGGCCGATCGGCTCCGGTCCCCCTGTGGAGATTCATTAACCATGGGAGGTGTGAAGGCAAAAGGTTAATTTCGAATTAAACGAGGAATCCCAACGAGTCGCGGGAAACGTTGCGCGGGCGCAACAGGCGTGGCAGGGCCACTAGGGTGTGGGAGAAATATGTCCTCTTCATCGATGGCGAGGCGATCGTCATCGACAAGCCGGCGGGCCTGGCGGTGCATCCCGGCGCGAAGACTCCCGAGAGCCTCGAAGATTATCTCAAGCATTTCCGCTTCGGCTTCCAGCGCCCGCCGCTCCCCGTCCACCGGCTCGACCGGGACACGAGCGGCTGCCTGTTGCTCGCCCGCAACCCCAAGGCGCACAAGCGCTTCCAGCGGGCGTTCGAGGACAAGCAGGTGACGAAGACCTATCTGGCGGTGCTGGACGGCGCCCCCGCCGCGGCCGAGGGGCGGATCGACATGCCGCTCGGCAAGGTGTCCACCGCCGAGGAAGGCTGGCGGATGGTGCCCGACGCGGCGGGCAAGGCGGCGGTGACTCACTGGCGCATTGTCGCCGTCGTCGAGGGCCGGGCCGTCCTGCTCCTCTCGCCGGAGACCGGTCGTACCCACCAGCTGCGAGTCCACGCCGCGCAAGGGATCGGCATCCCGATCTCCGGCGATCCGGTCTATGGCCTGGGGAGGGGGCCGATGCTGCTCCATGCCCTGTCGCTGCGGGTGGAGCGCGACGGCAAGCCGCCGGTCGAGGCGACGGCCCCGCTCCCGCCCGCCTTCGTCAGTGCCGGGTTCGGCGATGTCCGCGCCTGAGCCCCCGCCGATCCCCGAGGAGGCGCTGGAGGAGAGGTTCCTCGCTTCGACCGGGCCAGGCGGCCAGAACGTCAACAAGGTCGCGACCGCCGTCCAGCTGCGCTGCGACGTGTTCAAGCTCGGCCTGTCGCCGCCCGTCTACGCACGGCTGAAGGAGTTGGCGGGGAGCCGGATGACCAACGAGGGCGAGATAATCATCACCGCCCGCACCCACCGCACCCAGGACGCGAACCGGGAGGAGGCGCGCGCGAGGCTGGCGGAGCTCATCGCCAAAGCCCGCATCCGGCCGGCGAAACGGGTCAAGACGAAGCCGAGCCGCGCCGCGAAGGCGCGGAGGGTGGACGCCAAGAAGGGCCGCGGCGCGGTCAAGGCTGCGCGGGGGAAGCCGCAGCTGGACTAAGCCCTCATTGCGAGCGGAGCGAAGCAATCCAGCCGGGCAGGCGTCGGAATTCGGGATTGCTTCGTCGCTTCCCTCCTCGCAATGACGGGGCATGTACGACTTCAGGATCGAAGCGGCGGACAAGCCGGCGCTCTACCGCGAACTCAACCGGACCGCCGACTCCCTTACCGACGGCGAGCCCGACGCGATCGCCAACATGGCGAATGTCGCGGCCCTGCTCTGGGAGACGCTGCCGGACCTCAATTGGGCGGGCTTCTACCGCAATTTGGACGGCGAGTTGGTGCTGGGGCCGTTCCAGGGCCGGGCGGCCTGCATCCGCATTCCGTTCGGCAAGGGCGTCTGCGGGACCGCGGCGGCGACTCGCGAGCCGCAATGCGTCGAGGACGTCGCGGCCTTTCCGGGCCATATCGCCTGCGACAGCGCTTCCGTCTCGGAACTGGTCGTGCCGATCGCCCACGAGGGGCGGCTGATCGGCGTGCTCGACCTCGACAGCCCGCGCCGCGGCCGCTTCGATGCGGAAGACGTCGCCGGTTGTCTCGAATTGGCACGGATTCTGGCGCCGCGCCTGCTCCCGTAGCAAAAACCCGCCACAAGCGTTAAAAAAGTCTTAACGGCGCCCCGACTCCGCCGGGGCCGCGGCATTTTGCGCATCAAGGGGACGCGACCATGAAGACGCTTTGGCTCGTTGCGCTGGCGGCATCGGCCGCCGCGGCGCCCTTCACGCTGTCGGCGCAGACGGTGGGGGATTCCGACCCCGCCGCTGGCCTGCCGAACCTCGGCCTCGACCTTCCCGCCTCCGCCGCGGCCGCTTCGGCCGCCGCGTCGGGCGCGCGCGCTCGGGCCGAGGCGGCGGCTCCCGCCGGCACGAGCTGGAGCGAAGACACAGTCGCCATGCAGCGACATGCCGGCCCGATGGCGCCACCGCCGATGATGCAGCCCATGCACGGCCCCCACCCGGGCCCGATGCACGGCGGCATGGCGCCGCCGGGCGGGCACATGGAGATGCTCCGTTTCCAGGGACATCCCCCCATGGGTGGGCAGATGGGCGGCGGTTACATGGGCGGCCATGCGGGCGGCGGCTATACGGGCGGCCAGATGGGTGGCGGCTACACAGGCGGCCACATGGGTGGCGGCTACACGGGCAGCCACATGGGTGGCGGCTACAGGGGGGGCGGCGGGATGGGCGGCCATGGCCAGCATTTCGGTCGCTGGCAGCGGATCGATCACGGCGGGCGCGTACCGCAGCGTTGGTGGGGCCGGCAGTTCCAGGTCCGCAACTGGGGCCTGTACGGCTTTCCCCAACCGATGCCGGGCGGGCAGTGGATCCGTTATTATGACGATGCCCTGCTGATCGACCGCGACGGCCGGGTCATCGACGGCCGCTACGGCTGGGACTGGGACCGCTACGGCGAACGCTGGGATTATGGCGACGACGGCGTGCCGGCTTATGCCGGCGAGGGCGATTACGGGCCGGACGAGTCCGATTATGGCTATTCCGAAGGCTGGGAGGGGCGCGAGGGCCCGCCCCCGCCGCCCTGCGCGAACCGCTGCGGCCCCCGTCCCGGCTACGGCTATGGCTACGGCTATGCCTATGGCCCGGTCGTCGTGACGACCACCACCATCACCGAGGCTCCGGTCGTCGAGATGCGCACGGAATACGAGACGGTGGTCGAGCGAGTCCGGGTCGCGCCGCGCCACGTCGTCAGGCATCGCTGCGGCTGCCGCCCCGCCCCGCCCCGCGCGGGCGAGCGTGGCTAGCTCAGCCGGTCGAGCGCCTCGTCGTCGAGGCGGCCGGGGACGATCACGACGGGGCAGGGGAGCGTCCCTGCCACCGCGCCCGAGAAATGCGCGACCAGCGGCCCGGGTCCGCCTTCGGCCGCCGCGCCGAGGACGAGCGCGGCGATGTCGTCGCGGTCCTTCAGCAGGTCGGTGATCGCCTTCACCGGATCGCCGTGGCGGACGACGATGCGGCGCTCGACGCCCGCTTCCTCATCGATCGCGCTGGCGGCCTGGAGGCCCATCGCCTCGGCGCGGAGGCGCGCTTCCTCCTCCATCGCCGCCTGGACTCCGCCCCACTGGACGAATTCCTGCGGCGGCACGACCGCCAATATCTCCACGGCGCCGCCGGTGCGCGCGGCGCGGCGGGCGGCATAGCGCAGCGCCACGCGGGCCTCGCCCGTCTCGTCGATCACCACCAGATACGATCGCATCGCTCCCCCGTTCGCTGCGCGGCACGATGCTGCGCCAGAAGTGTTGGACGCGCAAGCGCCCCCACTTGACCCGGCGCGGTCAGATGGTCTTTGGGCGGAGGCGCCCCCGAGGAGGTCCGCTTCGATGATTGAGCTGAAGATGCCGGCGCTCTCTCCCACCATGGAGGAGGGGACGCTCGCCAAATGGCTGGTGAAGGAGGGGGACACGGTCGCGGCCGGAGACCTTCTCGCCGAGATCGAGACCGACAAGGCGACGATGGAGTTCGAAGCGGTCGACGAGGGCAGGGTCGCGAAGATCCTGGTTGCGGAGGGGACGGACGAGGTCAAGGTCGGCACGGTGATCGCGCTGATCGCGGGCGAGGGCGAAGAGGCCGGCGCGGCCGCTTCCCCGCCGACCGCCGCCAAGGAGCCGGTCGCCAAGGACGGCGGCGAGACCGGCGCGGGCCAGCCGGCCACTGCCGCCCCGTCGCCGCCACCGCCGCCAGCCGCGCAGCCCAAGGCCGATAGCGGCGAGCGCATCAAGGCGAGCCCGCTCGCCCGCCGCCTCGCCGAGCAGCGCGGAGTCGACCTCGGCGGACTCGCCGGCTCGGGTCCCGGCGGCCGGATCGTCAAAGCGGATGTCGACGGGGCCGGCGGCAAGGCGGCGCCCGCCGCCGCTCCGGCCCAGGCACCCGCCGCCGCCCCGGCCGCCGCCCCTGCCGCCGGCCCCGCCCCCACTTACGGGGTGCCCGACATTCCGCACGAAATCGCCAAGCTCTCCAACATGCGCAAGACCATCGCGCGCCGCCTCACCGAGTCGAAGCAGCAGGTTCCGCACATCTACCTCACCGTCGACATCCGCCTCGACGCGCTCCTGAAGCTGAGGGGCGAGCTCAACGCCTCGCTGGCGGCCCGCGGCGTCAAGCTCAGCGTCAACGACATGCTGATCAAGGCGCTCGCCGCCGCGCTGATGGAAGTGCCGGAATGCAACGTCCAGTTCACCGGCCACGACCTCGTCAGCTTCAAGCGCGCGGACATCTCGGTCGCCGTGTCGATCCCGGGCGGCCTCATCACCCCGGTAGTGACCCAGGCGGATTCCAAGAGCCTCTCGGCCATCGCCACCGAGATGAAGGACCTCGCCGCCCGCGCCCGCGAAGGGAAATTGAAGCCCGAGGAATATCAGGGCGGCACGGCGAGCCTGTCGAACATGGGGATGTACGGGATTTCGGTGTTCTCGGCGGTCATCAATCCGCCGCAGGGCATGATCATGGCGATCGGCGCGGGCGAGAAGAAGCCGTGGGTGATCGACGATTCGCTCCAGATCGCCACCATCATGACCGCCACCGGAAGCTTCGACCACCGCGCCATCGACGGCGCGGACGGCGCCCGCCTGATGCAGGCGTTCAAGCGCCTGGTGGAGAACCCGCTGGGGATGCTGGCTTAGGGTCGGGAAGCGCGTTTGGGGAGGCAGTCATGACACGATGGGATTGGCGTAAGGCAAAGCAGCCAATCGCCATCACTGAACCCACTCATGATGTCGGAGATGCATCTGCGCGGGAAGATCAAGAAATCCTGGGCGAGATTCAGGAGCGACGGCGGAAAGAGGCGAACAAGCTCCGCAGAACTCTCAAGAAACTCCGGCCGAACTGGCTCAAAACCAATGAAGAGGTGAGAGCCTATAGAGATCAACTGGCTGCAAAGCTTAAGAAGGATTGATATGCCTGACACCTACGACCTCATCATCCTCGGCTCGGGCCCCGGCGGCTATGTCGCCGCGATCCGCGCGGCGCAGCTCGGGCTGAAGGTGGCGATCGTCGAGCGGGAGAAACTGGGCGGGATCTGCCTCAACTGGGGGTGCATTCCGACCAAGGCGCTGCTCAGGACGAGCGAGATCAACCACTATCTCACCCATGCCTCCGCCTATGGGCTCAGCGCGGAGAAGACCGGGTTCGACCTCGCGAAGATCGTCGACAGGAGCCGCAAGGTCGCCGGCCAGCTCAACGCCGGCGTCAAGGGGCTGATGAAGAAGAACAAGGTCGCCGTGGTCGACGGCGAGGGGGTGCTGAAGGGGAAGGGGGCGCTGACCGTCACCAAGGAGGGCAAGGTCACCGAGCTCGCCGCGAAGCACATCATCGTCGCGACCGGCGCCCGAGCGCGGGACCTGCCCTTCGCCAAGGCGGACGGGGAGCGGATCTGGACCTACCGGCATGCCATGGTGCCCAAGGTGATGCCGACGAAATTGCTGGTGATCGGCTCGGGCGCGATCGGGGTCGAGTTCGCCAGCTTCTATTCGGACATGGGCGCCGAGGTGACCATCGTCGAGATGCTGGACCGCATCCTCCCCATCGAGGACGAGGAGGTCAGCGCCTTCATGCACAAGGCGCTGGCGAAGCAGGGGATGAAGCTGCACGTCTCCTCCGGGGTGGAGAAGCTGACGCCCGGGCCGAACGGGGTCAAGGCGACGATCAAGGGCGTCGGCGAGCAGGAGTTCAGCCACGCCATCGTCGCCATCGGCATCGTGCCCAACACGGAGAATATCGGCCTCGAGGCGCTGGGCGTAAAGACTGAGCGCGGCCACATCCTCGTCGACGGCTTCGGCCGCACCAGCGTGGACGGCGTCTACGCGATCGGCGACGTCACCGGCCCGCCCTGGCTGGCGCACAAAGCGAGCCACGAGGGCGTGGTCTGCGTCGAGGCGATCGCGGGCAAGAACCCCCACCCGTTCGAAACCTGGAACATCCCCGGCTGCACCTATTCACGCCCGCAGGTGGCGAGCGTCGGCCTCACCGAGGCGAAGGCGAAGGAAGGCGGCCGCAAGGTGCGCACCGGCAAATTCCCCTTCATCGGCAATGGCAAGGCGATCGCGCTGGGCGAGGCGGAAGGCTTCGTGAAGACGGTGTTCGACTCGGCGACGGGGGAGCTGCTCGGAGCGCACATGGTGGGCGCGGAGGTGACGGAGCTGATCCAGGGCTATGCGGTGGCGCGCCAGCTCGAGACGACCGAGGAGGATTTGATGCACACGATCTTCCCGCATCCCACCTTGAGCGAGATGATGCATGAGAGCGTGCTCGATGCTTATGGCAGGGCGGTGCATTATTGAGATCGGCTTCATCGGGGACGAAGCGCAGTAGAAGATCGGGGCGAGGGGTTCCTGCGCGTGTCCTGGAGGCGCTCTATCTCCTCACCCTGACCCTCTCCCGCCGGGAGAGGGGATATTGCTCCATCTGGTCCCATCGTCGCCAAGCCGCTAGAAGCGCCGGATAGTGTCCACCAACGCGATACAGGCCACGACGCCGGGACGGCGCCCCTCCAGCGGAGGCTGGAAGCCGTTCCGGCTTCGCCAGCAGCCCTTCTTCGACGACAAGAACCGCGCCTTCTGGATCCTCCAGTCGGCCGGCTGGGCGGGTTATTTCATCCTTCGCACCCTCTCCGGCATCGCCAATGCGATGGGCTGGAGCTTCGTCCTCCACACCGCCCTGCTCACCGCCACCGGTTACTCGATCACCCTCCTCATGGGGGCCTCCTACCGGCGCCTGATACGGATGCGGCCGCTCATCACCTGGGTGACCTCGATCGTGCTGGTCGTCGTCGCCTCCGCCATCTTCTCGGCGATCGAGACGTGGAGCTTCGCCACCTTCCTCAGGCCCGGGGTGACGCCCGAGGGGGTGCAGTTCTTCGGCTCGATCCTGCTCACCTTCTCGCTGCTCGTCGCCTGGTCGGCGCTCTATTATTCCATCAATTATTATCTGCTGCTGGAGGAGCAGAGCGACCGGCTGCTGCGGCTCGAGCACCAGGCCAGCTCGGCCCAGCTCGCCATGCTTCGCTACCAGCTCAATCCCCACTTCCTCTTCAACACCTTGAACTCCATCTCCACCCTCGTGCTTCTCAAGCAGACCGAGCAGGCCAACGCGATGCTGTCGCGCCTCTCCTCGTTCCTGCGCTACACCCTGATCAACGAGCCCACCGCCCAGGTGACGATCGCCCAGGAGGTGGAGACGCTGAAGCTCTACCTCGAAATCGAGAAGATGCGTTTCGAGGAGCGCCTGCGGCCGCGCTTCGACATCGACCCCGGCGCGTCGCGGGCCAGGCTGCCCTCGCTCCTCCTCCAGCCGCTGGTGGAGAATGCGATCAAATATGCGGTGACTCCGCAGGAGGAGGGAGCCGATATTGAAATCGGCGCCCGGCGCCTCGGCGACCGGGTCGTCATCACCGTCACGGATACCGGGCCGGGATCGGAGGACCATTGGGTGAAGGCCCAGCAATCGACCGGCGTCGGACTGGCGAACATTCGCGACCGTCTGTCGCAAGCCTATGGCGCCGAACACCGTTTCGAGACTGAATCGAACGAAGAGGGGGGCTTCCGCGTTACGATCGAGATTCCCTATCAGCTTGAAGTATCCGAGGAACCGAAATGACCATCCGCACGATTCTCGTGGACGACGAGCCGCTGGCCATACAGGGGCTCAGGCTGCGCCTCGAGAAGCATGACGAGGTCGAGATCGTCGAGACCTGCTCGAACGGGCGCGAGGCGATTCGGGCGATCAAGACGCACAAGCCGGACCTCGTCTTCCTCGACATCCAGATGCCCGGCTTCGACGGCTTCTCGGTCATCCAGGGGCTGATGGAGGTCGAGCCGCCGCTCTTCGTGTTCGTCACCGCTTTTGTCGACCATGCGCTGAGGGCGTTCGAGGCGGATGCGGTCGACTATCTGATGAAGCCCGTCGACGAGGACCGGCTGGCCGACACGCTGGAGCGGGTGCGCCAGCGGCTCCAGGAGAAACGCGGCGCCGAGGAAGCGGGCAAGCTGAAGGAGGTGCTCGCCGAGGTCGCGCCCGACGCGATGGACAATGTCGCAGGCATGGACGACGCGCCCACCTCCAACCGCTACGAGAAGCTGATCAACATCAAGGACCGCGGCCAGATATTCCGCGTCGACGTCGATTCCATCGAGAAGATCGACGCGGCGGGCGATTACATGTGCATCTACACGGGCGACAACACCCTGATCCTCCGGGAGACGATGAAGGACCTCGAAAAGCGCCTCGACCCCCGCCGCTTCCAGCGGGTGCACCGGAGCTGCATCGTCAATCTCGACCAGGTGCGGCAGGTGAAGCCCCACACCAACGGCGAATGCTTCCTGGTGCTGGAGAGCGGCAGCCAGGTGAAGGTGTCGCGCTCGTATCGCGACGTGGTGGCGAGGTTCGTGCACTAGTGAAAGAGTGAAAAGCCCCTCCCCTTCAGGGGAGGGGTTGGGGTGGGGAATGTCGTGAGGAACCCGGGGCGGCCCTTGCACGTACCACAAGCCCCACCCCAGCCCCTCCCCTGAAGGGGAGGGGCTTATCGGCGGAGGTTCCAGTGCTTTTCCTCTTGCTCCTCCAGGCCGCATCCCCGGCGCCCGACATCGAGCTCAACGTCCACGCCCGCGCCCGGCAGGTGACGATCGAGCAGCAGGGCAGGGCGACGCTCCAGGTCCACGCCGAGCCCGACGGGGGAAGCCGGGCCGAGGCGAAGGTCCGGCCCCAGGCGCAGGGGCGAAGGCAGCTCCGCAACGTCACCGTCGACATCCACGCCGAGGCGTCGCTCGCCGACCCGGCACAAAATCGGCAAGGCGTGGAAACCGGCACACCGCATTAACGTTTCGCTCCCGTCAACAGGGAGAAGACCATGCGTTACGTACCGCTCGCCGCGGGTGCCTTGGCCGCGCTCGCTCTCGCCGCCGCGCCCGCCGACGCCCAGAACCGCCGCAACGAGGGACGGCCGGGCGAGTCGACGGCGTTGGCGCAGCAGGTTTCCTCCGGGGGCCAGCAGCCGGACGTGCTGCTCGACATCCCCAATCTGTCGGTCGAATCGATCACGCTGGAGGTCGACAACCTCCAGGCCCATGTCGCGCTCGACGCGCGGCTCGCCAACCTCCTCAAGCTCACTGCCGGCGCGGACGTCAGCATCGACAAGGTGAAGCTCGACATCAAGGGCGTGCAGGCGACGGCGACGCTCGTCGTCCGGCTCGACAATGTCCGCGCGATCATCGAGCGGACGCTGCAGACGCTCGACCAGAATCCCAAGATCGTCGAGGGGCTGCTGAACACGGTCGACAATAGCGTGAACACGCTCGGCGGCGTCGCCAACAATGCGGTCGGCACGGTCGGCGGCATCGCCGGCTCGGCGCTGAGGACCGGCCAGGTACTCGACGTCGCCCGGTCCGGCCTGACCGTCGTCTCGCAGACGGTGAACGGCACCGGCCAGACGGTGCGGCGGGTGCGCGACACGGCCGGGCGGGTGCTCGAGGTGGTGACCGATGCGGGCGGGCGGATCGTCTCCTCGCGGCCGGTGACGCCGTGACCGGATGATGATACGCCCGCGCAAATGACGCAGGGGGAAAAGGCGCGGCTCTTCGCATCGCTGCACCGGGCGGGTGAGCCGGTCGTGCTCTACAACGCGTGGGATGTCGGCAGCGCGAAAATCGTCGCCGAGGCGGGCGCCCGGGCGATCGCCACCGGCAGCGCCTCGGTCGCCGCCGCGCAGGGCTTCCATGACGCCGAAGCGCTGCCGCTGGAGCTGGCGCTGGCCAATGCGGCGCGGATCGTCGCGGCGGTCGACCTTCCGGTCACGATCGATTTCGAGGGCGGCTATGCGGTTGCCCCGGAGGCCGTCGCCGCGAACGCGGCGCGGCTCGCCGCGACCGGCGCGATCGGCTGCAATTTCGAGGACCAGGCGATCGGCGGCGAAGGGCTCCACCCGGTTGAGCTGCAGGCGGCGCGGATCCGGGCGATGCGGGCGGCGGCGGGGCCAGACTTCTTCATCAACGCGCGCACCGACCTGTTCCTCAAGGCCAGGCCGGAGACGCACGACGCGGCGCTTGTCGAGGCGGCGCTGGAGCGCGGCCGGGCTTATGCCGAGGCCGGGGCGAGCGGGCTGTTCGTGCCGGGCCTCGCCGACCTCTCCTTGCTCGCCCGCTTCTGCGCCGCCTCGCCGGGGCCGGTCAATTTCATGGCCTTTCCGGGCGCGCCCGGCCACGCCGCGGTGGCAACGGCGGGGGTCGCGCGGATCAGCCACGGGCCCTTCCCATACCGGCTGGCGATGAAGGCTCTGAAGGACTCGGCGGAGGCGATCTATGGCTGAAGTGACGGGATTGGGCGGCATCTTCTACAAGGTCGAGGATCCCAAGCGGACCGCGGCCTGGTACAAGGAAATGCTCGGCGTCGCCGGCGAATGGGGAATCATGTTCCCCTTCGCGCGCGCGCCGGACGGGTTCAGCCTGCTCTCGCCGTTCAAGGCGGAGAGCGATTATTTCGCGCCGAGCGAGGCGGCGTTCATGATCAACCTGAGGGTTGACGACCTCGACGGCTTCGTCGCCGGGCTGGAGGCCAAGGGGATCGAGATCCTCGGCCGCCAGGACGAGGATTATGGCCGCTTCGCCTGGATCCTCGACTGCGACGGAGTGAAGATCGAGCTTTGGGAGCAACTGGGCCCGGCGCCGGGCTGACGGTCGTTCCTACCCCCGCCGCCGGCCGAAGGCCGCGGCGGGGCCGCCGCCCGACTTCATGACGTTGCGGCGGAAGAAGGCGGCGCCGAGCTGGACGATGACCCACACCCATAAGGCCTGCCAGGCCAGCGCGAGGAGGTGCGGCCAGAGCTCGCTCGTCTGGGCGGCGCGGGCGACCATCGTCATCGGCGAGCTGAACGGAAAGATCGCGGCGCCGATGCCGAGCAGGCTGTTGAACGGCCCCACCGCCATCGTCGCGAGGATGAGGATGAAGAGCTGGCCGATGGTGATCGGCATCGACAGCGTCTGCACCTCGCGCACCGTCGAGGCCTGCGAGCCGATGCCGAGGAAGAGGGCGCCGAGCAGCAGGTAGTTAGCCGCGTAGTAAACGAGGACGAGGAGGACGAAGAGCGGCCACCCGACCGCCGGCGCCGGCAGCGAATCGCCGTGCGAAGGCCAGAGCTGGAAGGCCGCGAACGCGCCGGCCGTCCACACCGCGATTCCGACCAGCGACACCGCCAGCATCGCCAGCAGCTTGCCGAGGAAGATCGAATCGACCGGCACCGCCGCGGCGAGCACCTCGATCACCTTGTTCGATTTCTCCTCGATGAGGTTCGACAGCAAGGTGCCCGACAGCATGACGGTGATCATGAACAGGATCATCTGCCCCGCCCGAGCCGTCATCGCCCGCTCGGTAGCGAGGGAGCCGGCCGATTCGTCCACCTTGACCAATTCGACCTTCGGCAGCGGCACCGCGGCCCCCGCCCCGGCGAGCGCGCGCTGCTGCCGGGCCTCGTCGACCATCGCGGTCGTCTCGCGGCGGATCGAGCCGTCGTCGCTGATCGCGCCGGTGAGCCGCGGCCGGTCGAGCCCGCCGGTCAGCACCGCCACCACCCTTTTGTCGGGGGAGGCGAGCAGGTCCCTGACCTGATCGTCGCCGGAGCCGTCCGGCTCGGCGACGACCAGGTCCGGCAGCGCGTCCTCGCCGAAGGCGGGATTGAGGCGGGCGCGGGCGGCCTGGATCGCCTTCACCTCCTGCGGAGTCCCGACCACGGCGATGGTGGGGTGCGTGTCCTTCTGCGCGACATGGGCGCTGATGCTGCCCATCGCGATCGAAAAGCCGATGATGACCACCGGAAAGAGCAGGAAGATGAAGAAGGTGCGCGACATCACGGTCGCGGTGAAATCGCGGCGGGCGATGACCAGCATCGCCTGCGTGGAGCTCATCATGCCGCTTCTCCCAGCGACGGCGCCGGCGCCGTGCCCATCTCCCGCGCCGCTTCCTCGCCGGCGATGGCGACGAAGGCGTCGTGCAGGCCCGGGCGCTCGATCGACAATTCCTCGATGCCCGCGCCGCCGTCGATCAGCGCCCGAAGCAGCGGCTCGACCCCGGTCCGGGGGAGCTCGAACTCCCAGGCGCCGCCCTCCTGGACGGCATTGCGCGGCAAGGCGTCGCGCCATGGCCCCTCGGCGGCGCGGGTGCGGAGGCGGACGCGCGGGCGCAGCCGTCCGCGTGCCTCGTCGACCTCGCCCTCGAAGCGGATGCGGCCGCCAGCGATGATGGCGATGCGCTCGCACAGCCGCTCGGCATGGGCGATGACGTGGGTGGAGAAGATGATCGTGGCGCCGCCGGCCGCCTCCTCGCGGATCATGGCTTCCAGCCGGCCCTGGTTGATCGCGTCGAGGCCGGAGAAAGGCTCGTCGAGGACGATCAGCTTCGGGCGGTGGACGATGGTGCCGAACAATTGCACGGTCTGCGCCATGCCCTTGGAGAGCGTCTTGATCGGCTTGTCGACATAGTCGCCGAGGCCGTTGTCGCGGAGCATGCCCTCGGCACGGACTCGCCCGACCGAGAGCGGCAGGCCGCGCAGCGCGCCCATGAAGGCGATGGCGTCGCGGGTCTTCATCGCCGGGTAGAGGCCGCGCTCCTCGGGCAGATAGCCGACCTCGTTCGCGGCCTCGAGCGGCTGGGAGCGGCCGAGCAGGCGCCGCTCCCCCCGGTCGGGATCGATGATTCCGAGCAGCATGCGCAGGGTCGTCGTCTTGCCCGCGCCGTTCGGGCCGAGGATGCCGTAGATGGTCCCCTCGGGCACCGAAATGTCGATGCCATCGACCGCGGTCTTGCCGTCGAAGGCCTTGAACAGGCCGCGTGCCTCAATAGCTAAACCCTTCGTCACTGTCGCAAAATTCCCCGTGAACAGGCCCGATGTGGTAGCGAGTGGAAATGAGCCAAAGCAAGCCAAAGCTGCTCGAAATGCTCGAAGAAAAGGCGCGGGCGCTCGGCTTTTGCGCGTTCGGCGTCGCGCGGGCCGACGCGGCGCCCCGAAGCGGCGAGCGGCTGAGGGAATGGCTGGCGAGCGGCGCCCATGGCGACATGATCTGGATGGCGGACACGGCCGAGCGCCGCGCTTCCCCGGCCGGCCTGTGGCCGGAGGTCAGGTCGGTGATCTCGCTGGGGATGAGCTACGCCCCCACGGGCGATCCGCTGGCGCTGGCCGGGCGCCAGGAGCTGGGCCGAATCTCGGTCTACGCCCAGGGCGCCGACTATCACGACATCGTCAAGAAGGCGCTGAAGGCGCTGGCGCGCTGGCTGGTCGAGGCGGCGCCCGCTTCGACGGGCTCGGGGCAGGCGTGCGAGCTCAAGGTGTTCGTCGACACCGCCCCGGTAATGGAGAAGCCGCTCGCGGAAGCCGCCGGGCTCGGCTGGCAGGGCAAGCACACCAACCTCGTCAGCCGAAGCGACGGCAGTTGGCTGTTCCTCGGCGCGATCTACACGAACCTGGAGCTCGGCGATGGGCCGGGCGAGCCCCACCGCGCCCATTGCGGGAGCTGTACCGCCTGCCTCGACGCCTGCCCCACCAACGCCTTCCCGGCGCCGTTCCGGCTCGATGCGCGGCGCTGCATCTCCTACCTCACCATCGAGCATAAAGGCCCGATCCCGGAGGAATTCCGCGAGGCGATCGGCAACCGCATCTACGGCTGCGACGACTGCCTCGCCGTCTGCCCGTGGAACCGCTTCGCCGACACCGCCCGCCGCAACCGGGCGTTCGTCCCGCGCGCGGAGCTGGCGGCGCCGGCGCTCGCCGACCTCCTCGACCTCGACGATGCGGGCTTCCGGGCGGTGTTCGCGGGCTCGCCGATCAAGCGGATCGGGCGCGGACGGATGGTGAGGAACGCGGCGATCGCGGCGGGCAATAGCGGCCGGCGAGAGCTTGTGCCGGTGCTTGAGCGGCTGGTGGGGGACGAGGATTCGGTCGTCGCCGAGGCGGCCCGCTGGGCGCTGGGACGGCTCGGACAATCTCCCCTCTCCTTGGGGGAGGGGGGCCGGGGGTGAGGGGTTGCGGCCTCATCGGAAAGGGCGCCGGCTCGGCGCGATCTTCCAGGCGCCGGAACCCCTCACCCCTACCCCTCTCCCCAAGGGAGAGGGGAAGAAGGGTATCCCCTCTCCGCCCGGGAGAGGGGCCCTATTCCGCTTTCTTCTGGAGGGCGGCGACGCAGCTGGCGCGGTCGAAGTCGGCGCCGTCGGGGCGGCGGGCGTCGACATAGGTGACGATCGGGTCGCCACCGCCGCGCGGCGGATAGAGGTAGAGGTCGAGGACGCAGGCGGGCCCGGAGAATTGGAGCTTGCGCGCCGGCCCTTCGCGAATGTCGAGGTCGGGCTTGCCGAAGCCGGCGGCGAGGAAGGTCGCGGTGCGGCCGATCACCCCTTCCAGCCCGACCGGATTGTAGCGGGGCGCGGGCGGAGGCAGCGCGAGGCGGTGAACCGGCTCCGCCGCCTGCGGCGCGACGCAACCGGCCGCAAGCATCGCAAGCCCCAGAGCCGTCGCCTGCCTTCGCATCATCCCAAATGCCTCCCCCGCGCCCGCGAGACTGCCAAAGCGGGCGCCGCCGCGCCATGCAACCGGCCGCCGCACAGCGCGTAGCGGGGGCGGCCTGCCGCACGGATTGACCGCGCGGCGCCGCGGCGGCTACGGGCGCCGCTCTCTTCCCGGCAATGAAAGACCGCCCGTGACCGACCCGCGCCTCGACGTCCTCTGCATCGGCAACGCCATCGTCGACGTGATCGCCGCGACCGACGATTCCTTCCTGGCCGCCGAGGGGCTGGACAAGGGCGCGATGCGGCTGATCGACGCCGACGAGGCGACTCGGCTCTATGCGAAGATGGGGCCGGGCCGCGAGATCAGCGGCGGCTCGGCCGGCAACACCGCGGCGGGAGTCGCCATGCTGGGCGCGCGCGCCGGTTTCGTCGGCCAGGTCGCCGACGACCAATTGGGCGAGGTCTACCGCCACGACATCGCCTCAATCGGAGTCGAGTTCACCACGCCCGCCTCCACAGGCGAGGTGCCGACCGCCCGCTGCCTCGTGCTGGTGACGCCCGACGCTCAGCGGACGATGAACACCTTCCTCGGCGCCGCCCAGCTGCTGACGCCCGACGCGATCGACGAGGCGCAGGTGAAGGGCGCCGCCATCCTCTACCTCGAAGGCTATCTCTGGGACCCGGAGACGCCGCGCGCCGCCATGGACCGAGCCATCGACCTCGCCCACGCGGCGGGTCGCAAGGTCGCCTTCACCCTCTCCGACAGCTTCTGCGTCGAGCGCCATCGCGACGGCTTCAACGCCCTGATCGACAGCGGCCGGCTCGACATATTGTTCGCCAACGAGGCCGAGATCCTGTCGCTGACCGGCGAGGGCGATTTCGACACGGCCGTCGCCGGAGCGGCGGCGCGGGTGCCGCTGCTGGTGGTGACGCGCAGCGAGCGGGGCGCCGTCGCGGTCGAGGGCAGCGAGCGGGTGGACGTTCCGGCCGAGCCGGTCGGCGAGATCGTCGACACGACCGGGGCGGGCGACCTGTTCGCCGCCGGCTTCCTCACCGGCGTCGCCCGCGGCCGCTCAATCCGCGACAGCCTGCGGATGGGCGCGATCGCCGCGGCCGAGGTCATCTCCCATTACGGCGCCCGGCCGGAGGCGGACCTCGAGGCGCTGGTCGAGGCGCGGCTGGGGTAGCGCCGTCGCCACCTCCCCTCCCTGCAAGGGAGGGGCCGGGGGTGGGTAGCGAGCGAAGCGAGCCCCTCAGCTTCCGGGGTTCGGCTGCCTGCGGCGGTACCCACCCCTAGCCCCTCCCTTGCAGGGAGGGGGATCGAAGTGGTCAGTGGGTGCCCGGCACCGGGGGCTCGATCTCGTCATAGGCCTCGGGCTCGGGTACGTCGACGATGCCGCGCCCGACGTGGCTGCGGCCGCGGCTGTAGAGGAAGTAGACGAGCAGGCCGACACAGCCCCAACCCGGCAGGACCAGGATCGCCACCAGCGGCAGGTACAGATAGAGGCCGAGGCAGCCCAGGATCGCGACCGGCGCGACTATCCACACCGCGGGAGTGCGGAACGGCCGGCGGCGGCTCGGATCGGTGCGGCGCAACACGAGCACCGACACCGCGACCATCGCGAAGGCGAACAAGGTCCCCGAGTTCGAATAATCGGCTAGCTTGCCGACCGGCAGGAAGGCGGCGGCGAGGGTGACGCCGATGCCGGTGAAGGCGGTGACGATGTGCGGCGTCTTGAACTTCGGGTGGACGCTGGCGAGCTTCTCCGGGAGCAGGCCGTCGCGGGCCATGACGAAGAAGACTCGGGTCTGGCCGAACATCATCATCAGCACGACCGAGGGGAGGGCGAGGAAGGCGGCGATGCCGATCAGGTCGCCGATGCGCTGCCAGCCGATCGAGCGAAGCACATGGGCGAGCGCCTCGTGGCTGCAGGCGAGCGGCTCGGAGGCGCCGCCGGCGACGATGCTTGCGCACCGGGCGGCGAGCTCGGGCGTGCCGGGCGCCAGCACTTCGCCGTTCAGGCCGGCGACCGGCTGGGCGCCGAGCGCGCCGATCGCGCCCGCCGACACGAGGAGGTAGAAGAGGGTGCAGATGAGCAGCGAGCCGATCAGGCCGATCGGAACGTTGCGCTGCGGGTTCTTGGTCTCCTCGGCCGCGGTCGAGACCGCGTCGAAGCCGACATAGGCGAAGAAGATCGACGAGGCGGCGCCGACGACTCCGATCGTCCCCCAGCCGTTCGGGGTGAAGGGGTGGAAATGCTCGCCGCGGATGACGGGCAGGGTGAGGATGATGAAGACGGTCAGCGCCGTCACCTTGATCATCACCAGCACCGCGTTGAAGCGCGCGCTTTCCTTGGTGCCGAGGATGAGGAGACCTGTGACGAGCAGGGAGATGAGGACCGCGGGGACGTTGATGATGCCGCCCTGGCTCGGCCCGACCGCCAGCGCGTGCGGGAAGTCAACCCCCCAGCTTCGGATCAGGCCGACGGCATAACCCGACCAGCCGACCGCAACGGCCGACGCGCCGATCGCATATTCGAGGATCAGCGCCCAGCCGACCATCCAGGCGAACAGCTCGCCGACGACGGCGTAGGTGTAGGTGTAGGCGGAGCCCGCGACCGGCACCATCGAGGCGAGCTCGGCGTAGCACAAGGCCGCCACGGCGCAGACGAAGCCGGCGATGACGAAGCTGATCATCATGCCGGGGCCGGCCTTCTGCGCGGCTTCCGACGTCAGTACGAAGATGCCGGTGCCGATGACGGCGCCGACTCCCAGCAGGGTCAGCTGGATCGGCCCCAGGGAGCGGTGCAGCCCCTTTTTCTCGGCGGTGGCGAGGATGGCGTCGAGAGGCTTTACGCGCCCGAAAATCATGTGCTTCCCCTTCGAAACGGCGGCCGTTGAAGGCCTTATGTCGTCGTTCGGAGCGCAGCCTAGCGGCTCGTCACGCCCGCGCAACCGATTTCGCGGCTTCGCTCCGTCGCCCTTGAGAAGGGAAGTCAGCGGCTCAGCATCGGCCCCAGCGGCGCCCCGCCGAACAGGTGGACGTGAAGGTGCGGCACTTCCTGGCCGCCGTGCCTCCCGACGTTGGCGAGCAGGCGATAGCCGGGCGCGACGAGGCCCTGCTCGCGCGCGACCTGCCCCACCGCTCGGACGAAGCCGGCAATCTCCTCCCCCGACGCCCGCTCGGAGAAATCGTCCCAGGAGACGTACGGGCCCGTGGGGATGACGAGGATGTGGACTGCGGCCTGCGGGTTGATGTCGAGGAAGGCCAGAGCGTGCTCGTCCTCATGGACCTTCCGGCACGGTATCTCGCCGCGCAGGACGCGGGCGAAGATGTTGGTGTCGTCATAGGGTTGGGTGGGGTCGATCGCCATCTTCTTCCTCCGTCGCTCGACTTCCCAACATGGGTTGGGCCGAAGCGCAAGCGGGTTGACCCGCGCCTGTGCCGCGTTACCACGGACCGATGCAGTCCGACGCGCCCGACAGCCTGATTCCCTACGACGAGATCGTGCAGGAAGCGCTGCGCGCGGTGGTCGGGCGGGTGCTCGGCGAAGTCGAGAGCACCGGGCGCCTGCCGGGCGAGCATCATTTCTACATCACCTTCAAGACCGGCGCCGCCGGGGTCGACATCCCGCGGCACCTGATCGAGCGCTTCCCGGACGAGATGACGATCGTCATACAGAACCGCTTCTGGGACCTGAAGGTGGGCGAGGACGGGTTCGAGGTGGGGCTCAGCTTCAACCAGGCCCCGGCCCGGCTCGTCATCCCCTTCTCGGCGATCACCGGCTTCGTCGATCCGGCCGTCAACTTCGCGCTCCAGTTCCAGGCGCAGGCGGAGGAAGCGGGGCCCCAGGCCCACGACCAGGCGGAGAACGACCATCCGCTCGCCGAGCCGGTCGAGGACGGCTCCAACGTCGTCGCGGTGGACTTCAAGCGCAAGAAGTGACGGTCGCAGGCCGTCATCCCAGCGGAAGCTGGAATCCATGCTGACTCGCCGCCGCGACGGACTCCGCATGGACCCCAGCCTTGGCTGGGGTGACGAGATCACCCGCCGACGCTAAAGGCCGTCCATGACCTCCCTCACCACCGCCCGCACCGAGAGCGACAGCTTCGGGCCGATCGACGTTCCGAGCGACGCTTATTGGGGCGCGCAGACGCAGCGTTCCATCCAGAACTTTCCGTTCGGCCCGCGCGAGACGATGCCGGTCGAGATCGTCCACGCTTTGGGCTTCGTGAAACAGGCGGCGGCGCGGGTGAATGCCAAGGCCGGCGGGCTGGACGCGGAGATCGCCGAGGCGATCCAGCAGGCGGCGGGCGAGGTCGCCGCGGGCGTCCATGACGACCAGTTCCCGCTGGTCATCTGGCAGACCGGCTCGGGCACCCAGTCCAACATGAACGCCAACGAGGTCATCGCCGGCCGCGCCAACGAGATCCTGACCGGCACGCGCGGCGGCAAGAGCCCCGTCCACCCGAACGACCATGTCAACAAGGGCCAGTCGTCCAACGACAGCTTCCCCACCGCCCTGCATATCGCCGCGGCGCGGGCGGTCGAGACTCGGCTCATCCCCGCGCTCCAGCGCATGCACCGGCGGCTGGCGGCGCAGGCGGCGGCGTGGGACCGGATCGTCAAGATCGGCCGCACCCATCTCCAGGATGCCACCCCGCTCACCCTCGGCCAGGAATTTTCCGGCTATGCCGCGCAGATCGAGGCGGGGATCGAGCGGGTGCGCGCCGTTCTGCCTCGCGTCCGGCTGCTCGCGCAGGGCGGCACCGCCGTGGGCACCGGCCTCAATGCGCCCAACGGTTTCGCCGAGGCATTCGCGGAGGAAGTGGCGCGGCTCACCCGCATCGCGTTCAGGACCGCGCCGAACAAGTTCGAGGCGCTGGCGACGCACGACACGCTGGTCGAGCTTTCCGGAATGCTCAACGTCCTCGCCGTCTCGCTCAGCAAGATCGCCAACGACATCCGCCTGCTGGGGTCCGGCCCGCGCTGCGGCCTCGGCGAGCTGAAGCTGCCGGAGAACGAGCCGGGCAGCTCGATCATGCCGGGCAAGGTCAACCCGACCCAGGCCGAGATGCTGACCATGGTCGCGGCCCAGGTGATGGGCAACCATGTCGCCGTCACCGTCGGCGGGCTTCAGGGCCATCTGGAGCTGAACGTCTTCAAGCCGCTGATCGGCGCCAACGTGCTGCGCTCGATCGACCTGCTCGCCACCGGCGTGGAGAGCTTCTCCGAACGCGCGCTCGACGGGCTGGAGCCGGACGAGCGGCGGATCGCGGAGCTGATGAACCGCTCGCTGATGCTGGTCACCGCGCTCGCGCCGGAGATCGGCTACGACAATGCCGCGGCCATCGCCAAGCACGCCCACAAGACCGGGCAGACGCTGAAGGAGGCTGGGCTCGAGCTCGGCCTCGTCGATGAGGCGACGTTCGACCGCGTCGTCAGGCCCGAGAACATGGTCGGCCGCTGACGGCATGAAGGCCGGGCTCCTCGCGGCCGCCGCCGCGGCGCTCCTCGCCGCCCCCGCGGCGGGCGCGCCGCTTCCGCGGATCGTCGAAAAGGGTGGCCATTACACCCTGCTGGTGGATGGGGAGCCGTTCCTGATGCTGGGGGCGCAGGCCAATAATTCGTCCAACTATCCGGCGATGCTGCCCAAGGTTTGGCCGGTGATCCGCGAGTTGCATGCCAATACGCTGGAGATTCCAGTGGCTTGGGAGCAGGTCGAGCCAGTCGAGGGCAAGTTCGACTTCTCCTGGGTCGACGCCCTCCTCGCCGACGCCCGGCGCAACGGCGTGCGGCTGGTCCTGCTCTGGTTCGGCACCTGGAAGAACACCGCGCCCAATTACGCGCCGGAATGGGTGAAAACCGACACAAAGCGCTTCCCGCGCATGCAAACCGCGGACGGCAAGACCCACAACGTCCTCTCGCCGCACGGCCGAGCCACGCTTGAGGCCGACAAGCGGGCGTTCGTGCGGCTGATGGAGCATCTTCGCGACGCCGATCCCGGCAACCAGGCGATCATGGTCCAGGTCGAGAACGAGATCGGCAGCTACGGCCTCGCGCGCGACCATTCGCCGGAGGCGGAGCGGCTGTTCCGGGCCCCGGTGCCGGCCGGGATCGCGCGGCTCAAGGGGCGGAGCGGCACCTGGACCGAGCTGTTCGGCGCCTTCGCCGACCAGGCCTTCGCGAGCTGGCACATGGCCCGCTACGCCGACGAGATCGCCGCCGCCGGCAAGGCGGCGAAGGACCTCCCCATGTATTGCAACGCCGCGCTCGGCGACCCGTTCGACGCCCGGGCCGCCTCGACCACGCCGAGCGGCGGGCCGCAATGGAACATGATCGACGTCTGGAAGGCCGCGGCGCCGCACATCGATTTCGTCGCGCCCGACATCTACAATCGCGAGCCGCGCGAGGTGGCGCGGATCCTCGATTATTACGCCCGCCCGGACAATGCGCTGATGGTCCCGGAGACCGGCAATTCGGTGGATCATGCCCGCTTCTTCTGGGCGGCGCTGGGCAAGGGCGCGATCGGCTACGCGCCGTTCGGAATGGACCTCACCGGCTATTCCAACTACCCGCTCGGCACCAAGGCGCTCCATCCGGAGACGATCGAGGCCTTCGCCTCCAAATACCGCCTGTTCGCGCCGATCGCTCGGCAATGGGCGCGGATCGCCGGCAGCGGCGAGACGTGGGGCGCGGCCAAGAGCGGCGACGCCGCCGACCAGTCCACCGCCTTCGGCCGCTGGCGGGTCACGGTGTCGTTCGAGCAGTGGGAGTTCGGCGAGCGCGACTGGACCTGGATCAAGGCCGACCCCCATCCGACCAAGGGCCGCCCGCTCGGCGGGGCGGTGGTGGCCCGGCTCGGCGCGGACGAGTTCCTCGCCGCCGGCTCCGACGCCCGCCTCCGCTTCGGCCTCGCGAGGGCCGCGCCCGGCGAGACTGCGATGATGCTCCGAGTCGAGGAGGGCAGCTTCGCGCCCGACGGACGCTGGGTGATGAGCCGGGTCTGGAACGGTGACCAGACCGACTACGGCCTCAACTTCACCGCCGAGCCGGTGCTGCTTCGGGTGAAGCTCGGCACGTTTCGCTGACGGGCCGCCGACCGCCCGCCGACGGGTCGCCCGACGCAGCGAACGCTCCGTCGCCCGCCGCCGCTCCCGCCCTTGCCGCGGGCGGCCCGGTTCATCCAGCATACACGGCGCGGGCCGAGTGTAGCGGCATTCGCCAGAGGGATGGGGCAGCTTTCATGACCATGTATGTGTACGGCACCGGCGGCGAGCCGCGCGGCTATCTGTTCGAAACGACGATCTTCGGCCTCGACGGCGTGCCGCTCGGGCGGGTGCTGGGCTCGCGGGTCCACCGCTTCGACGGCTCCTACGTGGGCGAATGGTTCCACCAGATGGTGGTCGAGCGGCCGACGGCGCGGCCGCGCCAGATCCCGCCGGTCGCGCCGGCGGCCCCGCGCCCGGCCGTCCCCGCCTGCTTTCCGCGCCGTCCGGTCGCGGAATATGGGAACTTCGCGGACGCATTCGACCTTCTAGCCGCGACCGCCGAGGGCGCCATCGTCCAGGAAGCGGCCGAGTGACCCCGAAGCGCGGCGGAGCAGAAGCATGTTGATCCTCGTCGTCGACGACGAACGCCCAGTGCGCGCGATGATCGGGCGCGCCCTGGTGGAGCTCGGCTATCTCGTCGCCGAGGCGGCGAGCGGGCCCGAAGCGCTGAAGCTGGTCCGCGAGCGGCGGCCCGACCTCGTCGTGCTCGATTATGTCATGCCGGGCATGGACGGGACCGAGGTGGCGAGGGAGATCGCGGTGCTGGACCCGGACCTGCCGATCATCTTCTCGACCGGGCACGGCGCCCTGCGCGTGTTGCGCGAGGCGGCCGGCGACGAAGCCTCGATCCTCGAAAAGCCCTTCACACTAGCCCAGCTCGACGAGCTCATCTCGTCCACGCTCAAGACGGCGGCGCGGGTCCGGCTGGGGTAGGGCGGTTCCGATTGAGTTGAAAGACGCCGCTCATCCTGAGTAGCCGGTGAGCTTGTCGAACCGGCGTATCGAAGGACGCACAGTGCTGCACGGTCCTTCGATACGGGACTTCGCCAAGCTCAGTCCCTACTCAGGATGAGCGGGGTCAGGGTCAGGGGACAAAGCCTATTGCCAGCCTAATCCACGTTGGTGACGCGCGGCGCGGCGCCGCGACCTAGAATTTCTGCTGGCGCTCGTAGAGGGATTTGTAGTGCTGGATTCGGGTGACCCGGAGGCCGGGCATGCCGGAGCGGTCGACGGCGCGTTGCCAGCCGGCGAACTCCTCGAGGCTTAGGCCGTAGCGGTCGCAGGCCTCGTCGACCGAGAGCAGCCCGCCGTTCACGGCCGCGACCACCTCCGCCTTGCGGCGCACGACCCAGCGGGACGTGGACGGCGCCGGGAGGCTGTCCAGAGTCAGCGGCTCCCCCAACGGGCCGATGACCTGCGCCGGCCGTATCATCTGGTTCTCGATCATTCCCGCCTCAAGCATGAGTGTCATCGATTGTCCTTAGCTCCCCACCGCCGCCTTACCGGCGCCCGTTGAAGGAAGGCTGAAACCGCAAGGTAAATTTCCCGGTCATCTCAGTTGACCGCTCCTTTCCGAGCGAAGGCGGCGTTGAAGGCGCCGCCCTGCGCGGCCACCGCGCGGCGCCAGTGCGGGCCGGCGAGGAGGATCTCGGCGAGCGGATCGAGCGGCCGCGGCAGCGCCGCGAAGCCGGCCAGCGCCCGCGCCGCCGGGCTCGCCGCCTGCGCCGCGCGCAGGCTGGCGACCAGCATTCCGAAATCGAGGTGCGCGGCCGTGCGGTTCGCGAACCGCGTCTCGGCACGGCGGAAGAAGCTGAGGTCCATGGCGGACTTGATAGAGGATAGGGTCTAAGACGCGGTTAAAGCGCTCTTAGGGTAGGCTTTACCCGTTGCCCGGCCTATGTAGCCGCCGCCATGAACGTGGATTTCCAGCTCGGCCGACAACCTTCGCAGGCGCGGATCGTCGTCGCCATGTCCGGCGGAGTCGACAGCTCGGTGGTGGCCGCCCTTGCCGCGCGCAGCGGCGCGGAGGTGATCGGCGTGACCCTCCAGCTCTACGACCATGGCGAGGCGATCGGCCGTTCGAAGACCTGCTGCGCCGGCCGCGACATATACGACGCCCGCGCCGTCGCCGAGCGGCTCGGCATCGCCCATTACGTGTTCGACTACGAGACGCGCTTCCGCGACAGCGTGATCGAGCGCTTCGCCGACGAATATGCGAGGGGCCGGACGCCGATCCCGTGCGTGTCGTGCAACCAGTCGGTGAAGTTCACCGACCTGCTCAGCCTCGCCCGCGACCTCGGCGCCGACTGCCTCGCCACCGGCCATTATGTGCGCCGGGTCGCCGGGGCGAACGGAGCGGAGCTCCACCGCGCCGCCGATCCGGCGCGCGACCAGAGCTATTTCCTCTTCGCGACGACCCGCGAGCAACTCGATTATCTGCGATTCCCGCTCGGCGACCTGCCCAAGCCGGCGGTGCGCGAGCTCGCCCGCGAGCTCGGGCTGGCGGTAGCGGACAAGCCGGACAGCCAGGACATCTGCTTCGTTCCGAACGGCGACTATGCCTCGGTTGTGAAGAAGGTGCGCCCGGAAGCCGCCCGACCGGGCGACATCGTCGACCTCGACGGGCGGGTGCTCGGCGAGCATCGCGGCCTCATCCACTTCACGGTCGGCCAGCGCAGAGGCCTCGACATAGGCGGTCAGGCCGAGGCGCTCTACGTGGTCCGGCTGGAGCCGGAAACGCGGCGAGTGGTGGCCGGGCCGAAGGCGGCGCTGGCGGTGCGGGCGGCGCGACTCTCCGGGCTGAACTGGCTGGGCGAGGGGCAGCGCGAGGGGCTTTCGGTGAAGGTCCGCTCGATGGCCCGGCCGGCGCCGGCCCGGTTCGACGGCGAGGCGGTGAGGTTCGAGACGCCGGAATATGGCGTCGCGCCGGGCCAGGCGGCGGCGATCTACGAGGGCGAGCGGGTGCTCGGCGGCGGCTGGATCGAGGAGACCGCGGCGGCGGAGCTGGAGCCGGCCTGAGGCCGGGGGGGGGGGTGGGTGAGACTGGACTCACCCCGTCATTGCGAGCGAAGCGAAGCAATTCAGTGCGGCCTTCCGAGGCCCCTGGATTGCTTCGTCGCTGCGCTCCTCGCAATGACGGTCCCCCCTAAGCCTTGCGCCGTGCCGCCCGTGCGATGGCGTAGAGGAGGGTGCCGGCGGCGATCAGGATCAGCAGCATGCGCCAGGATTCCCACTTCGACTGCGACGCGGCCCAGGCGCAGACCGCGATCCCGGCCGCCATCATCGCCCAGAGGAGGGGCGAGGGGCGCTCGCCCTTCGCCAGCGAGGCGATGCTGATCGAATAAACGAACATCCGGGCCAGCGTGCTCACCACCGCCAGCCAGACGAAGCTGCCGCTGAGCGCGAGGAGGGCGACGAGCGCGCCCATGAACAGGATCGAATTGGCGGGCGTGGCGTAGCGTTCGCTCACCCGGCCGAACCAGCCGGGGAGCAGGCCGTCCCGCGCCATCGCGTAGCTGGCGCGCGTGGTCCCGGTCATGCCGCCGCTGATATTGCCGAGCAGCGAGAAGATGGCGGCGGCGGTCAGCAGGGCCGCGCCGGCCGGACCCATGACGGCCCGGCCGAAATCGACCATCGGCGTCGCGCTGGCCACCGGCTCCATCACCGCCACGTAGGAGAGCTGGATCAGGAAGTAGAGCACTGCGGTGGCGAGCACGGTGGCGACGAGCGCGCGCGGGACGGTGCGCCGCGGGTCCGCGGTCTCGCCGGCGGCGACGACGCTGTTCTCGAAGCCGACGAAGGCGAACAGGATGAGGAGGGCGGCGGCTTCGAGATGGGAGAGCGGCGGCATCGGGCCCAGCGGCTCGATCGCGCCCGCCATCGCCAGCCCGACCACCGCCGCGACGATCAGCGGCGTCGCCTTGAGCAGAGTGAGCGCGTCGAGCAGGCGGACCGCCCGCCTGACGCCGACGATATTGACGAGAGTGAGGAGCGCGCAGATCGCCACGATGATTCCGGCGCGCGGCCATCCGCCGCCGACGGCCGGCCACCAGCTCGCGAGATAGGTGACCAGCAGGGTGGCGTTGGCGGCGAGGGCGGTCGCCCGGGCGACGTAATAGAGCCAGCCGGCCTGGAAGGACGCGGCCGGGCCGAAGGCGGCGGCGTAGACGACGGGGCCGCCGGACAGCGGATGCCGCGCCGCCACCCGCGCGAAGGGCAAGGCCACGATCAGCACGAGCAGGCCGAACAAGGGGAAGAGGAAGGGGCTGAACGATCCGAACTGGGTGTAGAGCGTCGCCGGCAGCGCGAATATGCCGCCCCCGACGACTCCGTTGAAGGAGAGGAAGGCGGAGCCGAAGAAGCCGATGTCGCGGCGGAGAGGTTCGTCGGTCCGCCCGCTCATCGCTGTCTTCCTTCCCGGCTCGAAGCCTCCAGGCCGGCTTCCAGCCAGGCCTTGACTCACGCGTTTGCGGAACCGCAGAGAGGCGTCGCGGCACGCCTTTCCGGCGGGCCCGAGCATGTTCGAAACCGCCGGACCGCGCAACGGAGACGAGATGACACAGGTGATAGACTACACGATCGACGGCGAGAAGGTCTCGCTCGATGTCAGTGGGTCCCCGGAATATGTCTACGGGGTCCACGAATTCCTTTCGACCGCGGACACCGATATCACCTTCGGAAGCGATTGGTATAGCGACGGCTTCAAGACGATGCCGTTCCTGACCGACGAAGAATTCGCGCTCGTCCGCAACGAGATCAGCAACGTCATCGAAAAGTTCATCGCCTCGCTTGGGGTCGACACCACCGGTTTCGAGATCGGCAAGTACCACCGTTTCGTGACCGACGACGAGATGCATCTAAAGGTCGTCGGGCGCACCCGCGATCTCTTCCCGGAGGATTTCAGCCTCTCGATGCGCGACCTGGTCGAGAAGATCGAGGGCCTGACCGGGTTCAAGCTCACCGACATCGACCCGCTGAGCGGCGAGCGGCTGCATATCATCGTCCGGATCAACCGGCCGCGCTCGACCGATTACAATCCACCCCACAAGGATTCCTACGAGGATACGAGCCGCCACTTTCTCAACGTCTGGGTGCCGATCTGCGGCGTGAACGAGAGATCGTCGCTTCCGCTTGCCCCGGGCAGCCACCTGCTTCCCGAGGACAAGATCCTTCGAACGCTTGAAGGCGGAGTCGTCGCCGGCAAGAAATACAGGGTGCGCAGCGTCGCCGCCTGGGACGGTCGCTCCGACCTCTACCGTGCAAGGGTCAATGAGGGCGAGCTCCTGATCTTCTCCTGCCACCTGATCCACGGCATCGCCTTCAACGACCAGGACGACCAGACCCGGGTTTCGCTGGAATTCCGGCTGTGCCGGGACGACCGGGCCTGACCGTCGCCGGCCGGTGGAACCGCGCTACTGGTACGGCCTCGACCGCGCTTCAAGCCCGATCGGATTCGGCTGCTGGCAGCTGGCCGGCCGCTATGCTTTGGACGGCGTGCCGCAGGGCTGGACCGACATCGAGGCTGGCGAAGCGATCGACCTCGTCCATTTCGCGCTCGATCACGGCATCCGTTTTTTCGACACCGCCGCGGATTATGGTGACGGGCGAAGCGAGACCTTGCTCGGCGAGGCGCTGGCATCGTCCCCGGCCGGCGCGGGCGCGATCGTCTGCACCAAGGCGGCGCTGACTCCGGACGAAGCGGAAGCGGGACGGCTCGGGCCTCGCTTCGCCCGGGCGGTGGAAGCGTCTTTGCGCAGGCTGAGGCGGGACCGGATAGACATTCTGTTGCTTCACAATCCGCCCGACTTCGTCGACTGGCGGGACTTCGACCGGACCTTGCTCGACGACCTCAGGACGTCCGGAAAGATCCTGACCTACGGGGTAAGCAGCCGCTCCCTCGGCGGGGCGGAGCGGGTGCTCGAGGCGGGTTTCGGCACCTGCATCGAATGGGCGCTCAACCTGCTGGAGCGGCGGCCGGTGCGCCGGCTCTTTCCCGGGCTCGCCGCCGCACGGATGAATTTCATCGCCCGAAGCCCCTTGTCGAGAGGGCTGGTCGTGCCGCGTTCCGGCCCGGTCGTTTTCTCCGGCGAGGACTTTCGCTCGACCTTGCCGCAAGCCTGGGTGGAATGGGCGGCCGCCGCCGCCGCCAGTCTCTCCCCGCTCGCCGAGGAGCATGGCGGGAGCGCCCGGTTCGCGCTGCGCTACGGCCTTTCCTTTGCCGAAACCTCCGCCCTGATCCCGGGACTCCATCGTCGCCGGCACGTCCGCGACCTGCTCGACGCCGCCGAGGCCGGCCCTCTCGACGCCGCGACCCTGGCCCGCATCGAGGCCGCGGTGGGCCCCTGTTATCCACCCTGGTCGGGGACGTGAAAGCGACTGTCCCCTTCGAGCATCGCCTCGAGCGCGTCGAGGATGGGTGCCTGGCTCGGCAGGATCATCTCGCGGGCGCGGGGGAGGGGGAACCAGCGGGCTTCGTCGACTTCGGGGAAGTCGCGGAAGCGGCCGCTCTTCGGCGGATATTCCAAGGTAAAGCTGTTGCTGGCGGCGGTGTTCGGATCGAATTCGCCTTCGAGAGCGAACGCCTCCACCCACTTTCCGCCCGTCTGGCGGATTCGACAGAGCGGATGGGGCGTGCCGCGCGGGGGCGAGCCGAGCTCTTCCTCGAACTCGCGGGCGGCGGCGGCGGCGGGGTCCTCGCCGGGGTGGACGAGGCCCTTGGGGATCATCCAGGCGCCGGCATCGCGACCGCGCCAGAAGGGCCCGCCGGGGTGGATGAGGAGGACCTCCGGCCCGCCGCCGGTGCGCCGGTAGAGGAGGATTCCGGCGCTGACGACGGCCATCAGGCGAGCGGCACCAGGATGGCGTGGACGGTGCCGCCCGGCGAGGTGCGGACCTCGCTTCGCCCCTTCAGCCGCTGGACGAAGGCGGCGATCAGGCGCGTGCCGAGCCCGCCCTTGCGGCTCGCCTCCGGCGACAGCCCGCATCCGTCGTCGGCGACCTCGACCCGGGCCTGGTTGCCGTCCCGGCGGGCGCGGACGGTGATCGCGCCGCGGCTCTGAGGGAAGGCGTGCTTGCAGGCGTTGGTGACGAGCTCGTTGACGACGATGCCGAGCGAGACCGCGGTCTCCTGCGGCACGACCAGCGGCTCGAGGTCGGTGGCGAGCGTGATCCCGTCGCCCAGCATGCCGCGACGGATCTGCCCGCATATCTCCTCGAGATGGTCCTGGAGCCGGACGGTGCCGAGGCCCTCGCTGCTCGGAGTCAGCGCGTCGTAGACGGCGGACACCGCCTGCAGCCGCTCGGCCGCTTCCCTGAGCGCGGCCTGCACCTCGGTGCTGGACGAGCGGTTGGCCTGGAGGAGCAGCAGGCTGGTGACGATCTGGAAATTGTTCTTGGTGCGGTGGTCCATCTCGCGCAGCGCATGGCCCAGGAAGTTGATGCGCCGCGCCCGTTCCAGCTCGCCGCGCCGCATTTCGCGCTGGTAGAGGCCGAGGGCGAAGACGATCAGCGCCTGGGTCACGGTGGAGAGGACGAGGCTGTAGCCGATTGCGGGCGTCGCGATCGCGAAGCTGCGAGTCACCGGGAGCAGGAAATACCAGATCAGCAGCTGGCCGCTGACCAAAGCGACGGCGCCGCTGCGCCAGCCGGCGAGGAGGGTCGCAAGGACGACGCACAGGAAGCCGAGGGCGAAGGGCGCGACCTGCTCCGGGACCGGCGCCAGGACGGCGCGCAGGAGGACGAACGTGACCGTCAAGGCGAGGCCGACCGCGACCTCGGTCACGGCCCTCGGCAGCCGGCGCGACAGGCGCCGCGGCAGATCGATGGTGACGAGCCTTCGCAAATATCCCCCGACGGCGGCCCCGTTCCCTTCAGGCGCGGCCAAACCCTTGGCGCGGCCCGAATTTTCGTGCCGCCGGCGACGCGTAGCACATCGGCGGGGCGGCCGGACAGCCGAACCAGCGTGATCGAGGTTAAGTCGGCTAGAAGCTGAGCGTGCCTTCCAGCACGGTCACGCAGCGCCCGCCCAGGATGGCGCGGTCCCCGTCGAGGCGGCAGGCGATGTGCCCGCCGCGGTGGCTCGCCTGATAGGCGGTGAAGCGGTCGCGCCCGAGGCGGCGTGCCCAATAAGGGGCGAGGACGCTGTGGGCGGAGCCGGTGACCGGGTCCTCGTCGATCCCCGCCGCGGGGGCGAAGACCCGGCTCATCACGTCCGTTCCGGACCCCGCAGCGGTGACGATTGTGAGGATGTCGCCTTCGGCGGCGAGGGCGCGGAAATCGGGCCGGAGCGCCAGCACGTCGGCTTCATGGTCGAGGACGACGAGCGCATAGCGATTGGGGTGCCACAAGGTCTCGCTCGGCTCGCAGCCCAGCGCCGCGACGACGCGCGGGAGGGGCCTCGGCTCGGGCGGATAGGCCGGGAGTGACATGTCGTAACCCTCGCCAGCCGCGCCGCGGGCGACTTCCAGGATGCCGGCCTTGCGGGTGCGGAAGCGGACCCGCTCGCGCTCGCCGATGAGGACGTGGCCGGAGGCGAGGGTGGCGTGGCCGCAGAGCGCGACCTCGACGGCGGGGGTGAACCAGCGCAGCTCGAAATCGGCCTCGCCGTCGCCGGCGGCGGGGACGGTGAAGGCGGTCTCCGAAAGGTTGGTCTCCATCGCGATCGCCTGGAGCGTCGCGTCGGGAAGCCACTCCTCGAGCGGCAGGACGGCGGCCGGGTTGCCGGCGAACGGGCGGTCGGCGAAGGCGTCGACCTGGACTAGGCGGAGCCGGGTCATGCCGTGAGCCCTGGATTGCCCTCGGTCAGATCCGTCTCGGCCAGCGGGTTGTCGGGCTGGTCGACCTGGCCTTCGGGGTCGAGGTGGATGAGGATTTCGCAGGCCGGAAACTCCGCCTCGAGCTTGTGCTCGACCTCGTCCATCACCCGGTGCGCCTCGAGGACGGTCATGGCGGGGTCCACCCAGACGTGGAACTGGACGAAATCGTGCATGCCGCTGGTGCGGGTCCTCAGATCGTGGATGCCCTTCAATTCGGGGTGGCGGGCCGCGACCTCGACGAAGCGCCGGCGCTTCTCCTCGGGCCATTCCTTGTCCATCAATTGGTCGATCGCCCGGCTCGACGCCTTCCAGGCGCCCCAGGCCAGCCACAAGGCGATGGCGATGCCGAGGATCGGGTCGGCGCCGCTCAGATGGACATATTGGTCGAGGAGGAGGGCGGCGATCACCGACAGGTTGAGCAGGAGGTCGCTCTGATAATGGACGTGGTCGGTCTGGATCGCGACCGAGCCGGTGCGGGCGATGACCCGGCGCTGGTACCAGAGCAGGCCGAAGGTGGTGGCAATGGCGATCAGCGAGACGGCGATGCCATATTCGGCGTCCGCGGTCGTCCGGCCGTGGAGCAGCCGGTCGGCCGAGCGCCAGCCGATGCCCACGGCGGAGAAGGTGATGATGCCGACCTGGAAGAGGGCGGCGATCGCCTCCGCCTTGCCGTGGCCGAAGCGGTGCTCGCGGTCGGCCGGCACGGCGGCGAGGCGGACGCCGTAGAGGGTGATGAGCGAGGCGAGGACGTCGAGCGCGGTGTCGGCGAGCGAGCCGAGCATCGCCACCGAATCCGTCACCCAGGCGGCATAGGTCTTGAGCAGGAGCAGGAAGGTGGCGACGGAGACGCTGAGGATCGCCGCCCGCGCGGTAAGGTCGCCATGCGCCTGGTGGGGCTTATGGTCGTGGCCGGCGCTCACGGGTAGAGCAACCCCTCGTCCCAACCGCCGGCGCTGCGGGTGAAGAGGCGGCGCTCGTGGAGGCGGTGGGGGCGGTCGCTCCAGAATTCGATCCGCTCCGGAACCACGCACCAGCCGGACCAGCGCGGCGGCCTCGGCACGTTCTTGCCGTCGAAGCGGCGGCGCGTCGCTTCGTAGCGGGCTTCGAAGGTGGAGCGCGCGTCGAGCGGGCGGGACTGGTCGGACGCCCAGGCGCCGAGCTGGCTGTCGCGGGCGCGGGTCGCGAAATAGGCGTCGGCCTCCTGCTCGCTCGCCGGCTCCACCGGCCCTTCGATCCTGACCTGGCGCCGCAGCGACTTCCAGTGGAAGAGCAGAGCGGCGCGGGGGTTGGCGGCGAGCTCCTCGCTCTTGCGGCTGTCGAAATTGGTGTAGAAGACGAAGCCGCGCGCGTCGTGGCCCTTCATCAGCACCATCCTGACCGAGGGCCGGCCCGCCGCGTCGGCGGTGGCGAGCGCGACGGCGGAGGGATCGTTCGGCTCCGCCAGCCGCGCCTCGGCCAGCCAGGAATCGAAGATCGCGTGGGGATCGTCCGCCATGGCCGCCCTTTGCCGCTTGCGGTGGCGGGGCACAAGCGCGACCGGCTGGGCGCCGGGCGCCTCGCTCCTCAATGCCCGCCCAGCACGAACTGCGCGAGGCTCAGCAAGGGCATGACGAAAGGCAGCGCAAAGCTGAAGCCCGTTCCGAGCCGGTTGTTGTAGCGCGCGCCGGCGAGGATCCGGTCGTGCCAGCCGCTCATGCGCTCCACATCCGCGGCGTCGTCCGGCATTCTCTCGGCGAGGGGATCGAGCCGCTCGTTGCAGCGGCGCTGCAGGCCCTCCGCCTGGGCGAGGGCGAAGCGGCGCAGCGTCGAGCGGATTCCGGCTTCGCTGCGCAGGTAGATGAGGCTGCCATAGCCCAGCGAGGCGAAACCCGCGGTCGGAACGACGAAGGCGAGCAAGGGCGAGCGGCCCGTGAAGCCGTACGTCCCCAGCGGTGCGAGCGCGAGCAGCATGATGGAGGCGATGGCGAGGAAGATCATCGCCCAGAAAGCGACCATCTGCTGACCGAGGCTGGCGACGCCCCTGACCAGCGGCGTCTCCGCCGCGGCGAGGACGTAGAAACGCTCCCGCGCCAGGCCCAGATTGCGGGCGAACGGTTCGTAGAAGCGGCCGACGAGGACGCCGCGCGCGGCCGCGAAGCAGAGATAGAAGGCGAGCGCGGTCCAGAAGATCCGCTCGGGCCTGAGGTGGTCGCTGCCGAAGCTCGGCTGCTCCCAGGCCAGGGCGATGCCGCTCGCGATCATGGCGAGCACGGCCGCGATGACCGGCACGGCGCGGACGGCCAGGCCGGCGGCCCGGCCTTCGAGGTCCGCGGCGACGGCGGCGACGAATGAGTGCGTGGCATAAGGAAGGATGTCGCGCCTCACCGTGTCCATGGCGCGCAACGTCGCGGCGCGTGCGAGGAACAGCACGGCGGTAAAGTAACCGAGGCCCCACAGGATCAGGCTCACGAAGCGCGGGTCGCTGCGCGTCCCGAACCGCTCCGAGGCCACGACGATGGCGGCGGCGACGACGGCGTAAGCGGCGAACCAGAGGGAGGCGAACGGTAGCGGCGGCAGGCGGGCGAAGCGGCCGTAGACCGGCATGTTGATCCCCATCGCCCGGCCGAGCAGCCGCTCCAGCGCGACAAGCAGGCGCTGCGCGTCGGTTCCTGAGGACGGGCTGACGGCAGGGTCCATCGGCGGCAGATTAGGGTCCAAACTCAATCCCCGCAACGGGCGGCCCCCTGCGGGTACCGCGCGCCCGCAAAGCCGGCGCGATGCGCTTGCACGCGCGAGGTGCCTTACCCATCTGATACAGCGTTGCCGAACGGCAACAGTGGACATTTCGAACGGGGTGGAAGATCGAAGCGCAGCATGGCGGACCTTTATTCACAGCTGGGCGTGAAGCGCGACGCGGGCGAGGCCGAGATCAAGAAGGCCTACAGGAAGCTCGCCAAGGAGCTTCACCCCGACAAGAACAAGGACAATCCGGCGTCGTCGGCGCGCTTTTCGAAGGTGACTCAGGCCTACGACATCCTCACCGACAAGGATAAGCGCGCCCGCTACGACCGCGGCGAGATCGACGAGGACGGCAATCCCAAGGCGCCGTTCGGCTACGGTGCCGGACCCGGCGGCGGGGCCGCCGGCGGCTTCGGCGGCTTTCGCCCTGGCGCTTCCGGCGAAGCGCCGTTCGCAGC
>DASWRU010000098.1:0-10440 GCA_036403015.1 Allosphingosinicella sp.
GCGCTTCGACGTCCTGGAGCGGCGGGCGGATTATGCCGAGGGCCGCGCCGACGCGCTGGCGCTGGGCGCTCCGCCCAAGAGCCTCGAAGAAGAGATTTCCGAGCTGAGGAACGCCGAGAAGGTCGACGCCGAGCTCGAAGCGCTGAAGGCCCGCCTCGCCGGCCCCGCCTCGACCCCGCAGCAGGAAGGCTGAGGCGATGGACGGAAATCCGATCTTCATCGTCGTCCTCGTCGTCGCCGTCCTCAGCATCCTGTTCGTCGGGCTGCCGTGGATCGTCTTCCACTACATCACCAAGTGGAAGAGCCAGGCGGTGCTCACCCGCGAGGACGAGAACCTGCTCGACGAGCTGCACGACCTCGCCCGCCGGCTGGACGACCGGATGTGCTCGATCGAGCGGATCATGACCGCGGAGAACCCCAATTGGCGCGCCGTCGCCTGCGATCCCGCCGACATCGGGATCGAGGACCAGACCGTCACCAACCAGCCCAAGAGGATCGGACGATGAGCGCCCGCCACACCAAATTCTATCTCGATAAGCAGAACAAGAAATGGAAGGGCGTCTGCGCGGGCATCGCCGACTATACCGGCTTCGACGTCTCCGTCATCCGCATCGGCATGGTCGTCCTGACGTTGGTGGGCGGCTTTCCCTGGACGCTCATAGCGTATTGGGTGGCGGCGTGGATCACCCCGGTGAAGCCGCGCGAGTTCGCCACGGAGAGCCCGGAGCAGGCCAAATTCTGGCAGGGCGTGCGCGCCTCGCCGACCCGCACCGTGCGCGACGTGCGCTCGCGCTTCCGCGACATCGACCGCCGCCTCGCCGACGTCGAGGCCTATGTCACCAGCTCGGACGGGCGCCTCGCCCGCGAGATCGAGCAGCTGCGCTAGAGCGGGCCAGGGGGAAAGAACGCCATGAAGGGCGACGAGATTGTGCTGCTGGTCGTGATCCTGATGCTGATCGCCTTCGTGTCGGCGACGGTTCTCACATTGCTGAACGGCCGGCAGCGGCTCGCCGAGATGAAGGCCAAGGCCGCGCTCGACGCCGCCGCCGGCGCGGACACGGAGCGGCAGAACGAGGTTCTGCGTCATGAAGTGGGCCGACTCCAGCAGCGCATCGCGACGCTGGAGACGATCGTCACCGATCCCGCGGAGCGAACGGCACGCGAGATCGAGCAGCTGCGCTGAACATCGAGAGGATGAGTCATGAATTTGGGGGTGCTGATACCGATCGCCGCGATCACCGTCGGACCGATCGCCTGGGTCGTGAATAACTGGATCAGAGCCAAACACGGCTATCCGCTCGAGAGCCGCAAGGGCCGGTTGATCGAGCGCGACGCGCCGCAGCTTCGGGCCGAGAACGAGACCTTGAAGGCAAATGTGGAGAAGCTCGAGCAAAGGCTTCGGGTGCTGGAGCGGATCGCCACCGATCCGGCCGAGCGGACGGCGCGGGAGATCGAGCAGCTTCGCTAGGCACGACGGACAGGGGGACACGATGGACGCCCATAAATTCACGCTGCTGCAGAACCTGTTCCCGCTCATCGCCCTGATCAGCGTGGTCGGCGTCGGCGGCTGGGTGCTGACGACCTGGATGCGGATCAAGAACGGCTATCCGCTCGACGGCGCCTGGGGCCAGGCCGTCTATCCGCGCAAGGACGAGGAAGCGGTGGAGCGGGTCCGGCTGCTTTCGGCGGAGAACGCCCAGCTGCGCGCCGAGATCGGCTCCATCAAGGACCGGCTCGCCACCGTCGAGCGGATCGTCACCGACGACAGCCATCGCCTGACGCAGGAGATCGAAGCCCTGCGCCTGCCGAAGAATTAGGAGGAACGAAGATGAGGGACTTTGCGATCTTCATCCCGATCATCGCGCTGACGATCCCGATCGTGGCGATCCTCGCCAAGCTGATGATGCGCATGCTCGAGGTGAAGGAGCGGCAGATCGAGGCGCTCGGCCGGGATTCGGCGGAGAAAGCGGCCCAATATGCCGCCCAGACCGAGCGGCTGGAGCAAAGGGTTCGGGTGCTCGAACGGATCGCCACCGACAAGGGCGTCGAGGTCGCCGACGAGATCGAGCGGCTGCGCGGCGACCGCATCAACTAGGGCGCGTCAACCAGGGCGCGTCAACCAGGGGAAATGGGAATGAACCAGTTCGAATTCGTCATCGCGATCGTCGCGGTGGTGATGATCGCCAGCATCTTCAAGGCGCGCTACCGCTTCCAGGCGGGCCGTACGCCGCAGCAGGACGGGGAAGCCGAGCGGCTGCGCGACGAAGTGAAGATCCTGCGCGACCGGGTCGCGGTGCTGGAAAGGATCGCCACCGACAAGGAAAGCACGCTCGAGCGCGAGATCGAGCGGCTGAGGGACCGCTGAGGCGGATCGATGAACGACGCGGCCCTCCTCCCCTTCGCCGCCGCGGCGCTGATCGCGACCGCGATGGCGAGCGCGGCCGCGCTCCGGGCCTGGACCGCCTGGCTGGAGCTGAGGCGCGATCAGATCGCCACCGGCCGGCGCTTCGGGAGCAAGATCGGGAGCCCCGACATCGTCCGGCTGCGCGAGCGGGTGCGGCGGCTGGAGGCGATTGCCAACGGCGCCGACCTCTGAGCTTTGCGCCGCCGCCCGGCTCTGGTAGCGGGCGGCCATGTCCGCCCTCGATCCCGTCTACGCCGATTACGAGCTGCTCGACGCCGACGACCGCTACCGGCTGCTGATCGACCTCGGCCGCGGGCTCGAGCCGATGCCGCACGCGCTCAAGACCGAGGCGAGCCTGGTGCGCGGCTGCTCCGCTTCGGTGTGGCTCTACCCGCTCCGGCGCGAGGACGGCCGACTCCACTTCCTCGCCGACAGCAACGCCGCCATCACCAAGGGCATCGTCGCCCTCGTGCTCATGACCGTGCAGGACCGGAGCCCGGAGGAGATCCTCGCCACCGACATAGAGGCTGCGCTGGCGCCGTTCGACCTCAAGAACCAGCTCAGCTCGAACCGCACCCAGGGCATTCCCAACATGATCGCCCTCGTCCGCGGCACCGCCGGTCGGCTGCAGGAGTGAGCCGGCCCGATCTCGCCCAGGGCTTCGACCCGGAGCTGTTCACCACTTATGCGAGCCGCGTCGGCCATGGCGGCGCGCTGGGCATCGATTATGTCGGCCACGGCGCCGACTGGGTCGAGCTCGGCCTCGACTATCGCGAGGCGCTGGTCGGAGTCGCGGCGACGGGCGTGCTCGCCTCGGGCCCGATCGTCAGCCTGATGGACATGGCGACGAGCATGGCGATCTGGGTGAAGCTCGGCCGCTTCCGCCCCCAGGCGACGCTCGACCTGCGCGTCGACTACCTCCGCCCGGCGGCGGCGGGGCGCCGAATCGTCGGGCGCGGGCAATGCTACCGGGTGACGAAGAGCATCGCCTTCGTCCGCGGCTCGGCACATGACGGCGACCCGGACGATGCCGTGGCGCATGTCGCCGGCACCTTCATGTTCACGGAGTGACCCGCCGTTCCTCCGCCTTCTTGAGCACTTCATAGGCGGCCTGCACCGCCTGGAAGCGCGCCGCGGCTTCCTTGTCGCCGGGCGCCGCGTCGGGATGGTTGGCCTTGGCGAGACGGCGATAGGCCGACTTGATCTCCTCGAAGCCGGCGTCGCTCTCCACTTCGAGCACGTCCAAGGCGCGCATCTCCTCGCGCGAGCGGCTGCCGTCGCCGGGGCCGCCCCACGCATAATGTCTCGCCTGCCTGTAGCCGTCCGCGCCGCGTTGCTCCTCCGCCTCGCGCGCCGCCGCATCCTCGGCGGTCAGGCCCTGGAAATAGTTCCAGTTGCGGTTGTACTCGGCCGCGTGGCCTTCGCAGAAATACCAGCGCTCCGGGCTGTTGGGCGATTTGGGGGCGGGATGATTGCCCGGAAGGTCGCAGCCGTCGCGGTCGCACAGCCGCACCTGCGCGGCCTCGCGCGCGCTGCCGTAGCCGCGCCAGCGGGGAAAGCCCCAGTCGTTCGAGCGATTCTGCCGCGCCATAGATCCTTCAGTCTATCCGGCCCGGCGAGCGCCGGGGAAAGCGAAAAGTGCCAGGGGATCTGTAAGCCGGGTTCTGTTCCCCCCTCCCGTCGCTCAAGGCTAAGGCGGGGATCGGCGACCATTCCTCTGGGAGGCGCATTGCTGCGCCCCTCTAGCAACCAACCCGGACGGTCTAGGCCGCAGCAGGCCGCCGTCCCTATTCGGTCTTGCTCCCGGTGGGGTTTGCCGTGCCGGCGCCCGTTGCCGGGGCCGCGGTGGGCTCTTACCCCACCCTTTCACCATCACGCATCCGAAGACTTGGGGCCGAAGCCTGCGCGACCTGCTTTCTGTTGCACTGTCCCTGGACCGGAAAAAGCTTTCCGGCCCGCCGGGCGTTACCCGGCACCGTTGCTGCGTGGAGCCCGGACTTTCCTCGACCCGCTCTCGCGAGGCCGCGGCCGCCCGATCCCCTGGCCCGCCTCATGTAGCGTGGGCGTTGCGCTTGTCCAAGAGGAGGCCGAGGAGGATCGCCCGGCACTCGCCGTCGATCACGCCGTCGAGGTGCTCGGGGCGGAAGCGGCGCTGGAAGGCGACCACCGCCTTCTTCCCGTCGCGCACGTCGTAGCCGAAGCGCTCGAGGGCGAGGAGGAAGCCGCCGTCGGTCCAGCGCGGATCCATCAAATTGCGCGTCGGCCGCTCGGCGGCGAGGCCGAGCCGAGCGAGCCGCGCCCACGGGAAGAGCTCGCCGGGATCCTCCTTGCGGGTCGGGGCGATGTCGGAATGGCCGACGACATAAGCGGGACGGATCGCATAACGCGCGACGATTCCGGCGACGAGCGGGATCAGCGCGTCCACCTGCTCCTCCGGGAAGGGACGATAGCCGAATTCATGCCCAGGATTGACGATCTCGATGCCGACGCTGGCCGAGTTGATGTCGGTGACGCCGCGCCACCAGGAACGGCCGGCATGCCACGCCCTCTTCTCCTCCGCGACGAGACGCAGCACCTGCCCGTCCTCGGCCACGACGTAATGAGCCGAGACCTTGGCGGCGGGCTCGCGAAGCCGCGCGATCGCGCCTTCGGCGTCCGGCATCCCGGTATAATGGAGGACGAGCATCGAGACCGGCAGCGTCCGCTCGTCGAAATTGGGCGAAGGGGCGTCGATGATCTCGCTCATCCTTGCCAACCCGCTCCAAAATGGCGGCGGCGTCAAGAGGCGACGGCGCGTGCCTGCGGGATGGGCGGGGTGCGCACGTAGAGCCCGCGGCAGGCCGGGTCGGAGCCGAAGGCGTCGGTCTGGCCGATCACCGTCTCCCCCGCGCCCAGCATCAGCACCGAATCGTCGAGAGCGGCGGCCGCCAGCCGGGCGAAGGCCGCGCGGCGCGCGTCGGGCGCGAAATAGAGCATGACGTTGCGGCACAGGATGATGTCGAAGCGGCCGGGATGCGGCGCCGGCTCGGCCAGGCTGTGGACCTGGAAGCGGACCATCCGCTGCAGGTCGGGCGAGATCCGCCACGCCGAAGCGGGGCATTCGCTGAACCAGCGGATCATCTGCATCACCGGCAGCCCGCGCTGGACCTCGAATTGCGAATAGAGGCCGGCCCGGGCGCGGTCGATCGCGCTACGCGAGACGTCGGTGCCGAGGATGTCGATCGTCCAGCCGTGCCAGCGGGTCTTCTGCTCGGCGAGGCGCATGGCGATCGAATAGGCTTCCTGGCCGGTCGAGCAGCCCGCGCACCAGATGGCGAGGCGCTTCTCGCCGGCGCGGGCCCGCTCCATCCGCGACAGAGCCGGCCCGAGCAGCAGGTCGAAGGCGGCGCGGTCGCGGTAGAAGAAAGTCTCGTTATTGAGCAA
This sequence comes from Allosphingosinicella sp., assembly GCA_036403015.1. GTDB lineage: Bacteria > Pseudomonadota > Alphaproteobacteria > Sphingomonadales > Sphingomonadaceae > Allosphingosinicella. The sequence goes on from DASWRU010000098.1 coordinate 5,828, forward strand.
AGCCTCGACCGCCGCTTCGGCCAGCGCCGGCTCGCGGCCGCCGGCGAGAGTCGCGGCGAGCTGGTCGACCGAGGCGATGGCACGCTCGCGCATCAGCGGCTGGAGCGCGGTTTCGATGCGCCAGCGCCGGCTCATCGCCAGCTGCTGGCCGGTCCGCGCTTCGAGCAGAGCGGCGAGGATTCGGCCGGCGGCGTCGCTCATCCGCGGCTCCCCAGCCGGAGCGCGGTGCGGCGGGCGAGACCGGCCGGCGGCAGCACGGCGGAGGCGAGCCCCGCCTCGGCGATGCCGCGGGGCATGCCCCACACGGCCGAGCTGTCGCGGTCCTGGACGATCACCGCGCCGCCTCGCTCCGCCAAGGCGCCGCTGCCGGCCAGGCCGTCGCGGCCCATGCCGCTCATCACCACGCCGAGGCCGCTGCGGCCGTAGACCGAGGCGACCGCGCCCAGCATCACGTCGACCGAGGGCAGGCAGCCGCTTGCCGCCGCCGCGCGATCGAGGGCGACCACGACCCGGCTGCCCCGCTGCTCGAGCCCGATATGGGCGTCGCCGGGGGCGAGCACGACTTCGTCCGCCGCGAGCACGAGGCCGTCTTCGGCGATCCGCGTCGGGCGGCCGGCCGCGGTTTCGATCTGGCGGGCGAAGAACGGCATGAACAGGCCCGGCAAATGCTGAGTCACCAGCAGGGGCGCGCCGATACGCGGCGGCAGCGCCTTCAGATAATCGGTGATGGCATGAAGCCCTCCCGTCGAGGCGCCGACGGCGAGGCAGCCGAGCCGGCCCTCCGGCATCGGCCTCAGCCGGAACGGCGGCCGGGCAGCGGGCGGGGCCGGCGGCTCCGGCCGGGCCAGGCGGCGGATGCGCTCCGCCAGCACCGCCGAGAAGCGGCCGCCGAAATTCTCCACGCCGGGCTTCGGCAGGGTATCGGCCGCGCCCCGGGCGAGCGCCGCCACCGCCGCCTCCGCGCCGCTTTCGCACAGGCAGGAGACGACCAGCACTTTCGCGCCCCTTCCCGCGGCGATGATGTCGGGCAGCGCCTCGATCCCGCTCGCTCCCGGCATCTCAACGTCGAGCAGGATGACGTCGGTCCTGACCGCGCTCAGCACGCGCAGCGCCTCCTCCGCGTCCTTCGCCTGGGCGACCACCTCCAGGCCGGGCTGGGAGGCGATCATGCGGGAGAGGACGGCGCGGGCGATCGCCGAATCGTCGACCACGGCAACCCGGATCGGTGCGACACTTTCTTCCTCGAAGGGGCGCGGCCGCGGCGCCGCGGCGGCGGGCGGGCTCACGCGACCCCGACGATCTGCAGCTTGCTTTCGAGCGTATCGCGATCGAAGGGCTTCATCACATATTCGTCGGCGCCGGCGTCGATTGCCGCGCGGATATGGGCGGCATCGTTCTCGGTGGTGCAGAAGACCACCTTGGGCTGGGTCTCGTAGTCGCTGCGGCGCAGCGTACGGAGGAACTCCATCCCGCCCATGACCGGCATGTTCCAGTCGAGCAGCACGACATCGGGCATGTTGGCGTCGCAGCGAGTCAGCGCCTCGCGGCCGTCCTCGGCCTCCTCGACGGTGAAGTCGAGCGTCTCGAGGATGTGGCGGGCGACCTTCCGGATCACCTTGGAATCGTCGACGACGAGGCAGCTCTTCATAAATAGTCTCGCTCGGTGGGCGGTGCGGGCACGCTAGGCTCAATTGGTAAGCCAAGGCTTAAGGGGGGCGCCGTCACGCCGCCTCCGCCGCCGGGCCGGCGATGAGCGCGGCGAAGTCGAGGAGGAGGATGAGATCGCCTTCGGCCTCGACCCCGGCGCGGGCGATGCGGCCCCAGCCGCCGGCCAGCGAACCGGGCAGCTGGCGCGGCTCGCCGGTGATCGCGACGACGTCCTCGACGCTGTCGACGAGGAGGGCGTAGGGGTGGCCGTCGACCACCGCGACGACGGCGTCGCGGGGATTCGCGGCGGCGCCGTGGCCGAGCGAGGCCATCCCGTCGATGACGGTGACGACGCGGCTGCGCAGCGCCGAAAGCCCGGCGATATGCCGGGCGGCGCCCGGGACCGGAGTCACGCCGTCGATCTCGATCACCGATTCGACCTCCGCCGCAGAGAGCGCGACGCGCTCGCCGGCGAGGCGGACGATGAGGACGAGGCCGCTCATCCCCGCCTCCGAGCGGCGCCGAGGGCGTCGAGCAAAGCGGCGCGGTCGTAGCGGTGGATGCTGTCGTCCTTCTTACCCAGCGGCTCGGCCCGGGAGCGCAGCTTGAGCACGCGCGCGGCGTCGGGGACATCCTCCGTTTCGGCGCTGACGATGACTAGGTCGGCCGCAGCCGCCTCCGCCGGTCCGCCGACGCGATAGCCCGCTGCCTCGACCAGCGGCCGCAGGATGGTATCCATGAACGGATCCCCTTGCGGCAGCACGCAGAGCGGTCGCTCGCCAGGAGCCTGCCCGGCGAGGGCATGGGTCGCGAACAGCCAGTGGAGGTCGAGCCATTCGACCTGCTCCCCCTCCCAGAGGGTGACGCCGCGCACTTCCCCGGGCGAGGGGATGGGAATTGGCGGCGCGGAGGGATGGACGATGTCGACCACCTCGTCGAAGCCGTAACCGATCTCGGTCGCGCCGTCGGTGAGGCGCAGGACCCGGATCGGCCGCTCGGGCGGCTCGGCGCCGCAGCCTTCGAGGGGGAGGATCGAGCCGCCGATCGCGACGTGGAGGCGGCCCGCGGTCGCGGCGATAGCTTCGGGCGGCACTTCCTCGATCCGCTCAACGGCGGCGACTTCGACGAGCCGGCGGCGGCCGGCGAGGGTGCGGAAAAGGAGGCATGGCGGCGCGGCCGCCTGGGCCGCGGTTGCCGGCGCGGCGGCTTCGTCCATCGCCTTGCGGTCGAAGGCGAGGCCGGCGCGGGCGGCGAGGCCCGGCGGATCGAGGAGCAGGACCGGCCGGCCGTCGTCCGCGAGCGTGGTGCCGGCATAGAGGCCGGCGGCCATCACCGCGGGCGCGGCGGGCTTCACCACCAGCTCCTCATGGTCGTGGACCTCGTCGACGGCGAGGGCGTAGAGGCCGCCGCCGGCGGGCTTCAGGACCACCAGGGTCTGGCTCGCCTCGTCGCCGGGCTCGCGGCCGGTGAGGCGCGCGAGCGACAGGACCGGCAGGCGGCGGCCGCGGATGGTGGCGACCTGGGAACCGGCCAGGCTCTCGATGCGGACATTGCCGCCCCTCGCGCGGACGATCTCCTCGATCGCCGAGCGCGGCAGGGCAAAGGTCTGGCCGCCGGCGCCGACGGTCAGCGCCGGGATGATGGTGAGGGTGAGCGGCACGCGCAGGACCAGCCGCACCCCCTGCCCCGCGCGGCTGTCGATGTCGACGAGGCCGCCGATCCGCTCGATGTTCGCGCGCACCACGTCCATGCCGACGCCGCGGCCGGAAAGGTCGGTGACCTGCTCGGAAGTGGAGAGTCCGGGTTCGAAGATCAGGGCGGTCTTCTGCCTGGCGTCGAGCCTGGCGGCCCGTTCCGCGGTGAGGATACCCGCCGCCAGCGCCCGCCCGAGCAGCGCCTCCCCGTCGATGCCGCGGCCGTCGTCGGCCACTTCGATGACGATCTGGTTGCCCGTCTGGCGAGCCGAGACGCAGAGCGTCCCCGCCTCCGCCTTGCCCGCCTTGCGGCGTTCGGCGGGGCTCTCCAGTCCGTGATCGATCGCGTTGCGGACGATGTGGGTCAGAGGATCGCGGATCATCTCGACCATCTCGCGGTCCAGCTCCACCTCTCCTCCGTCCACCTCCAGCGCGACCTGCTTGCCGGTTTCGGCCGCAAGATCGCGGACCATGCGCGGCAGCGGCGCGAAGAGGTTGTCGATCCGCTGCATGCGGGTGCGGGTGACGGCGTCGCGAAGGTCGGCGATGCAGGCCGAGACGCGCTCGAAGCAGGCCTCGACCTCGACTTCGGCGCCGCTGTCTCGGAAGCGGCGGGCCAGCTCATTGCGCGCCAGGACAAGGTCGGAGACGCCGCTCATCATCCGGTCGAGCAGGTCGACCGGCAGGCGGATGCTGCGCAAGGGGGCGCGCACGAGCGGGACGGCCGCGGCCGCGGCGGGATCCGCTCCCGCGGCCTCCCGGGACAAAGCCGCGACGAGCGCGGCATCGTCCTCGCTGGCCACGGGCTCCCCGCTCTCGAGCGCCTGGACCAGCTCGCCGATGCGGTCGATGACGGCGAGGACGGCGCTGACGAGGCAGGCGTCGGCCTCGCGCTCGCCGGCGCGGACGGCGGCGAGCGCGTCCTCGGCGGCATGGCTCAGCGCCTTGATCCGGGGCAGATCGAAGAAGCCGCTATTGCCCTTCACGGTGTGGACGAAGCGGAAAATCTCGTCGAGCCGCGCCCGGTCCGCCGGCGCCGCTTCCCAGGCGACGATCTCGCCGCCCAGCGCGGCGAGCATCTCGCGCGTCTCGGCGATGAATTCGGCGATGAGGTCGTCCATGCCGTCCGGTATGGGAGCGGATGGTTAAGAAGGCGTTTACTCCCGCCTGTTCCCCTCTCCCGGGGGGAGAGGGGTCAGGGGTGAGGGGTTCCTGCGTTTCCGGAAAAGAAAAGCGGAGGTGAGCGCCGCGTCCAATCGCGACGGCCGGATC
>DASWRU010000099.1:0-15585 GCA_036403015.1 Allosphingosinicella sp.
GTCACCGGGGCGGCGACGGGCGCCGGAGCGGGCACCGGGGCCTCGGCGGGCGGCGGCGTCTCGGCCGCCGGCGGAGGTGCGGGCTCGGTGGCCGGAGGCGGGGCGGGGGGCTGGACCTCCTGCGCGAAGAGCGGGCTGAGCGGGAGCGCGGCGGCGGCAAGGAGCAGGCAGGCCGCGCGGGTGGGGATCTTGCTTGGCTGTTTCATGACAGGGGTAGAATGATCGGCCCCTCCCCTTCGCCCCAACCGCCGCGCCGAGCCGTTCCACCGGAGCGCCGGGAGGAGGAAAGGCGCGAGGGGGGCTGACACATTTCGCGACAAGTTTTGCCGTGCGCGGAGATAGGGACGCGACAGGCGGGGTCCATTTCCTTCTCAACGCCGGCAAGGAACGGCGTCTTGAAGGAGACACGACATGAACATCGCCTAGAAGATCATCCTCGGCACCGCCGCCGCCTCGGTCCTCGCCGTCGCGCCGGCCGCCGCCGCGCCCTTCGGCCACAACGACAATGGCCGCGGCCGGATCGAGCGGGTCGAGACCGGCCGCGTCGTCCAGCGCAACAACGGGCGCGGCTTCGTCCAGACCCGGCAGGTCGAGACCCGCCGCTGGAACCGCGGCCAGCGCTTCGACAGCCGCTATGCCCGCAACTACCGGGTCGTCCAGAACCCGCGGGCCTACCGGCTCAACGACGCCCCCCGCGGCTATCGCTGGGTCCAGTCGGGCAACGATGCGGTGCTGGTGGCGATCACCAGCGGCCTCATCGGCGCGGTCCTCGCCAACATGTTCTAAGGACGTGAGCGGGAGCGACGGGCTCCGGGGGGCAACCCCCGGGGCCTTCGCCCATTTAGAAGGACGGACATGGCCGAGCCCCACATCCTCCTCGTCGACGACGAGCGCGACATACGCGATCCCCTCGCCGCCTATCTGGCCCGCAACCAGCTGCGCGTCACCAAGGCGGAGAGTGCCGCCGCGGCGCGCCAGGTGCTCGCCGCCCACCGCATCGACCTCGTCCTCCTCGACATCATGATGCCGGGCGAGGACGGGCTGTCGCTGGCCGGTTTCATCCGCGCAACAACGCAAATTCCGATCATCCTCGTCACCGCGAAGGCGGAGGAGACGGAGCGCATCATCGGCCTGGAGCTCGGCGCCGACGATTACGTGACCAAGCCGTTCAGCCCCCGAGAGCTCCTCGCCCGCATCCACGCGGTGCTGCGGCGCGCCGGGGACGCGGGGGCGGTCCATGCGCCCGAGGCCGAGGCCTATGGCTTCGGCCCCTGGGTGCTGAAGACCGGCGAACGCGAGCTGGTGGGGAGCGACGGCAAGGCGGTGCCGCTCTCGACCGGCGAGTATAACCTGCTCCTCGCCTTCGCGACCCATCCCAAACGCGTGCTCAGCCGCGAGCAGCTCCTCGACCTCAGCCAGGGCCGCGACCTCGCCGCCTTCGAGCGAAGCATCGACAACCATATCAGCCGGCTGCGGAGGAAGATCGAGGAGGACCCCGCCGATCCGAAGCTGATCAAGACGGTGTGGGGCGGCGGCTACACGCTGGCCGCCGACGTCCGGCGCCTGTGAGCCGGCTCGTCCCCCGCAGCCTGATGGCGCAGGTGGCGGTGCTGATCGGCCTCGCCTTGCTGGTCGCACAGCTCGCCAATTTCGCCCTCGTCCTCAACGAGCGGGAGAAACTGAGCCTCGCCCAGAACCAGGGGCCGGCCATCGCCCGCTTCGCCTCGGTGGCCGGCGACCTGGTGCAGGCGCCGGCCGAGTTCCGCCGCGCGGTGCTGGAGGACAATAGCCGCCGGGGCGCGGACTTCGCGCTCGCCCCGCAGAGCCAGGTGAGCGCGTCCGAGGTGCGCGAAAGCCGGGTGGAGGAGCGGGTGCTGAGCGCCTTGCGCGAGCAGGGCGTCAACGCGGCGGAGGTGCGCGCCGCCTCCCGCACCGAGGCGAGGCGGTCGGGCGGCGAGGTCCACCGGCTGCTCGTGTCGGCGCGCCTGGCTCGCGACGCCTGGCTCAACGCCCGGCTGGTGACGCCGCGGGCCGATCCGTGGCTCGCCGCCCGCCTCGCCGCCGCGACCTTGCTCCTCTACGTCATCGTGCTCGGCGCGACCCTGCTCGTCGCCCGGCGGCTGGTGCGGCCGCTGCGCGCGCTGACGGCGGCGGCCGACCGCTTCGGGGGCCGCGACGATCCGGTGCCGGTCGAGCCGCGCGGCCCGGCCGACCTCCGCCGCGCCATCAATGCCTTCAACGCGATGAACCGCCGCGTCGCCGCCCTTCTCGACGAGAAAGACCGGATGCTCGGCGCGATCGGCCACGATCTCCGCACCCCGCTCGCCTCGCTCCGCATCCGGCTCGAATCCGACGATCTCGAGGCGGAGCGGCAGCGCATGACGGAGATCGTCGAGGAAACGGGTGCGACGCTGGAGGACATATTGGTCCTCGCCCGCACCGGCCGCAGCCGCGAGGAGGCCCGGCCGACCGACCTCACGGCCCTTGCCACGGCGGTGGCCGAGGCGTTCCGCGAGATGGGGCACGACGTCGCCGCCGCGCCCGGCGAGGCGGTGGTCGCCGAGGTCCAGCCGGTGCTGATGCGGCGCGCGGTGCGCAACCTGGTCGACAATGCGGTCAAGCATGGCGGCTCGGCGCGGATTTCCGTCCGCCGCTCCGCTCAGGGCGTGTCGGTCGAGGTGGCCGACCGCGGCCCCGGCCTGCCGCCGGACCAGCTGGAGCGGGTGCTCGAGCCCTTCTACCGCGGCGAAGCGTCGCGCAACCGCCGCACCGGCGGCACCGGGCTCGGCCTCGCCATCGCCCGAGCGGTCGCCGAGGGCCATGGCGGCACGCTCACCCTGCGCAACGGCAAGCCGGGGCTGGTCGCAACCCTCTTCGTGCCCGAGAGGACGGCGCCGGCGTGACGCCGCGGCCCGCGCCGTGCATAAGGCCCGCGCTGGGAGAGGAGGCGCGAATGGCTAGACCGCTGCTGTTGGCCGGGGGCCTGATCGGGATCGGCCTGGCCGCCTGCGCGACGGTGCCGCCGGCGCCGCGAGTCGACTATGCCGCGATCCTCGCCGATCCGATCCGGCCGGACGCCGACCGCGCCCGCGACGCCGACCGCAAGCCCGCCGAACTCGTCGCCTTCGCCGGCGTGAAGCCCAGCGACAAAGTGGCGGAGCTCGCCCCCGGCGGCGGCTATTTCACCCGCATTCTGAGCGGCGTCGTCGGACCGCAGGGGCGGATCTACGCGATGACCAGCAAGCCCTCGGCGGCGCTGGAGGCGCTGGCCCAGGCGCGGCCCAACGTCGCGGTCACGGTCGCCCCGCCCGGCACCATCCCGGCGCCCGAGCCGGTGGACATGGTCTGGACGACGCTCAATTATCACGACTTCAAGAACGTCCGGTTCGACAGCGGCGACGGCGCCGCCGCGCTCAACGCCGCGGCCTTCCGCGCGCTGAAGCCCGGCGGCATCTATTTCATCGTCGACCACGAGGCCGGCCCCGGCGTCGGCGCCTCGGTCACATCGACCCTCCACCGCATCGAAGGCGCGCTGGTCAAGCGCGAGGTGGAGGCGGCGGGGTTCCGGCTGGAAGCCGAAAGCCCCCTCCTGCGCCACCCCGCCGACGACCACAGCCAGAAGGTCCAGGAAACCGGCATAAGGGGAAAGACCGACCAGTTCGTCCTCCGCTTCAGAAAGCCGCGGCGCTAATTCGCGTGGTTAACCGGTTCTTTACCATCCCCCTTTACCACGATCCGCGGGAAATGGGGGATATGGGCGATGATCGCAATGTTACTCGCCGTCGCCGCGCAGGCGCCGGTGCTGCTGGCCAGCAATGACGAGACGCGGTGGCGCATGTTCGTTCGCGCCAGCCTGCAATCGCGGACAGCCGCGCCGGAGCCCGACGGCTCCCGCCTGAAGGAGCTCGAAGGGGTGGTTCGGCGCCTGCGCGAAGACGCTGGTACGAGGGGAATGGCGGGGCCTTCGGGGCTCTAGCGCTACCGCACTCGTTCGGCTTCCGAGGCAGCTCTGGATTGCGTCGCTTCGCTCGCAATGACGGGCTGCGTTGCAGGCGGGTAGCTCAGCCCCGGTTGCGCACGTAGCTTCCCGGCGCCGGCTCGATCGCCGGAAGCTTGCCCTCTCCCGGCACCCGCGCCTTCACCTTTTCGGCATTGCCGTTGTTCGACAGCCAGGCCTGCCATTCCGGCCACCAGCTCCCCTCGCGCTTCTCGGCGCCTTCGAGCCAGGCCTCCGCCGTCTCCGGCAGCTCATCATTCATCCAGTAACCGTGCTTGTTGGCGCTGGGCGGATTGATGACGCCGGCATTGTGGCCGCTGCCGCCCAGCAGGAAGCGGACCGGTCCGCCGAACAGGCGGGCGCCGTCGTAAGTGGCGGCCCAGGCGGAGACGTGGTCGTCCTTGAGGCTGATCGCGGTGAGCGGGGTCTTTACGGCAGCGAGGTCGATCTCGATGCCGTCCAGCTCGAGGCCGCCGGTTACCAGCTTGTTGTCGCGCAGGACGTCGTGCGCCCAGGCGAGGAGGAAGGCGCGCGGGATGTGGGCGCCGTCGGCGAACCAGTAGAGGATGTCGCTGGGCGGCGCCTCGCGGTCGAGGAGGTAGTGGTTGACGACCGAGGACCAGATGAGATCGTTGGCACGGACCGCGGAGAACAGCGCCTGGAGGTCCTGCGCGGCGATGAAGCCCTTGTGGAGGAGGTGGCGCTCCATCGCGCGCAGCTGCTCGGGCTCGGTGAAGGTCGCCCAGGTGCCGAGCTGCGAGAAATCGAACAGGCTGCCGATCGCCGTGGCGGAGGCGACGCGGTCGCCCTCGCCTTTCGCGGCGAGGTAGGCCAGCGCGATGCCGACGAGCGTCCCGCCCATGCAGAAGCCGAACAGGTCCGCCTCGCGCTCGCCGGTCGCCTGCTCGATCGCGTCGAGCGCGGCGACGGGGCCGAGCTTTATGTAATCGGCGATGTCCATGTCGGCGAGCTCGGCGCCCGGATTGACCCATGAGACGACGAAGACGGTGTGCCCCTCGCCCACCAGCCAGCGGATCAGGCTGGACTTCGGCTGCAGGTCGAGCAGGTAATATTTGTTCACCAGCGGCGGGATGTAGAGGATGGGCCGCCTGTACACTTCGTCGGTCGCCGGCGCGTACTGGATGAGCTGCATCAGCGCGTTCTCGTAGACGACGCTGCCGGGCGTCGCGGCGAGGGTGACGCCGAGCTCGAAATCCTCCGCGGCGCGACGGCGGACCAGGCCGCCCTCCTCGGCCGCGTCGGCGAGGAGGTTGGCGAGGCCGGAGAGGAGGCTCAACGAGCCGGTGTCGATCGCCCGGCGGATCGCCTCCGGGTTGGTGAAGGCGAAATTCGCGGGCGAGAGCGCGTCGAGATATTGCCGGGTGAAGAATTCGACCTTGGCGCGGGTCGCCTCGTCCAGCCCGGCGCCCTGCACCGTCTCCAGCGCGCGACGGGCGGTGAGGAGATAGGCCTGCTTCAGATAGTCGAAGACCGGCTCCTCCGACCAGGCCGGGTCGTTGAAGCGGCGATCGCCCCGCTCCGGTGCTGCGAGCGGCTCGGGCCGGTGGCCGGCGAGGCGGGCGGCGGCCGAGCCCCACAGCTTCATCCAGTCCGCGGCGGCTTGCTGCTGGGCGCGCAACAGCTCGTGCGGGTGGGTAAGGAGGTGGCTCGCAAAAGCGCCGAAGGCCCGTGCCGGGGCGGCAGGATCGAAGGGTTGGGGGACGTGCGGGTCCAGCGCGCGGTCCGCCGAGGCGCCGGCGAGCCGGATGGCGTTGGCGACGACCTTGCCCCAGGCGTCGGCCAGCTCGGCGGGGCTGGGGAGGTTTTCGGGGAGGTTGAAGAGGGGGTTGGCCGGCGGGTTCTGCGACATGGTTTCGCCCTTTACCGTCATTCCGGCGAAAGCTGGAATCCATTCTGAGCCCGCATGGACCCCGGCTTTCGCCCGGGCGACGTCGTTCGCTTACAGCGCCATCAGCTCCTCGAGCGCGCCGCAATCGCGCGGGCTGACGAACAGAAAGAGCAGGGCGAGGTCCGGGTTCCGCGCGGCCCAGCCCGCCTCGGGATCGGCCGGCGTGCGGAAATCCGCATTCGCGCCGCGCGAGATCAGGTCCGTTTCCGCAGCCGACGAGGCCTTCCCAGTCTCGAACATCGTGTCTCTTCCTCTTGAAGGCGGTAGGCTTCTCTCTCATAAGCGGGGAACGGGCACCATCGGGAATGTCCCGATACCGCTGTGCGGAAATTCACATATGGCCGAATTCGACTGGAACGACCTGCGCGCCTTCCTCGCCATTGCGCGGAGTGGACGGCTGACCGCGGCGGCGGCGCGGCTCGGCCTCGACCATTCGACCCTGTCGCGGCGGATCGCCGGGCTCGAGCATGCGCTTCGGGCCAAGCTCTTCGACCGCAGCCCGGCCGGCTACGCCCCGACCGAGCAGGGCGCGCGGCTGCTGCCGATCGCCGAAGAGATGGAGCGCCTGGCGCTCGGCGCGGCGGACGCGGTGGGCGGGACGGCGGCCACGGTCGAGGGGACGGTGCGCATCGGCTCGCCGGAAGGCTTCGGGAGCTGGTTCCTCGCGCCGCGGATCGGGGCGCTGAGGGACCGCTATCCGCAGCTCAGGATGCAGCTCGTCGCCGCCGCGGCGGTGTTCTCGCTGGCGAAGCGCGACGCGGACATCGTCATCTCGGTCAGCCGGCCGCCGGCGGGACGCCTGACGGTCAGCCGGCTGATCGACTACGACCTCGCCCTCTATGCCGCGCCGGCCTATCTCGACGCGAACCCGCCGATCGCATCCGCCGCCGACCTCGGCGGGCATCGCTTCGTCACCTATATCGAGGACCTGCTCCACTTCCCGGAGCTCGACTTCGTCCGCCACGTCGCGCCGGAGGGCGCGGCCTCGCTGGAAAGCTCGAACCTCGTCGCGCAGCTTCGGGCGACGCTGGCGGGCGCGGGCCTGTGCGTCCTCCCCGCCTTCCTCGCCGCCGGCGATCCGCGGCTGGTACGGGTGCTGGCCGAGGAGGTCACGCTGACCCGCAGCCTGTGGATGATCGTCCACCAGGACTTGGCCGAGCTCGCGCGCGTGAAGGCGGTGGTGCGCTTCATCCGCGAGGCGGTGGAGGCCGAGCGGGCGCTGTTCAAGCTCGGCTGAGCGCCCTCAGCGGCGGCGCTCGACTCGGATCCCGCGGCCCGACACCTTCATCATATAGCCGCCGAGCGCCGTGCGATGGACCGTCACCGGACTGCCGGCGCGGACCGGCAGCGGCAGCGGCTCGAGCGTCGCCCAAATGCCGCCCTCCGCCAGGGTAATGAGCCAGCCGCTCGTGCCGACCTCGCTCGCGGAGCGGACGGTCGTCTGGATCTCGGACGGATCCTCGCCGCCGGCCGAGCCCTCCCCGAACAGGGGAACGCCATGCAGGTTGAAGCCGAACAGGGAGCGGCGGGCGCCGTTGACCTTCTCCCGGTCGACGAGCGCAACCCGGCCGGCCGCGGCCGCCTCGCGGATCGCGCGGGTGGCGGCGTCGAGGCAGGCGAGGCGCGCGGCGTCCTCGCGAACCTCCTCGCATTTGAGGAGATCGGCGAGCAGAGGCGACTGGGTGGGCGCGGCGGCGGCGGGCGCGGCCGCGAGCATAACGGCCACGACAAGCCAGGCGCGCGCCAGCGCGGTGAAAATCCTCGTCATCGGGAAACCCCCTCCCTCGTTGCCGCGGCAGGTTAGAGGCGCGCCGGGAAAAGGCAATCGCCCGCCGGCCGCGCTCAGGAAGGCGGCGTCCAGCCTTCGCGCGCGAGCAGCTTCGCCTTGCGCTCGAGGCCGTAGGCATAGCCGCCGGGCGAGCCGTCGCCGCGGCGGGCGCGGTGGCAGGGGATGAGGATCGCGACCCGGTTGGCGCCGCAGGCGGTGCCGGCGGCGCGCACCGCGCCCGGACGGCCCGCGCGGGCGGCGAGGGCGGCGTAGCTCAGGCTCTCGCCCGGCGGGATGCGGGCGAGCTCGCCCCACACCGCCTCCTGGAAGGCGGTGCCGCGCACGTCGAGCGGGAGGTCGTGGGGCCGCTCCGGCGCCTCGACCGCGGCGACGGTGCGCGCCAGCAGCTCGGCCATCGCCGCCCCGCCGGGCTCGATCGCGGCGTTGGGGAAGCGGCGGCGCAGCTCCGCCTCGCCCTCGTCGAAGGAAAGGCGGCAGATGCCGCGCTCGGTGGCGGCGATGAGCATGGTGCCGAGCGACGTCTCCGCCCTTGCCCAGCGGATCGTCTCGCCGCGGCCGCCGTCGCGCCAGGTGGACGGAGTCATGCCGAGCCGGTCCTTCGCGTCGGCGTAGAAGCGGCCCGGGCCGGAATAGCCGGCATCGTAGATGGCGTCGGTGACTCGGCCGTTGGTTTCCAGGGTCATGGTCATGCTCCTTGCTCTTTTCGCCCGCGCATAGGCGGCCGGCGTGACCCCGGTCGCCCGCTTGAACAGGCGGTGGAAATGGAAGGGCGAATAGCCTGCGCTCCGTGCCAGCGCTTCCAGGCTCGGCGGCGTCTCGGCCCGGTCGATGAGGCGCAACGCTTTCTCCAGCGCGGCCGCCTCCCGCGTCACCTCGTCCGGCTTGCACCTGAGGCAGGCCCTGAGCCCGGCCGCGCCCGCCTCGGCGCCGCTCGCGAAGAAGCGGACATTCTCCCGCTTCGGATGCCGCGCCGCGCACGAGGGGCGGCAATAGATGCCGGTGGTGAGCACGCCCGTGACGAAGCGTCCGTCGGCCGCGCGGTCGCGGGCGAGGACGGCGCGCCAGGCGGCGTCGGGGTCGAGGGCGGTCGAGCTTTCCATGCCGCCTTCATAGGCGCGATTCGCCGGCCCCACATCCCGCACCTTGCTTTCAAAGCGACGCCCGGTTGCATCGCTCCAGCGCCCCTGCTAGGGCGCCCGCGACCTTGGCGAGGGCGCCACGCGCCCTTCTTATCATAGGTCAGAAATCCGATCTGGGAGTTGAGGCGCGCGTGGATAATTCCGGCGGCATTCAGGCAAGCTTGGCGGGCAGGTACGCGACCGCTCTGTTCCAGCTGGCCCGCGACGAGAGGCAGCTGGAGGCGGTCGGGACCAGCCTCGCGGCCTTGCGCGAGGGCCTGCGCGATTCGGCGGACCTGCGCGAGCTCACCACCAGCCCGCTGGTGGGGCGAGAGGACGCGCTCAAGGCGGTGAAGGCGGTCGCCGGGTCGATGGGGCTCGACCCGATCACCGCCAATTTCCTCGGCGTGATGGCGCAGAACCGCCGCCTCACCCAGCTCGGCAACGTCATCCGCTTCTTCAACCTGCTGGCCGCCGCGCATCGCGGCGAGACCACGGCCGAAATAGTCTCGGCGCGGCCGCTGGACGATGGCCAGGTGGCCGCGCTGAAGAGCAACCTCAAGAGCCGGGTCGGCCGCGACGTGGCGGTTGATCTGACGGTCGATCCCACCATCTTGGGGGGGCTCGTCGTCAAGATCGGCTCCCAGCAGATCGACGGCTCCATCCGCACCAAACTCAACAATCTCGCTTCGGCAATGAAGGGCTGAAAATGGACATCCGCGCCGCTGAAATTTCCAAGATCATCCGCGAGCAGATCGCCAGCTTCGGCACCGAGGCCGAAGTCTCCGAGGTCGGCACCGTGCTGTCGGTCGGCGACGGCATTGCGCGAGTCTACGGCCTCGACAACGTCCAGGCCGGCGAGATGGTCGAGTTCGCCAACTCGATCAAGGGCATGGCGCTGAACCTCGAGGCGGACAATGTCGGCATCGTCATCTTCGGCTCCGACAGCGAGATCCGCGAGGGCGACACGGTGCGGCGCACCGGCACGATCGTCGACGTTCCGGTCGGCAAGGGCCTCCTGGGCCGCGTCGTCGACGGCCTCGGCAACCCGATCGACGGCAAGGGGCCGATTGAGACCACCGAGCGGCGCCGCGTCGAAACCAAGGCACCGGGGATCATCCCGCGCAAGTCGGTCCACGAGCCGGTGCAGACCGGCCTCAAGGCGCTCGACGCGCTGGTCCCCGTCGGCCGCGGCCAGCGCGAGCTGATCATCGGCGACCGCCAGACCGGCAAGTCGGCCGTCGCGCTCGACACCTTCATCAACCAGCGAACAGCCAACCAGGGGGACGACGAGAGCCAGAAGCTCTACTGCATCTACGTCGCCATCGGCCAGAAGCGCTCGACGGTCGCCCAGATCGTCCGCGCTCTGGAAGAGAATGGCGCGATGGAATATTCGATCGTCGTCGCCGCGACCGCGTCCGAGCCGGCGCCGCTCCAGTTCCTCGCGCCTTACACGGGCTGCACGATGGGCGAATATTTCCGCGACAACGGCATGCACGCCGTCATCGTCTATGACGACCTTTCCAAGCAGGCAGTGGCGTATCGCCAGATGTCGCTGCTGCTCCGCCGCCCGCCGGGCCGCGAGGCCTATCCGGGCGACGTCTTCTACCTCCATTCGCGCCTGCTCGAGCGCGCCGCCAAGATGAACGATGCGATGGGCGGCGGCTCACTGACCGCGCTGCCGATCATCGAGACACAGGCCGGCGACGTCTCCGCCTACATCCCGACCAACGACATCTCGATCACCGACGGCCAGATCTTCCTGGAGACCGAATTGTTCTACCAGGGCATCCGCCCGGCCATCAACGTCGGCCTCTCGGTGAGCCGAGTCGGCTCCTCGGCGCAGACCAAGGCGATGAAGAAGGTCGCCGGCTCGATCAAGCTGGAGCTCGCCCAGTATCGCGAGATGGCGGCCTTCGCCCAGTTCGGCTCCGACCTCGACGCCTCCACCCAGCGACTCTTGAACCGTGGCGCGCGGCTGACCGAGCTGCTCAAGCAGCCGCAGTTTAAGCCGATGCCGGTCGAGGAGCAGGTCGTATCGATCTACGCCGGGGTTAACGGCTTCCTCGACAAGGTGCCGGTAAAGGACGTTACCCGCTTCGAGAGCGCGCTCCTCAGCCACGTCCGCTCGGACCATGGCGCCGTGCTCGGCACGATCCGCGACACCAAGACGCTGGATGATGACACCGCGGGACAGCTGAAATCGATCATCGGCGATTTCGCCAAGACGTTTGCGTGATCACGCTCACCGCCGTCACCCCAGCGAAGGCTGGGGTCCATGCGGCGGTAGCGACACCAAGGCAGCATGGATGCCAGCCTTCGCTGGCATGACGATTAGGGAAGAAGCGTAGGACCTCATGGCCAGCCTCAAGGCGCTCAAAGGGCGGATCGCGTCGGTCAAGTCGACGCAGAAGATCACCAAGGCGATGAAGATGGTCGCCGCCGCGAAGCTGCGCCGTGCCCAGCAGGCGGCGGAGGCCGGCCGCCCTTATGCCCAGCGCATGGAGGGGGTGATGGCGAGCCTCGCCGCCAAGGTGACGATCAGCCCGCAAAGTCCCAAGCTGCTCGCCGGTACCGGCGCCGAGCAGACTCATTTGCTGGTGGTCTGCACGTCGGACCGCGGCCTCGCCGGCGCCTTCAACTCGAACATCGTGCGCGCCGCGCGCCGGCAGGCGGACGACCTCATCCGCCAGGGCAAGATTGTGCACTTCTATCTGGTCGGCCGCAAAGGCAAGGCGGTGATCTCGCGCCTCTACCCGCGCCAGATCGTCGCCGAGCACGACACGAGCGAGATGAAATATGCGAGCTTCGCCGACGCGCAGCGTATCGCCCGCGACATCGTCGACCGCTTCCAGAACGGCCAGTTCGATATCGCCCACCTCTTCTACGCCCATTTCCAGTCGGCGCTGGTGCAGGAGCCGGTCTCGCAACAGATCATCCCGGTGCCGATGCCCGCCGCGGACGGGCAGGCTCCGCAAGCTCCGGGCCCGAACGCGGCCATCGAATATGAGCCCGACGAGGAGGAGATCCTCGCCGAGCTGCTGCCGCGCAACGTCGCCGTCCAGATTTTCCGCGCCTTGCTGGAGAACGCCGCCTCGGAGCAGGGCAGCCGAATGACCGCGATGGACAACGCCACCCGCAACGCCGGCGACATGATTCAGCGCCTGACCATCGTCTACAACCGGACGCGGCAGGCGGCGATCACGACGGAGCTCGTGGAGATCATTTCAGGCGCGGAAGCGCTGTAGGGACGCAGATGAAACCGTCACCCCAGCGAATGCTGGGGTCCATGCGGACTCAGCATGGATGCCAGCCTTCGCTGGCATGACAAGAATGGAAGCAAGGAAACGAAAATGGCCACCGCCGCAACCGCCACCAACAATATCGGCCGCATCAGCCAGGTGATCGGCGCCGTCGTCGACGTGACGTTCGACAGCGACCTGCCGGAGATACTCTCCGCGCTCGAAACCGACAATAACGGCAACCGCCTCGTCCTCGAGGTCGCGCAGCATCTCGGCGAGTCGACCGTCCGCACGATCGCGATGGATTCGACCGACGGCCTCACCCGCGGCCAGCCGGTGACCGACACCGGCTCCCAGATCCGCGTCCCCGTCGGACCGAAGACGCTCGGGCGGATCATGAACGTCATCGGCGAGCCGATCGACGAGCGCGGCCCGATCGGCGCCACCGACAGCGCGCCCATCCATGCCGAGGCGCCCTTGTTCGTCGACCAGTCGACCGACAATGCGATCCTCGTCACCGGCATCAAGGTGATCGACCTGCTCGCCCCCTACGCCAAGGGCGGCAAGATCGGCCTGTTCGGCGGCGCCGGGGTCGGCAAGACGGTGCTCATCCAGGAGCTGATCAACAACATCGCCAAGGGCCATGGCGGCACCTCGGTGTTCGCCGGCGTCGGCGAGCGCACCCGCGAGGGCAACGACCTCTATCACGAGTTCCTGGAAGCGGGCGTCATCGCCAAGGACGAGGACGGCAACGCCGTCTCCGAAGGCTCCAAGGTCGCGCTCGTCTTCGGCCAGATGAACGAGCCGCCGGGCGCCCGCGCCCGCGTCGCCCTCTCCGGCCTCACTCAGGCCGAATATTTCCGCGACGTCGAGGGCCAGGACGTGCTCTTCTTCGTCGACAACATCTTCCGCTTCACCCAGGCCGGCTCGGAAGTGTCGGCCCTGCTCGGCCGCATCCCCTCGGCGGTGGGCTACCAGCCGACCTTGTCGACCGACATGGGCCAGCTGCAGGAGCGGATCACCTCGACCAACAAGGGCTCGATCACGTCGGTGCAGGCGATCTACGTGCCCGCCGACGACCTGACCGATCCGGCGCCGGCCACCTCCTTCGCCCATCTCGACGCGACGACGGTGCTGTCGCGTGCCATCTCGGAGCTCGGCATCTACCCGGCGGTCGACCCGCTCGACTCCACCTCGCGCGTGCTCGAGCCGCGCACCGTCGGCCAGGAGCATTACGAGACCGCCCGCGCCGTCCAGGAGATCCTCCAGCGCTACAAGTCGCTTCAGGACATCATCGCCATCCTCGGCATGGACGAGCTTTCGGAGGAGGATAAGCTGACCGTCTCCCGCGCCCGCAAGCTCCAGCGCTTCCTCTCCCAGCCCTTCCACGTCGCCGAGGTGTTCACCGGCATCCCCGGCAAGTTCGTCCAGGTCGAGGACACCGTCCGCTCGTTCAAGGCGGTGGTCGACGGCGAGTACGACCATCTGCCGGAGGCGGCCTTCTACATGGTCGGCGGCATCGAGGAGGCGGTCGAGAAGGCCCAGCGCCTCGCGGCCGAAGCGGCGTAAGACTTCCTCCCCTCCCCTTTACGGGAGGGGCCGGGGGTGGGGCATGTCGTAATGCGCCCCGCCTCCGGACAACCCCCACCCCAACCCCTCCCCTGAAGGGGAGGGGCTTTAGGACCAAGCCATGGCCGATCTCCACTTCGAACTCGTCACGCCCGAGCGGCTGGTCCGCTCCGATGAGGTCTTCATGGTCGTGGTGCCGGGCACCGAGGGCGATTTCGGAGTCCTTGCCGGCCACGCGCCGTACATGTCGACGCTCAGGAACGGGGACATCGCCATCTACCGCTCCGGCTTCGGCGACACGCCTGAACGGATCCCCGTCGAAGGCGGTTTCGCCGAGGTCAATGAGCGCGGGCTGACCGTGCTGGCGGAACGGGCGGACGTCCCCGCCTAGTCCGGCGTCTCCGCGACGACCGGGCTCGCCTGCGCCCGCCACAGCAGCAGGCCCCCGCCGATGATCAGCGCCGCGCCGAGGAAGGCGGGCGCATCCGGGCGCTGCCCGAACCAGGCCCAGCCGAGCGCGGCGGCGACCAGCAGCTGCACATAGGTCATCGGCGCCACCGCCGCCGCCGTCGCGCGCAGCACCGCGACGTAGATGAGGCTGTGGCCGGTGGTGGCGAACAGGGCCACGGCCAGGCACTTCGCCACCACGACCGCGCTGGGGGCGGAAATCGCGAAATGCGCGTCCCCGGTAAGGGCGAGGAGCCCGGCGGCGAGGACGAGGAGCGGGGCGGCGACCGCCGCGAGCAGGAACTGCATGACCGGCACCGGCGCGTCGCCCGCGGCCTTGCGGTTGAACATCATCAGCCAGGACATGCCAAAGGCCGCGCCGAGCGGGTAGAAGGCGACCGCCCCAAGGGCGAGGACGTTGGGCCGCAGCACGACCAGCACGCCGGCGAAGGCGAGCAGGGTCGCCGCCCAGACGGCGCGCGGCGGCCGCTCGGCCAGCACGAAGGGCGACAGCAAGGCGGTGACGATCGGGCTGGTGAACTGGATCGCGGTCGCGTCGGCGAGCGGGATCGCCATGACGCCCATGAAGAAGCAGATCGTCGCCAGGCTCACCGCCGCGCCGCGCCCGAGCTGGAGCGCCGGGCGCGGCACGACGAAGCCGGCGCGGCCGTGGCGCAGCGCGACGATCGCGGCGAGGCCGAGCGCGCCGAAGCTGTAGCGCAGGGCCGAGACGGCCGTGCCCGGCCACTGCCCGGCCATCGACTTCACCACCGCGTCGCCGCACGAGAGAGTGCCGAAGCCGAGCAGGGCGATGGCCAAGGCAGCCGGGACGCTCCGGGGGGTCATCGGCGCGCCATCGGGGGCGGTTAGGCAATTGTCAAAGTTTCCCCACTATTCACCACCCCCGACACGAGACCGGCAGGCGAAGGGTTCCAGACAAGATGAGTGCTTTCGGACGGCGCGGCGGTGCGAACGGCAGTGGGGGGGGCAGGCCGAGCTTCGGCATTGCGCGGCCGATGAAGGGCACGGGCGGGCCGGCGACGGTCCCGCTCGACGGCGGCGATCAGTTCCCGCCGCTCGACGACCTCCCTTTTGCCGGTGACGACAGCTTCGGCGGCGTTCCCGCCCCGGGCGAGAAGGCCGACGCCATGACGCGCCTCGCCGAGCGGCAAGCCGCCTCGTCGGAAGCGCCCACGAGCAAGAATGAGGGTTTCGAAGCCTCGATCCACCGCATCAAGGAGCAGGTGCTCCCCCGCCTGCTCGAGCGTGTCGACCCCGAAGCCGCGGCGACGCTCTCCAAGGACGAGCTCGCCGAGGAGTTCCGCCCGATCATCGGCGAGGTTCTCGCCGAGCTGAAGATCAACCTCAACCGCCGCGAGCAGTTCGCGCTGGAAAAGGTGCTGGTCGATGAATTGCTCGGCCTGGGACCGTTGGAGGAATTGCTCTCCGACCCCGAGATCAGCGACATCATGGTCAACGGACCGAACCAGACCTTCATCGAAAAGCGCGGCAAG
>DASWRU010000100.1:0-36901 GCA_036403015.1 Allosphingosinicella sp.
TTCCCGAAGGTGCTCGCGATCACCGGAGCGCATCAATACGAAGAAGTCGTCGGCGCGGTCCACAACGCGGCCCCGATGCCGCCCAACGCTTTCCTTAACCTCGTCCCCGAAGGCGGGCTCAAGCTCACGCCGCGCCATTACAGCTATCTGAAGATCGCCGAAGGGTGCAACCATCGCTGCAGCTTCTGCATCATCCCATCGATCCGCGGCGACCTCGTCAGCCGCCGGCCCGACGCCATCCTGCGCGAGGCGGAGAAGCTGGTCGCGGCCGGGACGAAGGAATTGCTGGTCATCAGCCAGGACACCTCCGCCTACGGTGTGGACCTGCGCCACGCCTCCTGGCCCTGGAAGGGCGGCGAAGTCCGCGCCCACATGACCGACCTCGCCCGCGAGTTGGGCAAGCTGGGCGCCTGGGTGCGCCTCCACTACGTCTATCCCTATCCCCATGTCGACCGCGTGATCCCGCTGATGGCGGACGGGCTGGTCCTCCCCTATCTCGACATCCCGTTCCAGCACGCCGCCCCTTCCGTGCTGAAGGCGATGAAGCGGCCGGCCAACGAAGCCAAGGTGCTGGAGCGGATCCGCGGCTGGCGCGAGATCTGTCCGGACATCGCCATCCGCTCAACCTTCGTGGTCGGCTTCCCCGGGGAAACCGAATCAGACTTCAACTATCTAATGGAGTGGCTGGAGGAAGCGCAGCTCGACCGCGTCGGCGCCTTCCGCTTCGAGCCGGTGCGGGGCGCGGCGGCCAACAGCCTGCCGGGCGCTGTGCCGGAAGAGGTGAAGGAGGAGCGTTACGCGCGGCTGATGGACCTCACCGCCCGCATCTCGGCCGAGAAGCTTGCAGCCAAGGTCGGTCAGACCCTCGACGTGCTCATCGATCTCGCGGACGGGGAAGGCGGCGCCACCGGCCGTTCCAAAGCCGACGCGCCGGAGATTGACGGCGAAGTGCACCTGCGCGACGCGGGCGCAGCGAGGCCGGGCGACATCGTCCGCGTCCTCGTCGAGGACGCGGACGAGCACGACCTTTATGGCGTTCCCGGCAGGTGACGCAGCCCCCCGCAAGGCGGACGACGGCGCCTCAGGTGACGCCGCTGGCTCTTGGGGCCTTGATCGCGCCAGCCGCGGCGTTGACGACGGCGGCCAGGAAATTACCGCCCATCACGCCGATCAGGCTTACCTGGACGACTCCGCCTCCGGCGCCGAGCCTCTGGCCTACGAGCAACCAGGCGATCACGCCGCCCGCAAAGCCCGCGACCAGCCGCAGCCAAGGCCATGGATCGGGACCTGGATGAGGGCCTCTCCACCAATAAGGCCATAATGTCCCACAGGTACCGCACCACCAAATGTCGTCCATTTTGAACCCCCCGTTCTAAACGTGGCAATCGAACATTAGTGATCGACTTCATAACATCGACTTTTGGTTTTCGCAAAATGAAATCCCGAGAGTCAAAGGAGCGCGACGTGACGTTCACCAGCATGAATCCCGCGACGGGCGAAAAGATCGCGACTTATTCAGAACTTACGGATCGAGAGCTCGATGCGAAGGTTGCGATGGCGGCGGAGGAGTTCCGCGCCTGGCGGACCTCGCCGCTCGAGGCTCGCACCGCTCTCCTCTCCCGCATCGCCGACGCTTTCGAGGCAAACCGCGAGCGCCTCGCCCGCATGGCGACGCTGGAGATGGGCAAGACGCTCGCGACCGCGCTGGCCGAGGTCGACAAGTGCGTCGCCGGCTTCCGTGTCTACGCCAAGGACGGGCCGGCCATGCTGGAGCCGGCACGTCAGCAGCTGGCGACCGGCGGGACGGCGGAGCTTCGCTGGCTGCCGATCGGGCCGGTGCTCGCCATCATGCCGTGGAACTTCCCCTACTGGCAGGTCGTCCGCTTCCTCGCGCCGACGATCATGGCGGGCAATGTCGGCCTCCTCAAACACGCCAGCATCGTCCAAGGCGTCGCCGGGCTGATCGAGGAGATGGTGCGCGAGGCGGGGGCGCCGGAGGGACTATTCCAGAACCTCGCGATTAAGTCGGGCGCCGTCGCCGCCCTGATCGCCGACGAGCGCATCGCCGCCGTCACCCTCACCGGCAGCGAAGGCGCCGGCAAGGCAGTCGCCGAGGCGGCCGGGAAAGCGCTCAAGAAGGTGGTGCTGGAGCTGGGCGGCTCCGATCCTTTCATCGTCATGCCTTCGGCCGACCTCGACGCGGCGGCGAAGCAGGCGGTGAAGGCGCGGGTCCAGAATACCGGCCAGTCCTGCATCTGCGCCAAGCGGATGATCGTCCACGCCGACTGCTACGAGCCCTTCATGGAGCGCTTCACGGCCGCCATGCGGGCGGTGAAGGCCGGCGACCCCTTCGACTCCGCCACCGACATGGGACCCCTCTCCAGCTTCGAGCAGCGCGACACGGTGCTTCGGCAGCTCGAGGAGGCGAAGGACGAGGGCGCCACCCTCCTGTTCGGCGGCGAGACGCCGGATGGCCCCGGCGCCTTCCTCACCGCCGGCATCCTCACCGACGTCCCGCCGGACGGGCCGCTCCGCAACGAGGAGATTTTCGGGCCGATCGCGATGGTCTTCAAAGCGGCCGACATTGACGACGCGATCCGCCTCGCCAACGACATACCCTTCGGCCTCGGCTCCTCCGTCTGGACCGCCGATCCGGCCGAGCAGGCGCGCTTCGTCCGCGACGTCGAGGCGGGTATGACGGCGGTGAACCAGATGCTCGCCTCCGCGCCCGAAGCGCCGTTCGGCGGCATCAAGCGCTCCGGCCACGGCCGCGAGCTCGGGCCCTACGGCCTGCACGAATTCATGAATCTGAAGACGGTGATGCACGTCGCCGACGCTCCGCTCGGCGCGCGGACCGAGGCGCTCGACTGATGGAACGGCTCGATCCAAGATCGGGCTGGATGGCGGCTGAAGCGCCCGCAACGCCCAACGCGCCGCTTTTGCACCGCCGCTCCAGCCACTAGAGAAGCCGCATGACTGAGCTTTCCGACCTCCTCCGGCCCGACAAGGGCCAACCCGCCACGTCTCTCCACCTCGTCGACAAGAAGGGCTTCGACGCCTGGGTGAAGGCGCAGCCGGAGCGCGTGCGGCAGGCGATCTCGGCGCAGGGGTTCAAGGGCGAGGGCTTCGATCTCGCCATCCTCCCCGGCGAGCGGGCGGAGGATTGGTCGGCCCTGCTCGGCGTCGCCAATGTCGACGAACTCAGCCCCTGGTGCCTCGCCAAGGCGGCCGAGAGCCTGCCGGAGGGCCGCTACCGGGTCGAAGGCCGCGGCCCGGGCCCGGCGGCGCTGGGATGGCTGCTCGGCCAATATGGCTTCGAGCGCTACAAGGAAGCCAAGGGGAAGAAGGGACCGCGCGTCCTCCTTACCGGCGAGCCGGCGCGGATCGAGGAGACGATTCTCCTAGCCGAGGCCACGAACCTCGTCCGCGACCTCGTCAACACCCCCGCCGGCGACCTCGGCCCGGCCGAACTCGAAGCCGCCGCCCGCAGCGTAGCGGCGGCAGGCGGCGCGACGGTCAGCGTGACGGGGGGTCAGGCGCTGGAGGACGGCTTCCCGATGGTCGCTGCCGTCGGCCGGGCCGCGGCGGCCGAGCGCGCGCCCCGGATGATCGAGTTCGAATGGGGCGACCGGCGCCATCCCCGGCTGGCGATCGTCGGCAAGGGGGTGTGCTTCGATTCGGGCGGCCTCGACATCAAGCCGGCCTCGGGCATGCGACTGATGAAGAAGGACATGGGCGGCGCTGCCCACGCGCTCGGCCTCGCCCTCGTCATCATGAAGAGCCGCCTTCCGGTCCGGCTCCACGTCCTCGTCCCGGCCGTGGAGAATGCCGTCTCCGCCAACGCCTTCCGGCCGGGCGACATCCTCAGAAGCCGCAAGGGGCTTACCGTCGAGATCGGCAATACCGATGCGGAGGGACGCCTGATCCTCGGCGACGCGCTCGCCCGTGCGGCGGAGGAGAAGCCCGGGCTGATCCTCGATTTCGCCACGTTGACCGGCGCGGCCCGAGTCGCGCTGGGCCCCGATCTTCCGGCGCTCTTCGCCAATGACGACGCGCTCGCCGGCGCGCTGCTCGACGCCGGCACCGCGGTCGGGGATCCGGTGTGGCGAATGCCGCTCTGGAAGCCTTATGACGAAATGCTCGCCTCCGACGTCGCGGATTTCGGCAATGCCGCGGACGGCAGCTTCGCGGGGGCCGTCACGGCGGCGCTGTTCCTCCAGAGGTTCGTGCCGGAAGGCACGCTTTGGGCCCATCTCGACACCTTCGCCTGGCGCCCCTCGGCGAAGCCGGGGCGTCCCCGGGGCGGCGACGCGCTCGGCCTGCGCGCCGCCTGGTCGGCGCTTTGCGCGCGTTATCGCCGCTGACGGCCCGCCGCATTTTTGCGTCGAATTCTCAACACGTAAGAAACGAAACGCGTTTTGACTGGTTTAGCAGCCGAAATAAGCGGCACTCGGATTGGAGATAGACCAGTGTCAGAGCGCGCTCTCAGGAGCTGGATGCAGACGCTGATCAGCTACGTGCGGTCAGGGCAGCCGGACCTCACCAACCGCCAGATGGCCCTGCTGCTCCTCGTCTACCTCACCCCCGGCCCGCATACCGTCCGCGGCCTCGCCCATGTCCTCGGCGTATCGAAGCCCGTCATTACGCGCGCCTTGAATACGCTGGGCACGCTCGGCTATCTGCGCCGCGTGCGCGACGAGGCCGACCGCCGTAACGTATTCGTCGCCAAGACGGGCATAGGGCAGGAGTTCCTTGAGCGCTTCGAACGCAACATCGAGCAGCAGGAAAGCTCGGGCCGCCGGGGCGGCGCCAAGGAACGGGGCATCCTCCTCCAGCACGGATAGGCGCATCGCGCTCGAGGGGCCGTCGGTGGTCCTCGACCCGCGCGTCAACGCCTGGCGCAGCGACATCGCCGATGTGGACCTCGCCGGCCGCCTGTTCGCGCCGCATTACGCCAAGGCGCTTATTCGCGCCTGCGGCCTCATCCCCACTCTGGTCCGCGACGGCCCGTCCGATGGGGCACAGGCGGTGTCGGAGCTGCTGCCGGGCGAGGAATTCGCCGTCCTCGACATCGCCGCCGGCTGGGCCTGGGGCTATTGCGCGGCCGACCGGCGGGTGGGCTATGTCGAGGCGATCGAGCTCACCGATCCGCTGCCCCCTACCCACATCGTCGTGGAGGCGACTGCGCCGATCCAGGCGGATCGCGATCCCCTTTCCCCCTCCCTCTCCTTCCTGCCGCTCGGCTCCCGCCTTCATGGCGAGGTGAAGGGGGCGCTGCTCGAATTCGAGGGCGGCTTCGTGCCCCTGAGCTATTTGCGGCCGGTGGACGAACCGGAGGAGGACCCCGTCGCCGTCGCCCGCCGCCTCCTCAACGCCCCCTATCTGCCCGGTGGGCGCACCTGTCACGGCATCGACTGCGCGGGTCTCGTCCAGCTCGCGCTGCAGCTGTGCGGCATTGCCTGCCCCCGCGATGCCCGCGACCAGCGCGCGCTGGGCGAGCCGGTACCGGAAGGCGCCCCCCTGCGCCGCGGCGACCTCCTCTTCTGCGACGACCATGCCGGCATGATGGTCGACGACCGCATGGCCATCCAGGTGAGCCACCAGGCGCAGAAGGTGACGGTCGAACCCTTCACCTGCGCCCAGGCGCCGGGCAGCGACTCGGGCATCGAGAGAAGGCGGCTGGAGCTTTAGCCTCCCTTTCCTTCCAGGGAGGAGGGCGCGCTACATCTCGCCTCGCGCCCGCCGTAGCGCGCGCCATTTGTCGACATTTGCGCTGTGCTCCGCCAGCGTGTTGGCGAAGACATGGCCGCCCGTCCCGTCGGCGACGAAGTAGAGCGCCTGCGTCTGCGCCGGGTTCAGCACCGCCTGGAGCGAGGCACGGCCCGGATTGGCGATCGGCCCGACCGGCAGGCCGGCCATCGCATAGGTATTGTAGCCGTTATTGGCGTGGAGCTCGGACTGGAGGATGCGTCGGCCGAGCGGCTTGCCCCTCGTCACCGGGTAGATGACGGTGGGATCGGCATCGAGCTTGATCCCCTGCCGCAGCCGATTCGAATAGACTCCGGCCACCATTGGCCGCTCCGAGGCCTTGCCGGTCTCCTTCTCGACGATGGAAGCCAGGATCACCGCCTCGCGCCGGTCCTTCACCGCGGTCAGCGGGCCGCGCTTGGGCCAGAGCTTGTCGAGGGTCTTCGTCATCGCCGCCTGCATCCGCTTCAGCACCGCCGCCCGGCTCTCGCCGCGCTGGTAGCTGTAGCTGTCCGGGAGGATCGAGCCCTCGTCCGGCACGGGGATTTCGCCGGTCAGCGCCGGCGCCTTCATGAGCCGTTCCCAGACGAGAATCGACGGCCACCCCTCCGGCACGATGACGAAGCGCTGCAGCGTCTTGCCGCTGCGCAGGAGCGCGAGGATCCGGGCGTTGCTGGCGCGGGCGGGGATCTCGTACTCGCCCGCCTTAATCCCCGCGCCGCCGCCGAGCAGCTTCGCCTGGAACAGGAAGCGCTCTGTCGAGGAGATGGCGCCGGCCTTCTTCAGCAGCTCCGCGGCCCTCGGCAGGCTGGCGCCGCGGGGGATGACGACGTCGAGCGGCTGCTTTGCCGGGCCCGCGCCGTTCCACCCCTGGATGAACCAGAGGCCGAGGATGAGGGCGGCCGCGGCGCCGAGCGCGAGCAGCTTCTTCATCGGCGAGTCAGACCGCCCTCATCACCAGGCTGGCATTGGTCCCGCCGAAGCCGAAGCTATTATTCAGCACCGCCTTCACCTCCCGCTCTTTGGCCACGTTCGGGACGAGGTCGACTCCGGCCGTGCCCTCGCTCGGATTTTCGAGGTTGAGCGTGGGCGGCACGATCTGGTCGCGCAGCGCCAGGATGCAGAAGATCGCCTCGACCGCGCCCGCGCCGCCGAGGAGGTGGCCGATCGCCGACTTGGTCGAGCTCATCGACAGATGGCCGATATTGTTGCCGAACAGGCGGCGGACCGCGCCCAGCTCCAGCTCGTCGCCGAGCGGGGTCGAGGTACCGTGGGCGTTGATATAGTCGATGTCGGAGAGCGCGAGGCCGGAGCGCTTCATCGCCACTTCCATCGCCCGGTAGCCGCCCGCGCCCTCCGGGTGGGGGGCAGTCACGTGATAGGCGTCGCCGGACATGCCGTAGCCGATCACCTCCGCATAGATTTTCGCGCCACGCTGCTTCGCATGCTCATATTCCTCGAGCACGACGACGCCCGCGCCTTCGCCCATGACGAAGCCGTCGCGATCCTTGTCGTAGGGACGGCTGGCGCGCTCCGGCTGGTCGTTGAACCGGGTCGAGAGCGCCCGCGCCTGGGCGAAGCCGGCAATGCCCAGCGGACACAGCGCGCTTTCCGCGCCGCCGGCCAGCATGACCTCCGCATCGTCCATGATGATCATGCGCGCAGCGTCGCCTATCGAGTGGGCGCCGGTCGAGCAGGCCGTCACCACCGCGTGATTCGGCCCCATCAGTCCGTATTTGATCGAAACCTGGCCTGAGATCAGGTTGATCAGCCGCCCGTGGACGAAGTGCGGGGACACCCGCCGCGGACCCTTTTCGTGCAGGACGAGCGATTCCTTCTCGATGCCCGGCAGCCCGCCGATCCCGGAGCCGATCGAGACGCCGACCCGGTAGCGCTCTTCCTCGGACATGTCCGTGAGCCCTGAATCCTCCAGCGCCTGGCCCGCCGCGTCGAGGCCGTAGACGATGAACGGGTCGACCTGGCGCTGGATCTTGTGGTCGACCCTCTTGCCGGGATCGAAACCATATTCATGCTCGGGCGGCTTCACCTCGCAGGCGATCTGGCACGCATAATCGGTGGGGTCGAAGCGGGTGATGCGGGTGGCGCCGCTCTTCGAGGCGAGGATGTTCCGCCAGCTCGTCTCGACGTCGCCGCCCAGCGGGGAGACCATTCCTAGACCCGTCACGACTACGCGGCGCATTCGAAAACTCCTTGATGCCTAAGAGGCAAAACGGCCCCCCGCCCATGGACGGGGAGCCGTTTTGAAGAAATCGGCTCGGTCACCGCCGGGCGGCGGGAGCCGGATCGGCTCAGCCCTTGTTCGCCTCGATATAATCGATGGCGTCGCGGACCGTTGTGATCTTCTCCGCGGCGTCGTCCGGAATCTCGACCGAGAATTCCTCTTCGAAGGCCATGACCAACTCGACGATGTCGAGGCTGTCGGCGCCCAGATCGTCGATGAAGCTCGCTTCCTCGGTCACCTTGTCGGCTTCGACGCCGAGGTGCTCGACGACGATCTTCTTCACGCGGTCGGCGGTCTCGCTCATTTTCTACCCTTCCCTAGGCTTTGTTTGGGCCAGCCCTAGCCGCTTGCCGCCGGGGCTGGCAAGGGGCCGTTAAATCATCGCCATCCCGCCGTTGACGTGGAGCGTCTGGCCGGTGACGTAAGCGGCCTCGCGGCTGGCGAGATAGACCGCGGCCGAAGCGACCTCGGCCCCCTCACCCAGGCGGCCAGCCGGAATGCGGGCGAGGATGGTGCCCCGCTGCTGTTCGTTGAGGGCGTCCGTCATCGCCGAGCGGATGAACCCCGGAGCGATGCAGTTCACGGTGATGTTGCGGCTCGCCACCTCCTGCGCCAGCGCCTTCGACATACCCACCAGCCCGGCCTTCGAGGCGGCGTAGTTCGCCTGGCCCGGATTGCCGGTCGTGCCGACGACGGAGGTGATCGAGATGATCCGCCCGTGCCTTGCCCGCATCATCGGCTTGAGCGCCGCGCGGGCAAGCCGGAAGGCAGCCTCCAAATTGATGCGGATGACGTCCAGCCATTCCTCGTCCTTCATCCGCATGGCGAGATTGTCGCGGGTGACGCCGGCATTGTTGACGAGGATGTCGAGCCTGCCGCCCAAAGCCTCCACCGCCCGCGGCACGAGCGCGTCCACCGCCGCCCCGTCGGAGAGGTTGCAGGCCACCGCCACATGATCCTCACCCAAGCCGCTCCGGAACGCCTCGAGCTTCTCCGCATTGGACCCCGAAACGGCGAGCCGCGCCCCCTGCCCCGCCAGCGCCTCCGCGATCGCCGACCCGATTCCGCCAGAGGCACCCGTCACAAGCGCGGTCATTCCGGATAAGTCGAACATTCCTTCCTCCGTCACCCCAGCGAAAGCTGGGGTCCATGATGAGCCCGACGCGGCACTTAGGCCGCATGGATGCCAGCCTTCGCTGGCATGACGGGCTAGATCTCCTTCACCAAAGCGTCGATGTCGTCCATCGTGACGACGCTCGTCACCTGGGCGTCCGGGGCGATGCGCTTGACCATTGGGCCCAGCACCTTGCCGCCGAATTCGACGAAGTGGGTGACGCCCGCCTCCGCCATCGCGGCGACGCTTTCGCGCCAGCGGACCATGAAGGTGACCTGATCGACGAGGAGGCGGCGGATCTCGGCCGGGTCGGTCACGGGCGCGGCGGTGACGTTGGCGTAGAGGGGGACGGCGGGCGCGGCGATCTCGGCGTCGGCGAGGGCCTGCTCCATCGCGCGCGCGGCGAGCTCCATCAGCGGCGAGTGGAAGGGCGCGGAGACCGGAAGAAGGATGGCGCGCTTCGCACCCTTCTCCTTCGCGATGTCGAGGGCGCGCTCGACGGCGCCGCGGTGGCCGGAGAGGACGACCTGGCTCGGGTCGTTGTCGTTGGCGACGGTGCAGACCTCGCCTTCGGCCGCCGCCTCGGCGACGGCCTTCGCCATAACGAGGTTGGCGCCGAGCAAGGCGGCCATCGCGCCCTGCCCCACCGGCACCGCCTCCTGCATCGCGCGGCCGCGCAGCCTCAGCAGCCGCGCCGCCGTCGCGACATCGAACGACCCGGCGGCGGCCAGCGCGCTATATTCGCCGAGGCTGTGGCCGGCGACGAAGCTCGCCTTGGCCGCGACGTCGATGCCGGCGGTGCGCAGCGTCGCCAGCGCGTTGGCCATGATCGCGGGCTGCGCATTCTCGGTGAGGGTGAGGTCCTCGATCGGCCCTTCCGCCATCAGCCGCGCCAGATTCTGCCCCAGCGCCTCGTCCACCTCCTCGAACAGCTCGCGCGCGGTGCGGCTTGCTTCGGCGAGCGCCTTGCCCATGCCGACCGATTGGCTCCCCTGCCCCGGGAATATGAACGCGCGCATCGAGCTGTCCTCCTGTTGCGGCGAGCGACTAGGCCAGCCCGGCGGCGGGGGTCAACCGCGCGGGAACTTGTCGGGCCGGTTCCGGTTTGGTGGGCCGCCCCCACTAACGTGACCGGAGGACCTTCCATGAAACGTTCGACCCTGCTCGCTCTCCTCGTCGCCCCGCTCGCCGCGACCGCCGCCGTCGCAGCGCCGCCGCAAACCTTCCTTCGCCAGGCCGGCCTCACCGACAATAGCGAGATCGAGCTCGGCGCATTGGCCGAGGCCCGCGGCGGCTCGCCGGCCGCCCGCGATGCCGGGAGGATGCTCCAGGCCGACCACCGCGCCTCCCAGGCCGCGGCAGCCCCGCTCCTCGCCCGCTACCGGATGCGCCCGCCGGCCGGCGTGCTGCCGGACGCGCGGGCCGAGATGCGCCGGCTCCAGCGCCTGTCGGGCCGCGCGTTCGACCGCGAGCTCGCGACCTTCAACATCGCCGCGCACCAGCGCGCGATCGCGATGTTCCAGGCGCAGGCGCGCTCCGGCGACCGCTGGACGGCGGACTTCGCCCGCTCGCAGCTGCCCGTGCTTCGCCGCCACCTGCAGATGGGGCGCGACCTGCTGCGCGCGGCGAGATAAGCCCGATCGCGTCTCAGCTTGGGCACACACCCCGGCCGCCTCTCCTCCTCCGCGAGGCGCAAAGCGCGTCGCGGAGGAGCCATCCTGAATCGGCGGGACCCCTCCCTCTCACAACTCCCTAGCCACCCCGCCCCTCCTGTCGTAGCGTCGGGAGCGAGAGGCCGTCAGGCCCGGGGGCGAAGGCCGGAGAGCGAGAGGACAAGTCGAATATGCCCGAAGGACAGAGCGGCCATATCCGCCTGACGTCGCATCCCGGCGCGCCGGGGGCGGCGCGGTTCCCGCTGCATTGGGGGGCGCCGACGGCCGCGGAGCGGGGGCCGGTGATCGCCACCGTCAATGCCCGCGTCCACCGCAATGCCATCGGCGCGCATGGCGGGTCCTATTCGATCTATCGGGCGCTGGCGATCTCGTCGGGGGCGATGGACCCGCAGGCGCGGCCCGACTTCAACGACACCTCGCCGGTCTGCGAGATCGGGCCGCACGCGCAATGGGGGAATCCCGGCAAGATCGTGTCGCTCGACCCCTGGGGCCACCGGGTGGCGCAGGACTTCGGCGAGCTGATTACCGAGGGGATCGACATCCGGCCCTCGATCGCCATCACCAGGGCACGCCTGACTCTGGGCGAGATCAGGGACGCGATCGCGGCGGGGCGGCTCGCGGTCGACGGCGACATCGTCCATGAGGCGGGCGATGTGTCGGTGACCAAGATCGCCGTCGACCCGGTCTGGTGGCTCCCCGGCGTCGCGGAGCGGTTCGAGGTCGCCGAGGCGAGCCTCCGCCGCTGCCTGTTCGAGCAGACCGGCGGCATGTATCCCGAGCTCGTCACCCGGCCGGATCTTTCCGTCTTTCTGCCGCCGATCGGGGGGATGACCCTCTACATCTTCGGCGACCCCGCCTCGCTGGGCGACAGGGCGAAGGCCCTCACCTGCCGGGTCCATGACGAGTGCAACGGCTCGGACGTGTTCGGCTCGGACATCTGCACCTGCCGGCCCTATCTCACCCACGGCATCGAGGAGGCGACGCGCGCCGCCCAGGCGGGGGGCGTCGGCCTCATCGTCTACAACCGCAAGGAAGGCCGCGCGCTGGGCGAGGTCACCAAGTTCCTCGTCTACAATGCCCGGAAACGCCAGCCGGGCGGCGACCAGGCGGCGACCTATTTCGAGCGCACCGAATGCGTCGCCGGCGTTCAGGACGCCCGCTTCCAGCAGCTGATGCCCGACATCATCCACTGGCTCGGCATCAGCCGCATCGACCGCTTCGTCTCGATGTCCAACATGAAATACGACGCGCTCGTCGCCGGCGGGATCGAGATCGGCGAGCGGGTTCCGATCCCGGCCGAGCTGATCCCGGAGGACGCCAGCGTCGAGATGGAGGCCAAGAAGGCGGCGGGCTATTTCACCCCCGAAGGCGCGCCGAGCGCCGAGGCGCTGCGCACCGTCGTCGGCCGGGATCTGGGGAAGTTCTAGACGGTATGGGCGGTGGCAACGCGGCGATAAGCGGGCTGCTCAACGCGGGCGCCGTCCGCGAGCGGGCGCATGAGATGCTCGACCTGGCGGTCGCGGGAAAGGTCGAGGGCTGGACGGTCGACCTTGATCGGCTTGGCGAGGCCGCCGACCTGACGGCCACAGCAACGCGGGAGCGCTATCCCGACCTCGTCATCCCGTTCCACGCCCGCTGGCGGCATTTCGTCGAAGGCGCGCCGTCGCTTCCCGATGGCGCCGATCCGGCGCGGCGCGCGCGCGGCGCCTTCGACCTCGTCATCCTGTCGGTGCTGCTCGATGCCGGCGCTGGCCCGGACTGGCGCTTCCGCGACCCGGTGAGCGGCGCCGTGCTGGGCCGGTCGGAGGGCCTGGCGGTGGCGAGCCTCTGGCTGTTCGAAATGGGCATCTTTTCGGCCGACCCGGATCCGCTGAAGGCGGACGGCGCGATATTGGCAGGGCTCGGCGACGGCATCCTCGCCGCCGGCTTCCAGGTCGCCCAGGACAACCCGCTGGTCGGCCTCGACGGACGCACCGCCCTGCTCCGCCGCCTCGGCGATCGCGTGCTGGCTCGACCCGATCTGTTCGCGAGCGCCGACGCGCCGCGTCCGGGCGGGCTGTACGACGTGCTGGCGGCGCGCGCGGCCGGTGGGCCGCTGCCCGCCCCCGCGATCCTCGAGCTGCTGCTCGAGGCGCTCGGGCCGATCTGGGCTGATCGGCTGGTGGTGGAGGGAGTCCCGCTCGGCGACTGCTGGCGCCACCCGGCAATCCGGCGCGGCGACGCCAGCGACGGGCTGGTGCCGCTGCACAAGCTTTCGCAATGGCTCGCTTACTCATTGATCGAGCCGCTCGAGGAAGCCGGGATCGAGGTCGTCGACATCGACGGGCTCACCGGCCTGGCCGAGTATCGCAACGGCGGCCTGTTCGTCGATACGGGTGTCCTGCGGCTCGCCGATCCGGCGGCGGCAGCGCGGCCCAACCTCGTCTCGGACCCGCTGATCGTCGCCTGGCGGGCGATGACGGTCGCCCTGCTCGACCGGATGGCACCGCTGGTGCGCGCCCGGCTGGGGGTGAGCGAAGCGAGCTTCCCCCTCGCCCGGATGCTCGAAGGCGGAAGCTGGATCGCCGGCCGCCGCATCGCCGCGGAGCGCCGCGCCGGCGGCGCGCCCCCTTTCACCATCATCAGCGACGGGACGGTATTCTAGATGGACGGACTGACGATCGTCGCGCACCCCCTGGTGCAGCACAAGCTCACCATCCTGAGGGACCGCAACAGCTCCATCCAGTTGTTCCGGGCGGTGGTGCGGGAGACCGCGACCCTGCTCTGCTACGAAGTGACGCGGGACCTGCCGACCGATCTCGTCGCGGTCGAAACCCCGGTGGCGGCCACGACGGCACCCGCCATCGCCGGCAAGAAGCTCGTCTTCGCGCCGATCCTCAGGGCGGGCCTCGCCATGGCCGAGGGGATGCTCGATCTGGTGCCCTCCGCCCGAGTCGCCCATATCGGCCTCTACCGGGAGCCCAATACGCTCCAGGCGGTCGAATATTATTTCAAGGCGCCCGAGGACGTGGCCGAGCGCCCCGTCATCATCGTCGACCCGATGCTGGCCACCGGCCACACCGCCATCGCCGCCATCGACCTGCTGAAGGAAGCCGGGGTCGCCGACATGCGCTTCGTCTGCCTGCTCTGCTCGCGCCCGGGCGCCGAGGCGGTGCGGGCCGCCCACCCCGACGTGCCGATCTGGGCCGCCGGCATGGACGAGGCCCTGAACGACCACGGCTACATCGTCCCCGGCCTTGGCGATGCGGGCGACCGGACCTACGGGACGCGGTGACCGTGCCCGATCGCCGCACCGCGATAATGGGATTGGCAGCCCTTGCGGCGTCGCTGGCGCTGCCGCTGGGAAGCGCCCCGGCCCGGCCGGCGTGGCGCAAGCCCGCCCGGCTTCGCCCCGGCGACATTGTCGGCCTGATCGAGCCCGCGGGCTTTACCGACGACGAGTTCGACCTAAAGGTGGTCGTGGAGACGGTGGCCGCGATGGGGCTCGTGCCCAGGCCGGCGCCGCATCTCGTCGCCCGCTACGGCTATCTCGCCGGCAAGGACGAGGAGCGCGCCGCCGACGTCAACGCGATGTTCGCCGACGACAGGGTGCGCGCGATCTTCGCGGTGCGGGGCGGCTGGGGATGCGCGCGCATCCTGCCTCACCTCGACTGGGACCTGATCCGCGCCCATCCCAAGCTGCTGATCGGCTTCAGCGACATCACCGCGCTCCACATGGCGATCGCCGCGCGCGCCGGCTTCACCACTATCCACGGCCCCAACGCGGCCAGCGCCTGGGGCGAGCTGTCGTGGAACTCGTTCCGCGGCATCGCTTTCGACGCGCAAATGCCGACCTACCGCACGCCGGAGGCGACCGAGGACCGGCTCGTGCAGCGCGGCGGGCGCACCCGCACGTTCCGCCCCGGCAGAGCGAGCGGCCGGCTGCTCGGCGGCAATCTGACGGTGCTCACCGCGCTGGTGGGCACGCCCTATTTGCCCGATTTCGAGGGCGCCATCCTCTTCATCGAGGACACGGACGAGGCCGAATACAGGATCGACCGGATGCTGACCCAGCTGGCTCTGGCGGGCGTGCTGCCGCGCGTCGCGGGGGTCGTCTTCGGCCAATGCACCGACTGCCGCGCGACCGGCCCCTCCTACGGCGGTTTCACCTTGTCCGAGGTGCTCAAGCAGCACCTCGCGCCGCTCGGCGTGCCCGCCTTCCAGGGCGCGCTGTTCGGCCACGTCGCCAACCA
The DNA here is from genome assembly GCA_036403015.1 of Allosphingosinicella sp. Classification (GTDB taxonomy): domain Bacteria; phylum Pseudomonadota; class Alphaproteobacteria; order Sphingomonadales; family Sphingomonadaceae; genus Allosphingosinicella. The sequence goes on from DASWRU010000100.1 coordinate 15,010, forward strand.
GTACAGCCTCCCGGTCGGCATCCGCGCCGAGATCGACGCCGAGGCCGGGACGATCCGGCTCCTCGAGCCGGCGGTCGCCTAACGGTTTCGACGGCCTTCGATCAGCGCATCGACGAGCGCCGGCTCCGCCAGAGTGCTCGTATCGCCCAGGCTGCCGAACTCGTTCTCCGCGATCTTCCTCAGGATGCGGCGCATGATCTTGCCGCTGCGCGTCTTGGGGAGGCCGGCGGTGAAGTGGACGACGTCGGGGGTGGCGATGGGGCTGATCTCGGCGCGGACGTGCCGGCGCAGCTCCGCCTCCAGCGCCTCGCTCCCTTCCTCCCCTTCCATCAGGGTGACGTAGCAATAGATGCCCTGGCCCTTGATGTCGTGCGGATAGCCGACAACCGCCGCTTCGGCGACCTTGGGGTGGCTGACGAGGGCGCTTTCGATCTCGGCGGTGCCGAGGCGGTGGCCGGAGATGTTGAGGACGTCGTCGACCCGGCCGGTGATCCAGTAATAATCATCCGCGTCGCGGCGGCAGCCGTCGCCGGTGAAATACTTGCCGCGGTAAGTGCTGAAATAGGTTGAGACGAAGCGCTCATGGTCCCCGTAGACGCTGCGCATCTGGCCCGGCCAGGAGCGCGCCAGGCAGAGATTGCCCTCGGCGGCCCCGACCAGCACCTCCCCGTCGGGGCCGACGAGCTGCGGCTCGACGCCGAAGAAGGGCCGGCCGGCGCTGCCCGGCTTCATATCGTGGGCGCCGGGAAGGGTGGTGATCATGATGCCGCCCGTTTCCGTCTGCCACCAGGTGTCGACGATCGGACAGCGGCTCTCACCGACCACTTCGTAATACCAGCGCCAGGCCTCGGGGTTGATCGGCTCGCCGACCGTGCCGAGCAGGCGGATGGAGGAACGGTCGTGCTTCCTGACCGGCCCCTCCCCCTCCCGCATCAGGGCGCGGATGGCGGTGGGGGCGGTGTAGAAGATATCGACCTTGTGGCGCTCGACGACGTCCCAGAAGCGCGAGAAATCCGGATAATTGGGGACGCCTTCGAAGATGAGGCTGGTGGCGCCGTTGGCGAGCGGGCCGTAGACGACGTAGCTGTGGCCGGTTACCCAGCCGACGTCGGCCGTGCACCAGAACACCTCGCCCGGTTTGTAGTCGAAGACGTAGTGGAAGGTCGCCGCCGTCCAGACCGCATAACCGCCGATGGTGTGGAGAACGCCCTTGGGCTTGCCGGTCGAGCCCGACGTGTAGAGAATGAAGAGCGGATCCTCGGCGTTCATCGGCTCGCACGGGCAGTCGTCCGGAACCGCCTCCCGCAGGACATCGAACCAATGGTCGCGGCCTTCCTCCCATGCGATCTCGTTGCCGAGATGGCGGACGACCAGCACCGCCGCCACGTCCGATCCCTTGGCAAGCGCGGCGTCGACATTGGCCTTGAGCGGCACCAGCCTGCCGCCACGCTTGCCGCCGTCGGCGGTGACGACGAAGCGGCTGGCGCAATCCGCGATGCGGCCGTGCAGCGCCTCGGGGGAGAAGCCGCCGAAGACGACCGAATGGACCGCGCCGATGCGGGCGCAGGCGAGCATCGCCACCGCGGCCTCCGGGATCATCGGCATGTAGAGCGTGACCCGGTCACCCTTGCCCGCGCCGAGCGCCTTCAGGGCGTTCGCCATGGCGACGACTTCGCGGTGGAGCTCGCCGTAGGTGAGGATGCGCCCCGTCCCCGGCTCGTCGCCCTCGAAGATGAAGGCGGGCTGATCCGCCCGCGCCTCGAGGTGGCGGTCGACGCAATTGTGGCAGAGGTTGAGAACGCCGTCTTCGAACCATTTTATCTCGACCGGATCGAACGACCAGTTGGCGATATGCGTCGGCCATTGCACCCAGTCGATTCGGCGGGCCTGGTCGGCCCAGAAGGTGTCGGGATCGTCGAGGGAGCGGCGGTAGAGGGAGTCGTAATCTTCGGCGTTGCAATGGGCCGCGGCGGCGAAGGGCTGGGGCGGGGAAATCCGTGGCTTCATCCTGGCGTCTCCTGACCCGCCCTTAGCGGCTCTGAAAACGGCGCGCCAGAACCGTGCGAAAACTCGATTTTTCGCCCGCCTGCTGATCCAGATCAGCCTTTTCTTCCGGAACTTGACCCTGTTTCCGAGGGTTTAGCCCGATCATGTCGCCCCCGAACCAGTCTCAGTCTGCGCCGGGTCCAGTGGGGGCATCCAATCGAAAGAATCCACCGGGGGACAAGATGTTCTTCGCCACGAAGAGCGATTTGGGGACGGCGCAGCTCACGACCGGGATGTCGGTCGTCGAGGTCGGCGTCTATCGCGGCCCGCATTATTACAGCCACACGCCGATGGTCCGAATCCAGCTCGATCTCGGGCGCATGGAGGAATGGCCGACCAACCGCATTCCGGGTTTCGCCGAGGCTTTGCTGGCGATGCTGCCGGGCGTCGGCCGCCACCGCTGCTCGCTCCGAGTCCGCGGCGGCTTCGAGAAGAGGCTGGCGGAGGGGACCTGGCTCGGCCACGTCGCCGAACATGTCGCGCTGGAGCTGCAGACGCTCGCCGGCTCGCGCGCCGTCCGCGGCAAGACGCGCTCGGTGAAGAACCGCCCGGGCGTCTACAACGTCATGTTCGCCTACAATGAGGAGAAGGTCGGGCTGATGGCCGGCCGAATCGCGCTCGAGCTGGTCGACGCCTTGCTCCCGCCGGACCTGCAGGGGCTGAAGGGCCTCGACCGCATCTGGCCGATGGAAGGCGGGTTCGATCTCGACGGGCGGCTCGACGCGCTTCGGCGGATGGTGCGGCGCACCGCATTCGGGCCGACGACGAAGGCGCTGGTCGACGAGGCGCGGCGGCGCGGCATCCCGGTGATGCGGCTCGACGAGAAGAGCCTGATCCAGCTCGGCCACGGCAAGTTCCAGCAGAAGATCCGAGCCTCGATCACGGGCCGGACCGCCGTGGTCGCCGCCGACACCGCGAGCGACAAGAACCTGACCAAGAAGCTGCTCGGCGAGGCCGGCGTGCCGGTGCCGCGCGGCATCGTCGTGCGCGGCGAGGATGAGGCGGTGCGCGAGGCGAAGACGCTGCGCTACCCGCTCGTCACCAAGCCGCTCGACGGCAATCACGGCCGCGGCGTCACCATCGGCATCATGAACGAGGAGCAGCTGCGCTTCGGCTTCCGCGAGGCGCAGGCGCAGGCCAAGTCCCGCGACGTCATCGTCGAGCAATATTTCGCCGGCAACGACCACCGCATCCTCGTCGTCGACGGCAAGATGGTGGCGGTGGCGGAGCGCATCCCGGCGCAGGTGGTCGGCGACGGCATCAGCACGATCCGGCAGCTCGTCGCCGAGGTGAACCGGGACCCGCGCCGCGGCAACGGGCACGAGAACGTGATGACCCGAATCAGGATCGACGCCCTGGTCGAGGAGTTCCTGTCGCGCGAAGGGCTCACGCCGGACAGCATCCCGGAAGCCGACCAGGTCGTGCAGCTGCGCGCCACCGCCAATCTCTCGACTGGCGGCACCGCCGTCGACCGGACCAACGAGATCCACCCCGACAATGCCGAAATCGCCCGGCGCGCGGCGGTGATCGTCGGCCTGGACGTGGCGGGCGTGGACTTCGTCTGTCCCGACATCAGCCGCTCGGTGCGCGAGACGAGCGGCGGCATCATCGAGGTCAATGCCGCGCCGGGCCTGCGGATGCACATCGAGCCCTCGGAAGGCCCGCCGCGCGACGTCGCCCGGCCGATCATCGAGATGCTGTTCCCGCGCGGAAGCCGGACGCGCATTCCGATCCTCGCCATTACCGGCACCAACGGCAAGTCGACCGTCGGGCGGATGACCAAGCATATCCTGCGCTACACCGGCTGCACGGTCGGGCTCACCTCGACCACCGGAGTCTACATCAACGACATCCTCACCCACGAGGGCGACGCCACCGGCCCGCGCAGCGCCCGGATGATCCTTCGGGACCCGACGGTGGAGGTCGCGGTGCTGGAGACGGCGCGGGGCGGGCTGTTGCGCGAAGGCCTCGCCTACGAGGAGGCGGACATCGCCGCCTGCCTCAACGTCACCGCCGACCATCTCGGCCTCAAGGGCATCCACACCGTGGAGGATCTGGCCGACGTGAAATCGGTCGTGGTCGAGGCGGTGCGCCGCGACGGCTGCTCCATCCTCAACGCCGACTGCCCGCTGACCGTGAAGATGGCGCGGCGCGCCGGCGGCCGAATCATCTGGTTCTCCCTGTGCGGCGGCGCCGAGACGTCTCCCCTGCTGCGCGAGCATATCGACGACGGCGGGATGGCGGTGGTGCGCGAGCCGGGCGACGACGGGGGAACCCTCGTCCTCTACGACGACAATCGCCGCGAGTTCATCATGAAGGCCGGCGACATCCCCGCGACGCTGCACGGCATGGCCGAGTTCAACGTCGCCAACTCGCTCGCCGCGATCGCCATGGCGCTGGCGCACGGCGTCCCCATCCTCACCGTCCGTTCGGCGATGAGCCAGTTCAGCTCGACCTTCGAGCAGAATCCGGGGCGCCTCAACGTCCACGACGCGCACGGCTTCCGGGTCATCGTCGATTACGCCCACAATGCCGCCGGCCTGGAGGCGCTCGGCAAGGTCGTGCGCGGCCTCAGCCACCGCTACAAGCGCACCATCGGCTCCGTCTCGATGGCCGGCGACCGGCGCGACGAGGACATACGCGAGCTCGGCTGCATCGCCGCCGGCATCTTCGACGAGCTCATCTTCCGCGAGGACCCCTCGACCCGCGGCCGCCCGCGCGGCGAGGTGATGCGGCTGCTGAAGGAAGGCGCGCTGGAGGCGGGACGCTCGCTCGAGCATCTCCACCTCATCGCCGGCGAGGCGGCCTCGACCGCGGCCGCGCTCGCCATGGGCCGGCCGGGCGACCTGATCGTCGTTACTCCGACCGACGTCCGCGCCGCCTGGGAGCAGGTCAACAACTTCAAGCCCGTCGCCATGCGCACCGGCAACCGCGCCCCACTGGTCGCAGCGGAGTGAGTTCATGATGTTCGGCAAGGGGGGCCGCTGGGCCCTCATCGTCCACGGCGGCGCCAAGAAGATGGAGCCGGGCGAGGAGGAGGACAATCGCCGCGGCATCGTCGACGCCGCGGCGGCGGGCCGGGCGGTGCTGGCCGGCGGCGGCAGCGCGGTCGACGCGGTGGAAGCCGCGATCCGGGTGATGGAGGATTTGCCGGTCTTCAACGCCGGGCGCGGCTCGGCGCTCAACGAAGCCGGCGAGATCGAGATGTGCTCGGGCCTGATGGACGGGCGAACGCTCGCCGTCGGCGCGGTCGGTGCGATCAGGAACGTGCGCAATCCGATCGCGGTGGCCAAGCGGCTGCTCGCCGAGAAGGAGGTGCTGCTCGTCGGGGAGGGCGCGACCCTGTTCGCGAAGAAGATTGGCGCGGAGATCGTGCCCACCGAGGCGCTGATCACCGAGACGCGCAAGGACGCGCTGGAGCAGATGCACGACACGGTCGGCGCCGTGGCGATGGACCAGGGCGGCAACATCGCCGCCGGCACCTCGACCGGCGGCCTCACCGGCGCCAAGGTCGGCCGGATGGGCGACAGCCCGATGCCGGGCGCCGGCCTGTCCGCGGACAACCATGTCGGCGGCGTCGCCTTCTCCGGCGACGGCGAGACCATCGCCCGACTGACCCTCGCCGCGCAGGTGATGGGAAGGTTGGACGAGCTTGGGCCGGAGGAGGCGATTAGCCGCGCCGTCGCGCAGCTTCCCGGCACGGGCGGCGCCGAGGCGGACGGCGGCGGCATCGCCATCACCAAGGACGGCCGCATCGGCTGGGCGCATAACAGCCCCGCTTTCGCGGTCGCCTACGTGGCGAGCGGCATGGAGGCGCCGAGGGCCTTTTTGAGCAAGGACGAAGAGCAAAGTGGCTGAGGACGACAGGCGCCGCCAGGGCTGCCTCATCATCATCGGCGGGCACGAGGACCGCGATCCCAAAAGCGAGCGCGCGATCCTGCGCGAGGTGGCGCGGCACATACGCGGCGGCAAGCTGGTGCTGGCGACGGTGGCCAGCCGCCAGCCCGAGGGCTATTTCGAGGAATATCAGGAGGCCTTCCGCGACCTCGACATCGGCGAGCTGGTCGAGCTCTATGTCGAGGACCGCGCCGAGGCGGGGAACCGCGAGAAGCTTTCGGTGCTGGACGACGCGGCGGGAGTCTTCTTCTCCGGCGGCGACCAGCTCCGAATCACCAGCCAGATCGGCGACACCGGCATCGAGGCGAAGGTGCGGCGGATCTACGAGCGCGGCGGCGTGGTGGCGGGGACCTCGGCGGGCGCGTCGGTGATGAGCGAGACGATGCTGATCAAGGGCTCCAGCCGCGAGACCCACCGAATCGGCGATCTCCACATGGCGCCGGGCATGGGCCTCGTCCGCGACGTCATCATCGACCAGCATTTCGCCGAGCGCGGCCGCTTCGGCCGGCTGATCGGCGCCGTCGCCCACAATCCGCGCGTGCTCGGCCTGGGGCTGGACGAGGATACCGCCGCGGTGGTCGAGGGCGACCGCTTCCGGGTGATCGGCAGCGGCGCCGTCTACGTCGTCGACGGGGCGGACGTCACCTATTGCAACGTCGCCGAGGCGCGGGCGGAATGCGCCCTTTCCATGCACGACGTGCGAGTCCACGTCCTCTCCGACGGCGACGAGTTCGACCTGAAGGACCGGCGCCCGATCCCGCCGCGAAGCTGATGTGGGAGAGCGGCACCGTTCGCCTCGGCGAGGCGCGCAGCCTGGCCTGGAGCCGGGGCGGCGAGGGGCCGGACCTCGTCCTCATCCACGGCGCGCTGGCGACTCAGCATGACTGGCTCGCCGGCCCGGCCGGCGCCCTCTCCGCGACCCATCGAGTCACCGTCCTCGACCGCCCCGGCCATGGCGCCAGCCGCCGCCCGCGCTTCGCCGGCACGCCGCGCGACCAGGCGCGGCAGATCGCCGACGGGCTCGCCGCGCTCGGCGTTCGGCGCCCCGTCCTCGTCGCCCATAGCTTCGGCGCGCTCGTCGCGCTGGCGCTCGCGGAACAATGGCCCGGCGCGGCCTCGGCGCTGGTCCTGGTCGCGCCGATCGCCTTTCCCGAGCCGCGCCCGGCCGAGCACCTCCTGCTCGCGCCGCGCGCGCTGCCGGTGGTCGGCCCGCTCTTCTCCTGGATGGCGGAACGCTCCCCGTTCGACCGCGCCTTTCTCGACCAGGTCCAGCGCGCGATGTTCGCCCCCGCCTCCGTCCCGGCGGCGTGGCAAGAGACCTTCCCCTATGACGAGGTGCGCGGCGCGATGATATTCGAGGGCGAGGATGCCGCCTCGATCCTGCCTTTCTCGCCCGCCGCGACGCTTGACTTGGCGCGGGTGACGCTCCCGGTCCAAATCGTCACCGGCACAATGGACCGGATCGTCGAGCCCGAGCGCCAGGGCAAGGCGCTGGCACGGCTCCTCCCCCAGGCGAGGCTGACGGAGGTGGAAGGCGCCGGCCACATGCTCCACCACACCCATCCGGAGCGGGTGGCGGAAGCGCTGGCGGCCTTCTCCCCCTCTCCCTGAAGGGGAGAGGGATCGGGAGGGGACCGTCATTAGTGACAGTCACTAGAGCCTGTCCTGATCAAGTTAAACCATCCCGCTCATCCTGAGTAGCCGGTGAGCTTGTCGAACCGGCGTATCGAAGGACGCACGGTGCCGGTCCTTCGACACGGGCCTTCGCCAGGCTCAGTCCCTACTCAGGATGAGCGGTCCCCAGAGACCATCCTGTAGGATTGAGAGATCCCGCTCATCCTGAGTAGCCGGTGAGCCTGTCGAACCGGCGTATCGAAGGACGCACGGTGCCGGTCCTTCGATACGGGCCTTCGCCAGGCTCAGTCCCTACTCAGGATGAGCGGGTCAGTGTCCAGAGAACAGAGTCTAATGACTGTCCCAAAGCTCCGCGCGATAGCGCTTGTAGCACCGCGCGCCGCACTTCAGGCGGATGAGCGCCCTTCCGCAATCGCCGGCGCCCGCGTCGAATCCTCCTCCACGAGCGGCGCCAGCACCTCCCTGTTCCAGGCCTCCGAATGGCGGACGTCGAGCACCGCGTGGAGGTCGAAATAATGGCGCTCGCGGCCGGTGAAGCCGAGGCGCCTGAGGCCGGCGGCGGTGCAGGCGGAGCGGCCGGGCGCGGTGAGCTCGATCGCGCCGAGCGCGCCCACCGAGTGGAAGGCGTAGCGGCGGCTCGTCGCCACCGCGATCATCGCGTTGGCGAGGGCGAGGCTCTCCCAGCAGGTCGTCTCGATCCGCGGCGCCAGCGCCAGCCGCTCGACCAACACGTCGAGCAAGGGGCCGTGCATGCCCTTGGGGTTGCCGCGCCCCATCTCGTCCCAATAATTGCGGGCGAGCTCGAGCTTGGCGCGGGACGGGAGCTTGACCTGGGTCATCGCGGTGAGGTCGTCGAACCCCGCTTCGCCGGCGGCCTCCTGCGCCAGGAACCAGCTCAGCGCCTCCACGTCCGAATGGTCGGCGAGCCAAGGGAAGAGCGGATCGCCCTGCCCCGTCCCCGTCTCCTCCAGCGCCTCGAACCAGGCGACGAAGCCCTCGGCCTCAGCGGGAACGCGCGCCGCTTCATCGGCGACTTCGGCGCGCAGGGCTTCGACATAGGCTCCCTCCAGGCGCCGCATGCGGTGGTCGCGTTCGAGATCCCTCTCCCAGTTCGAGTCGGGCAGGCCCGGTTGCAGCCGCGCGCGGTTCCACCGCGCGAGCGCGGCCTGGAAATCGTGGGTGAGGAAGTCGGGGGTTTCGGAAGCGACGGCGTGGAGCGCCTTGGTAGCCATGTCCGCGGGGGTTCCTGGTGACTTGAACCGGAAGAACAGGCGAGGCAGGAGGCGGTTCCTGCCGGAGCTGTTACCGAATGACCGACTTCCTGATCATCGGCGGCGGCATCGCCGGCCTCTCCGCCGCGGCGCGGCTGGCGCGGCACGGCAAGGTGGTGGTGCTCGAGGCGGAGGACGCGCTCGGCTACCACAGCTCCGGGCGGAGCGTCTCGTTCAGCCATTACGGCATCGGCAATGCCGCGGTGCGCGGCATGACGGCGTGGAGCCGGCCGTTCTTCGAGGATCAGCCCGAAGGCTTCTGCGACACCCCCGTCGCCCGCGCCATGGACACGCTCTACATGGGCAACGAGGCGCAGATCCCGGCGCTCCAGGCGCTCTATACCGAGATGGCGGGGTTCACCGACGCGATCGAGTGGATCGATGCGGCGAGGCTGGCCGAGCTTTGCCCGGTGCTGAGGACCGGGCCGGGCGAGGCGGTGCGCGGGCTGTTCGACCCGACCGGACTCAAGCTCGACGCCAACGCCCTCCTCCAATCCTTCGCCAGGTCGGTGCGCGCGGCGGGGGGCGAGATCCTCACCGGCCGCCGGATCGCGGCGGTGGAGCCGGGCTGGACGGTGCGGACCGAAGGCGGCGAGCGCTTCTCGGCGCCGGTGCTGGTCAACGCCGCGGGGGCGTGGGCGGACCGGCTCGCCGCCATGGCCGGCATTCGGCCGATCGGCCTCAGCCCGAGGCGCCGGACGATCATCGTCGTCGACCCGCCGGCGGGGATGGAGGTCTCCGGCTGGCCGTTCGTCCATACCGCCGCGAGCGACTTCTACATGCTGCCGGAAGCGGGCCAGCTGCTCGTTTCGCCGGTCGATGAGGTGGAGGACGAGCCGTCCGACGCGGCGCCCGAGGATTACGACGTGGCTCTCGCCGCCTTCCAGCTCGAACGCTACACGACGCTGTCGGTGAGCCGCATCGCCCATCGCTGGGCGGGCCTTCGCTCCTTCGTCGCCGACCGCACGCCGACCGCGGGCTTCGACCCCGAAGCGCCGGGCTTCTTCTGGCTGGTCGGCCAGGGCGGCTACGGGCTCCAGACCTGCCCCGCCATGGCGGCCGCGGTCGAGGCGCTGGCGACGGGGGGGGCATGGCCGGCGGGCCTGGCCGAGCTCGGAGTCACGCCCGAGCGGGTCCGGCCCGAGCGGCTTCGGGTCGGCTCGTCGCAAAGCCGGGCAACCTGATTTCCAGCGCCTCGTTTACGGGCTAATCAAGGGGAATGCGCGTGGATCAGACCGCCCAGTGGCAGCCGGCGACCGGCGATTATTCCGGCCCGGCCGCCCCGGAGCCGCCGGCGCCGCCGCCCCCGCCCCGCCCGCTATGGCGGCGGCTCCTCTCCCATGTCCGCATCCGCCACGTCGTCTTCGGGACTCTGGCTTTGTTCATGCTGATCGTGGCGTGGCTGGCGATCACCGCGCCGCTTTCCAAGTCGCTCCAGCCGATCGCGGCTCCGAGCCTCACCCTGGTCTCCGCCGAGGGCGAGCCGATCGCTCGGCGGGGGGCGGACATCCGAGCGCCGGTGCGGATCGCCGATTTGCCCAGGCACGTGCCGGCCGCCTTCATCTCGATCGAGGACCGCGGCTTCTACGGCCATTGGGGCGTCAGCCTGCGCGGCATCGCCCGAGCGGCGTGGCGCAACCTCGGCGCGGGCGGGGTGCGCGAAGGCGGAAGCACGATCACCCAGCAGCTCGCCAAGACCAGCTTCCTCTCCTCGGAGCGGACGATGGGCCGCAAGGGGCAGGAGGTGCTGATCGCCTTCTGGCTGGAGGCGTGGCTGACCAAGCAGCAGATTTTGGAGCGCTACCTCTCCAACGTCTATTTCGGCGACAACGTCTACGGGCTGCGCGCGGCCGCCCACCATTATTTCAGCGTGGCGCCGGAGAAGCTCAGCGTCGCCCAGGCGGCGATGCTGGCGGGGATGGTCAAGGCGCCCTCCCGGCTGGCGCCGACCCACAGTCTCAAGCTGGCTCGGGCTCGGGCGAGGGTGGTGATCGGGGCGATGGTGCGCGACGGCGTGCTGACCGAGCGCGGCGCCCGGGCGCTGAGGCCCGCCTCGCTGCGCATCGAGCGGCAGCGCGCCGTGCCCACCGGCACCTATTTCGCCGACTGGGTCCTCCCCGCCGCCCGGGCGCGAAGCGAGGACGAAGGCGAAGGCTATGGCGCGCAGACGGTCCAGACCACGCTCGAGAGCCGGCTCCAGAAGATCGCCCTCCAGACCGTTCGCGGCGCCGGCCTCGGCCGAGCGCAGGTGGCGCTGGTGGCGATGCGGCCCGACGGGCGGGTGGTCGCCATGGTCGGCGGCAAGGACTATGCGCGAAGCCCGTTCAACCGCGCCACCCAGGCGCGGCGCCAGCCGGGCTCGACCTTCAAATTGTTCGTCTACCTCGCCGCCCTGCGCGCCGGCATGAGCCCCGACGACCCGGTCGAGGACCGGCCGCTCAGGATCGGCCAATGGCAGCCCAAGAATTACGGCGACCGCTATCGCGGCACCCTCAGCCTTCGCGACGCCTTCGCTTTGTCGAGCAACGTCGCGGCGGTGCGGGTGTCGGAGCGGGTCGGGCGGGCGAGGGTGATCCGCGCGGCGCGGGACCTCGGCGTCACCAGCCCGCTCGAGGACAATCCCAGCCTCGCGCTCGGCACCTCGGGCGTCACCCTCCTCGAAATGGTGCAGGCCTATGCGGCGGTGGCGGCGGGCGCCTATCCGGTGCGCGCCTACGGGCTGGAGGAGGCGCGCAAGCCCTGGTGGCAGCGCATGTGGCAGGATTATGCCGGCCGCACCCGCGACCCCGCCTTCGGCGAGATGAAGGATTTGCTCGGCTCGGTGGTCCAGCAGGGCACCGGCCGCGGCGCGGCGCTGGCGGTGCCGGTCTACGGCAAGACCGGGACCAGCCAGGATTATCGCGACGCTCTGTTCATCGGCTTCACCCAGGATCTGGTGGTCGGGGTGTGGGTCGGCAATGACGATAACAGCTCGCTCGGCCAGGTGGCGGGCGGCGGCGTGCCGGCGCGCATCTTCCGCGACTTCACCGCCGCGGCGCTCGGCACCAGCCCCGCCCAGATCGCCGCGCCGCCGATGGAGCCGCCGGTCGTCCAGGAAGGCAATGCCGCGCTCGCCATCCCGATCGGAGACAGCGGCTACGAGGTCGGCGTGCAGGTGGACAACGGCTCCGTCACCCTCTCCGCCCAGCCCTCGCCCGACGGCCGCGACGGGCCGCCGCCCGACGATCCGCCGACCCTCGACGGTCCGCCCGCCCCGCCGGCGCCGCGCGACCGGCCGCCGCCCGGCGACGAGCCGGACGAGGACCAGGGCCCCTGAGGGATTCGGGCGCTTACGCTGCCGCGGCTTCGCGCCGGGCGCGGCGGCGGTTCCAGAGCTTCTTCGCGGCCCAGCCGGCGCCGGCGAGGACGAGGAGCGGCGGCGATACTCGCTTGATGACGGCGGGGGCGATGAAGCCGATCAGCTCGCCCCGGCCGCGCGCATTCTCGCCCGCCAGCCTGCGGCCGAGCGCCGCGCCGATAATCTTCCCGATCATGTTCTATTCTCCACGTAAGCTTCGTTCGGCTTCCAAAGCGTGGCCGGCGCGGGTTGGTTCCACGTCCTACCCCTCCCTGGAAGGGAGGGGCTGGGGGGTGGGTACCGCCGAAGGCGGCCGAAACGCGGAAGCCTGAGGGCTCGCTACGCTCGCCTACCCACCATCGAGCCGGTGCGAACGTCCCCCGGACGTTCGCAGCCATGTCCGGCGGACATGGCGGCCGGCTCGATCCCCTCCCTTGCAGGGAGGGGGGTCGGTCGGCGCGGCGTCAATCGAGGAACAGTTCGGCGGCCGCCTCGACGATGGCGTCGAGGTCGAGGCGGTATTCGCGGTAGAGGTCGTCGAGGCTGCCGGTCTGGCCGAAGCGCTCGATGCCGAGCGGGCTGACCCGGTGGCCGATGACGCCGCCGAGCCAGGAAAGCGAAGCCGGCGCGCCATCGAGGAGGGTGACGAGGCCGGCCTCGGGCGAGAGCGGTGCGAGCAGCCGCTCCACATGACTGGGCGCCGTCCCCTTCCCGCCCCAACGTCCACGCCGCCGCTCGCTCCAGCCTCGGTGGAGGAGATCGGGCGAGGTGACGGCGAGGAGGCCGAGGCCGGGGACGTCGTCCTTCAGCGCCTCCCAGGCGGCGAGCGCCTCGGGCGCGATCGCGCCGGAATAGACGAGCGCGGCTTCGGCGCCCGGCCCCGGCTCGCGCAGCCAGTAGCCGCCCGCGACCGCGCCCGCCTTCCAGCCGTCGCCCGAGCGCTCGGCCTGCGCGATGGTGCGGGTGGTGAGGCGGAGATAGACGCTCTCGCCGTCGGGCGCCTGGAGCAGGCGGAAACCCTCCTCCATGAACAAGGCAAGCTCGTCGGCGAAGGCGGGTTCGTAGTGGCGCAGGCCCGGCTGGCCGAGCGCGATCAACGGCGGGTTGATCGACTGGTGGGCGCCGCCTTCCGGTCCCAGCGTCACCCCCGACGGAGTCGCCACCAGCATGAACCGCGCATCCTGGTAGCAGGCGTAGTTGAGCGCATCGAGGCCGCGGGCGATGAACGGGTCGTAGACGGTGCCGATCGGGAACAGGCGGGTGCCGAACAGGTCCCCGGCCAGCCCCAGAGCGGCGAGCATCAGGAACAAATTGTTCTCGGCGATGCCGAGCTCGACATGCTGGCCCGCCGCGTGACCGCCCCATTTCTGGGCCGAGGGTATCTTCGCCGCCGCGAACACGTCCGCCAGCTCCTGCCGCCGGAACAGGCCGCGCTGGTTCACCCAGGCGCCGAGATTGGTCGAGACGGTGACGTCCGGCGAGGTGGTGACGATGCGGTCGGCGAGCGTGCCGCCGGCGCGGCTCAAATCGAGGAGGATGCGGCCGAAGGCGGCCTGGGTGGACTGCTCCTCGCCGGCGGGCACCGGGATGGCGGGAATTTCGGCCTGGTCCCACGCGCGCTCGCGTTTCGCCCGCGCGATGCGGCTGGTCTCGGCGAGGCTTCGCACCGCCTCGGCCGCATTGCCGCCGAGGCCCGCCCAGGGCTCCCATTCCTCGCCCTCCGCCACGCCCATCCTGTCGCGCAGCGCGGCGACCTGGCCGGGATTCATGAGGCCGGCATGATTGTCCTTGTGGCCGGCGAAGGGCAGGCCGAAGCCCTTGATCGTGTAGGCGATGAACAGGGTCGGCACGTCGTCCTGCGCGGCGTCGAACGCCTCGACCAGCGAGGCCATGTCGTGGCCGGCGAGATTGGTCATCAGCGCGGCGAGCGCCTCGTCGTCGCGCGCGTCGAGCAGCGGCCGAGTCTCGGGCGCCTCCTTCAGCAGCCGCTCGCGCCAGGCGGCGCCGCCGAGGTAGGTGAGCGCGGCGTAATCGGCGTTGCCGCATTCCTCGATCCAGCGCCTGAGCGCTTCGCCGCCCGGCGCCGCGAAGGCGGCCTCCAGCGCCTTGCCATATTTCAGCGTCGCCACCCGCCAGCCGCAGCTCGCGAAAATCTCGTCGAAGCGGCGGAACATGCGCTCGGCCGTGGTCGCGTCCAGCGACTGGCGGTTATAGTCGACGATCCACCAGCAATTGCGGATGTCGTGCTTGTAGGCCTCGATCAGGCATTCGTAGATATTGCCCTCGTCCAGCTCGGCGTCGCCCATCAGCGCCACCATCCGCCCGGCCTCCTCGGGCTGCATCATGCCGTGGGCGACGAGGTAATCCTGGACGAGGCTGGCGAAGGCGGTGACCGCGACTCCGAGCCCGACCGAGCCGGTCGAGAAATCGACCGGGATGCGGTCCTTGGTCCGGCTCGGATAGCTCTGCATGCCGCCGAAGCCGCGGAAAGCCTCGAGCTGTTCGCGGCTCTGGCTGCCGAGCAGATAGTGGACGGCGTGCAGCACCGGCCCGGCGTGGGGCTTCACCGCCACCTTGTCGTTGGGGCCGAGCGCGTGGAAGTAGAGCGCCGCCATGATCGCCGTCATCGACGCGCAGCTCGCCTGGTGCCCGCCGACCTTGAGCCCGTCGGTGCTCTCGCGGATGTGGTTGGCGTGATGGATTGTCCAGGCGCTGAGCCAGCGCAGCCGCTCCTCGATGAGGCGGAGCGAGTCGAGATCGGGCGAGGTCTTCTTCAGCATGGCGCGCGCCTTAGAGTCCGCACTCGATCCCCGCAACGCGCGTGATCGTCCGGAGCGGGAGGTCAGCGGGTGAGCCAGGCGCGCATGAAGTCGAACGCCGGGAGGGCCTCGTGGGTCCTGAGGTCGAACCAGGCGGCGTTCTCCCAGTTGGAGCCGGTGCCCCAGCGGGTCTTGCAGCTTGTCGAGACCCAGGCCGGCTCCCAATAGACGACGCCCGAGCCGCCGCTCCTCGAGACGGCGCGGGTGAGGTCGATCAGGTAATGGCGCTGGCCCTCAGGGGTGGCGGGATAGCCGGGGATGAGGCTGTCGGCGCCGAGCAGGTTGGGCGAGGAATCCTCGCCCTCGAGCGTGAAGGGGTAAGCGGTCTCGACCACCATCACGTCCGCTTTGTACTTCGCCTTCGCGCGGCGGATCGTCTCGCCGAGCTCGGCGATCGTGCGGGTCGACCATTTCCGGTAATAGCTGATGCCGATGAGGTCGAAGCCCTCGACCCCGGCGCGGGTGGCGGCGTCGAACCAGGGTTCGACATTTTCCGGCTGGGCGATGTGGAGCATGATCCGCACCGGCTTGTGCGCGGCCTTCGCCGCGTCCCGCACCGCACGAAGGCCGGCGTTGAGGAGCAGGGCATTGCGTCGCCAGTCTATCGGCGTCTCCTTGCGGCCGCCCATCAGCTCCGGATTGGTCTCGTTGCCGACCTGGACGAGCTCCGGCATCAGCCCCCTGGCGTCGAGCGCGGCGAGGGTGCGGCGGGTGTAAGCGTAGAGCGCGCGCGCCTGATGCGGGGCATCGAGCTTCGCCCAAGCCACGGGCGCGATCTGCTTGTCGCCGTCGGCCCAATCGTCGGAATAATGGAAATCGAGCAGCACCTGCAGGTGCTGCGCCCGGGCGCGGGCGATGGTCTTCTCGACGTCGGCGAGGTTCGAATAGCGGGTCCAGGCGGCGTGGTTCCATATCCGCACGCGCACGATATTGCCGCCGGCCCCGGCGAGCAAAGCGAACGGATCGGCGGGCTTGCCGTGATCGCGGTAGAAGGCGCCGCAATCCTCCATCTCGTTGACGTAGGACAGGTCCGCGCCGAGGTAGAAGGGGTGGGCCGAGGCCAAGGCGGCGGCGAAAAGCAGCATGGAAGCGGCTTACCCTTTGTGCCTCCCCATCGCCAGATGGGGAGGGGGACCACCGGAGGTGGTGGAGGGGTAGCTGCCATAGTGTCCGAGGCTCGCGCGGAAAACGCCGGGATTTACGCCACTTACCCCTCCACCACCCTTCGGCCGACGGCTGCTACGCAGCCGGTTCCGGCTCTCGGCATGCCCCCGGCATGCCGACCCGCCTACACCCCCCTCCCCACCGCTTCGCGGCAGGGAGGCATGAATCACATCGACAGCAGCTTGAGGGGGTTTTCGATCAGCTTCTTCAAATCCTGCATGAAATTGGCGGCGTCCCAGCCGTCGACGACGCGATGGTCGCAGCTGAGCGACAGGTTCATGCGCTTGCGGATTTCGAGCTCGCCGTCGACCACCACCGGCTTCTCCTCGACCTTGTTGACCGCGACGATCGCGACTTCCGGGCGGTTGATGACCGGGGTGGAGGCGATTCCGCCCATCGGGCCCAGGCTGGAGATGGTGATGGTGGAGCCGGACAGCTCGTCCCTCGCCGCCTTGCCGGTGCGGGCGGCTTCGGAGAGGCGCAGGATCTCGCGGGCGAGGTCCCACAGGGTCCGGCCCCCGGCGCCGCGGATGACCGGGACCATGAGGCCGTTGGGGGTCTGGGTCGCCATGCCCATGTGGACCGCGCCCGAGCGCGTGACGACCTGCGCCTCGTCGTCATAGGTGGCGTTGATCTGGGGGTAATCGGCGAGGGTGCGGGCCATCGCCGCGATCAGGAAGGGGAGCAAGGTGAGCTTGGGATTCTCCCCCCGGTCGGCGTTCATCATCGCTCGGGTCTGCTCGAGCGCGGTGACGTCATATTCCTCGACGAGGGTGAAATGGGGGATTCGGCGCTTGGCTTCGGCCATGTTCTCGGCGATGCGGCGGCGCAGGCCGACGACCTTGACCTGCTCGTCCTGGCGGGGCGCCGCGCCGCCGCGGGAGACGGTGCCGCCATTGTAGAGGAGCCAGGCGTCGAGATCGGCATGGCGGACTCGGTCGCCGGCGGTCCTCACCTGGGAAAGATCAATTCCGAGATCGCGAGCGCGGGCACGGACGGCGGGGGAGGCTTGGCCTTTGCTATGTTCCGCCTTGCCATTCCCGTTCGCCCCGAGCGAAGTCGAGGGGCCCTGTCGAGCGGAGCCGAGACCTTCATGCGCACTGGCCTTCGGCTTCGCTCGGGGGGGTGTCTCGACTTCGCTCGACACGAACGGTTTCTCTTCATCACCCCCCCGCCGGTCGCCCTGCCGCCGATCCGGCGCCTCGCGCGGCGCGGCGCGGCGGTCTTCGCCGGTGCGGCGGCCGGCACCGCGGCGGTCTTCCTCGCTCAGGCTCGGCTCGGCGGCGGCGAGCTCGGGGCGCTCTTCGACCAGGCCGTCGGTGAAAGCCACCGAATCGTGGCGCTCGCCGTCGGCGGCGGTTTCGTCGGCGCCGGCGGACGCCTCGCCGTCCGTCTCCAGAACGACCAGCACCGAGCCGATCGGGATCTGGTCGCCGACCTCGCCGGCCACCTCCAGCACCCGGCCGGCGACCGGGCTCTCCATCTCGACCGTGGCCTTGTCGGTCATCATGTCGGCGAGCTGCTGGTCCTCTTTGACCTCGTCGCCGACCTTGACGTGCCAGGCGACGATCTCGGCCTCGGCGATGCCTTCGCCGATATCGGGCAGCTTGAATTCGTAGCGCGCCATGGCCGCTTAATCCTCCAAAGTCTTCCTGAGCGCCAGCCCGAGGCGGACCGGGCCGGGGAAATAGGCCCATTCCATCGAATGCGGATAGGGCGTGTCCCAGCCGGTGACTCGGGCGACCGGCGCTTCGAGATGATAGAAGCAGCGCTCCTGGACGAGCGCGGCCAATTCGGCGCCGAAGCCGGCGGTGCGGGTCGCCTCGTGGAGGACGACGCAGCGGCCGGTCTTCATGACCGACGCCTCGATCGCCGCGATGTCGACGGGGACGATCGAGCGGAGGTCGATCACCTCGGCGTCGATGCCCTCCGCCTCGGCGGTGGCGATCGCGACATGGACCATGGTGCCGTAGGCGAGGATGGTGACCGCCTCCCCTTCCCTCGCCACCGCCGCCTTGCCGAGCGGAACGGTATAATGGCCGTCCGGCACCTCGGCCGCCGGGTGCTTCGCCCACGGTGTGACGGGCCGCTCGTAGAAGCCGTCGAACGGGCCGTTGTAGATGCGCTTGGGCTCGAAGAAGACGACCGGGTCCGGGTCCTCGATCGC
Source organism: Allosphingosinicella sp. (assembly GCA_036403015.1). Lineage (GTDB taxonomy): Bacteria > Pseudomonadota > Alphaproteobacteria > Sphingomonadales > Sphingomonadaceae > Allosphingosinicella. Next base: position 33,346 of record DASWRU010000100.1, read on the forward strand.
GGCGATGAGCAGGCCCTTTGCGTCATAGGGGTTGGACGGGATCACCGTCTTGATGCCGGCGATGTGGGCGAACAGGGCCTCGGGCGACTGGCTGTGGGTCTGGCCGCCGAAGATGCCGCCGCCATAAGGCGAGCGGATCACCATCGGCAGGCTCCATTCGCCGGCCGAGCGGTAGCGCATCTTCGCGGCCTCGGAGACGATCTGGTCGAAGCCGGGATAGATGTAGTCGGCGAACTGGACCTCGGCGATGGGCTTGAGGCCATAAGCGGCCATGCCAATGGCCACCGCGACGATGCCGTTCTCCGAGATGGGCGTGTCGAACGCGCGGCTCTTGCCGAACTCGCGCTGCAGCCCCTCGGTCACCCTGAAGACGCCGCCGAAATAGCCGACATCCTCGCCCAGCACGAGGGTGGCGGGGTCGCGCGCCATCATCACCTTGTGGGCGGAATTGAGCGCCTGGATCATGTTCATGACGCTCATCGGCGCTTCGCCTCGCCTTCCGCGACGGCCTGGGCCTGCTGCTCCTTGAGGTGCCAGGGGAGCTCGGCGAACACCTCCTCGAACATCGAGGGTATGTCCTGGTACGGGTCGGACTGGAGGGTGCCGAGCTTCTCGGCCTCCTTCTGGGCGGCGCGGACCTCGGCGTCCAAAGCGGCGAGCTGCGCTTCGTGGCGCGCCTCATCCCATTCACCGAGGGCGACGAGATGCTGCTTCAACCTCTCGACCGGATCGCCGAGCGGCCAGGCCGCGGCGGCATTCTGGGGGCGGTAGACGGAGGGGTCGTCGGAGGTGGAATGGCCTTCGACGCGGTAGGTGAAATGCTCGATCAGGGTGGGGCCGAGATTGGCCCGCGCACGGTCGGCCGCCCAGCGCGTCGCGGCGTAGACGGCGAGCGCATCGTTGCCGTCGACGCGGAGGCCGGCGATGCCGTAGCCGACGGCGCGGGCGGCGAAGGTGGTGAGCTCGGCCCCGGCGATGCCGGAGAAAGTCGAGATCGCCCACTGGTTGTTGACGACGTTCAAGATGACCGGCGCGCGGTACACCCCGGCGAAGGTGCAGGCGGAGTGGAAGTCGCCTTCGGCGGTCGAGCCGTCGCCTATGTAGGCGGAGGCGATGCGGCTGTCGCCGGCGATCGCCGAGGCCATCGCCCAGCCCACCGCCTGCGGATATTGGGTGGCGAGGTTGCCGGAGATGGTGAAGAAGCCGTGCGCCTTGGACGCGTACATGATCGGCAGCTGGCGGCCCTTCAGCGGATCGCCGCGGTTCGAATAGACCTGGCACATCATCGTGACGAGCGGGTAATCGCGGGCGATGAGGATGCCCTGCTGGCGGTAGGTCGGGAAGGTCATGTCGTCGCGATCGAGAGCGTGGGTGCCGGCGACGGCGACCGCCTCCTCGCCCGTCGACTTCATGTAGAAGCTGGTCTTGCCCTGCCGCTGGGCGCGGTACATGCGGTCGTCATAGACCCGCACCATCATCATGTCGCGAAGGATGCGGCGCAGGGTGTCCGGGTCGAGCCTGGGGTCCCAGGGGCCGACCGCCTTCCCGTCGTCATCGAGCACGCGGACGAGGGTGGAGACGAGGCCGTGCGTCTCCTTCGCCGGCGCGTGCGGATCGGGCCGGGGCACGCTGCCCGCGGCGGGGATGTCGATCCAGGAGAAATCCACCGCGTCGCCGGGCCGGGCTTCCGGCTCCGGGACGTGGAGGGACAGTCGGGTCCGGTTCGCCCCGCGAACCGAAGGCCTGTCCGGGGGACAGGCCGACCCGCCTGTCGCCGGCCGGTTGGGGCGCTCGGGTGCTTGGCTCATCCTCTACCTTCGTCTGCTGACGGCATCGCCCCGCCCGTAATCGATTTCGGCGCGGCGCGCACCCCTTGCGAAAGTCGTTGCCCGCCGCCGCGATCTGGAGGACGAATGCACGGGAAAGGGGTTCCCCATGCCGATCCTCCGCCTGCTTGCCTTGAGCCTGTTCGCCCTTTCCGCCTCGGCCGCCGCCAGGCCCCAGCCGCCCGGCGCGCCCGACGTCTACGTCATGCGCCACCTCCAGAAGGGGACGGGCGACGATCCGGGGCTGAGCGAGGCGGGGCGAGCCAACGCGGCGCGGCTCGCCGACTGGTTCGGCAAGGCGCCGCCGCGAACGATCTTCGTCAGCCGCACCCGCCGCGCCCGCGAGACGGCGGCGCCGCTCGCCGCCAGTCTCGGCCTGACGCCGCAGGACTATGAGCCGCTCGACGTGGCGGGCGTCGTCGCCCGCGCCAAGGCGGCGCCGGGGCCGGTGCTGATCGTCGGCCACAGCAACACCGTTCCCGACGTCGTCGCCGCTCTGGGCGGGGCAAGGCCGGGGCCGATCGCGGAGGAAAGCTTCGGCCAGGTCTGGCGGGTGCACGGCCGCCCGCCCGTCACCCAAGAAAAGAGCCTCGGCGGCCGCTAGGCGCCGAGGCTCCCGAGGAGCGCCTCCCCGCGCCCCTCAAAGGTCGATGCAGGCGGCGAGGGTTTCGAGCTTGCGGATGCGTTCCTTGAGGTCGGCCATCTCGATCCGCTCGGCCATCGGCCCGCGGCTCTCGCGCGGCGGGGCGCCGGCGGGGCCCAGCTCGAGCCGCTTCAGCTCCAGCCAGCCGTGCCAGGCCCTGAGTCCGCTCCAGGCGAGGATGGCGAGGCCGGCCAGGGCAAAGCCCGCCATGGCGATCGTGGTCAGCTGTTCGGTCATGTCTCGCGCCTCCCTTTCCGTGTCTCAGCGCAGGCTCTCGATCTCGCGGGCGAGGGTCGAGTTGGGCGCGGTGACGTAGGTCTCCACCTCGGCGAGGCGGCGGTCGATGTCGCGCATCGAGCCGTTGAGCCCGGCCGTCGAGAAATGCGAGGCGCGCACCGGCTCGTCCTCGGCGAAGCCGTGGCGCGGCGCCTTGGCCATCCAGGCGGCGATCCCGTAGGCGACGAGCGTCCAGGGGAAGGCCCCGGCGAGCGTCACCACCACCAGGCCGACTCGGATGAAGCTCACGTCCCAGCCGGTCGCCCGGGCGAGGCCGGCGCAGACCCCCAGCAGCTTGCCATTCTCCCTGTCCAGCGTGAATTTGCCCCGCTTCATTTGATCCTCCTCAGATTGTGCGTGTCGGTTTCGAGCGCGCCGGCCAGCGGATCGCAGGCCATGGCGCGCCAATTGGGGTTGTCGGCGGTGACGATCCGCTCGACGGTGGCGACGCGGTCGTCCAGCCGGCGGGCGATGTCGTGCAGCTCCTCGAGCATCCGCTCGTCGGAATGGGTCAGCGTCGCGGCGGTCTTCCAGCGCGTGACGTAGTGGAGGATCAGCCAAGGGAGGCCGACGAATACGCCGAGGGCGGCGAAGGCCTGGGGGACGATCTCCATCGCCTCAGCCTTCCTGCTGCGGGGTCGAGGCGGGGCCGGCGAGGCGGGCCTTGAGGGCTTCGAGCTCGGCGTCGACCTTCTCGGCGTTCCTCAGCTCGGAAATCTCTTCTTCGAGGCTCTTGGGCGGAGCGCCCAGCGCCAGCGCGTCGGCGCGGCCCTCGGCATAATCCGCCCGCCGCTCCAGGACGTCGAAGCGC
>DASWRU010000101.1:0-10012 GCA_036403015.1 Allosphingosinicella sp.
CGGCATCTGATCGCGGGCGTGGTCGCCGGAATCGGCGGCTACGGCAATTGCGTCGGGGTTCCGACGGTCGGCGGCGAGGTCAATTTCGACCCCGCTTATGACGGCAACATTCTCGTCAACGCGATGACCGTCGGCATCGCCGACCAGGACAAGATCTTCTATTCGGCCGCCGCCGGGATCGGGAACCCGGTCGTCTACGTCGGCTCGAAAACGGGGCGCGACGGGATCCACGGCGCGACCATGGCCTCGGCCGACTTCTCCGAGGACAGCGAGGAGAAGCGCCCCACCGTCCAGGTCGGCGATCCGTTCACCGAGAAATTGCTGATCGAAGCGTGTCTCGAGCTGATGGCTTCGGACGCGATCGTCGCCATCCAGGACATGGGTGCGGCGGGCCTCACCTCCTCCTCGGTCGAGATGGCCTCGAAGGGTGGCGTCGGGCTCGAGCTCGACATGAACGCCGTGCCGTGCCGGGAAACCGGCATGACCCCGTACGAGATGATGCTGTCGGAGAGCCAGGAGCGAATGCTGATGGTGCTGAAGCCCGGCCGCGAGGCCGAGGCCGAGGCGATCTTCAGCAAGTGGGAGCTCGACTTCGCGGTGATAGGCCGGGTGACCGACGCCGGCCCGGACGGGGGCCACCTGGTGCTGAAGTGGGACGGGGAGACCGTCGCCGACATCCCGCTCGCGCCGCTCGCCGACGACGCCCCCTGCTACGACCGGCCGTGGGTGGAGACGCCGAAGCCGGCGTCGCTGGCGGACGTGCCGGAGAGCGCCGACATCGCCGCCGACCTCCTCAAGCTGATGGCGTCGCCCGACCTCGCCAGCCGCCGCTGGATCTGGGAGCAATACGACCACATGGTCGGCGCCGACACGGTCCAGCGTCCCGGCGGCGACGCGGCATTGGTCCGCGTCCACGGCACCGATAAGGCGCTCGCCGTCACCACCGACGTGACGCCGCGTTACTGCCATGCCGACCCCCATGAGGGCGGCAAGCAGGCCATCGCTGAGGCGTGGCGCAACCTCTGCTCCGTCGGAGCGACCCCGCTCGCCGCCACCGACTGCCTCAATTTCGGCAACCCGCAGCGGCCCGAGATCATGGGCCAGCTGGTCGGCTGCATCGAGGGGATGGCGGAGGCCTGCCGCGCCCTCGACTTCCCGATCGTGAGCGGCAACGTCTCCCTCTACAACGAGACGAAGGGGGAGGACGGGACGGGGAGCGCCATCCTGCCGACTCCGGCGATCGGCGGCGTCGGCTTGATCGAGGACTGGCGCAAGACAGTCGGCATCGCCTTCAAGGGGCCGGGCGACGTCATCGTCGCGATCGGCGAGCGAAGCGGCCATCTCGGCCAGTCGCTGTGGCTGCGCGAGCTGCACGGCCGAGAGGAGGGCCCGCCGCCGCCCGTCGACCTCGCCGCCGAGCGCGCCGCCGGCGAGTTCGTCCGGGCCGCGATCGCCGGCGGCGCGATCACCGCCTGCCACGACATCGCGGGGGGGGGCCTCGCTGTCGCGATCGCCGAGATGGCGCTGGCGGGCAATGTCGGCGCCATGATCAACAAGCTCAGGCCGGACGGCAATGCCGCCCTCTTCGCCGAGGACCAGGGCGTCTACGTCGCCACCATCTGCGACAATTGCCTCCTGACCTTCCTCGCCCGCGCCCACGCCGCCGGGGTGGAGGTCGAAGCGATCGGCCGCACCTGCGGCAGCCGCCTGATTTTCGAGCTGCCCGGGGGCGACCACGCGGTCGCGCTGGCGGACCTGAGGCGGGCCCATGAGGGCTTCTTCCCGAGCCTGATGGGCGGGGAGCTGACCGTAGCCTGACCGGGAAGCGGTCTGCGGCGGCAGCTTGACTTCGAACCGGGCCCGGTTTCTCCTCCACGCGGGGGAGAAACCGATGCTCAGACCGATCGTCATCGCCACTTTGATCGCGGGCACGCTCGACATCCTCTCCGCCTTCGTCTTCGCGGGCATGGCGGGGATGGCGCCCGTCGGGGTGCTCCGCTTCGTCGCCAGCGGCCCGTTCGGCGACGCGCCGACGCCGACCCCCGGCTGGGCGGCCGTGGGCCTCGCCGTCCATTTCGCCATCATGGCCTGCATGGTCGCGGCCTACATGCTGGTCGCTCCGCGGATCCCGGCGCTGCTCCGCCATCCCGTCCCGGCGGGGCTTGCTTATGGCGTGCTGCTCTGGCTGATCATGTACTGGCTCGTCCGCCCGCTGCGCTTCCCGGAGCTGCCGCTGCCGCACACTTTGTGGGGCATCGGCAACGCGCTCTTCTCGCATTGCATCCTGGTCGGGCTGCCGATCGCTCTGGTCGCTTCCCGCCATTTCCGGCCGAACGCCTCCGCAACGGCATGACCGCCGGATACTCGGGCACTCCGCTGGCGCAGAAGCTGTCGCTCAAGCCCGGGCTGCGCGCCTGGTTCGACGGCATGCCGGCAGGCGTCGAAGCCGAGATCGGCGACGTCGGCCTGCGGCGCATCGACACTCCCGAAGCGCCGATCGACGCCGCCCACATCTTCGTCACCGAACGCGCCGACATGGAGGCGAAGCTGGCGCGGCTGCGGCCGTTGCTGGCGCCCGGCGGCTTCATCTGGGTGAGCTGGCCGAAAAAGGCGTCGAAGGTCGCCACCGACATCACCGAGGACCGCATCCGCGACTCCATCCTCCCCGCCACCGATCTCGTCGACGTCAAGGTCTGCGCCGTCGACGCGACCTGGTCGGGGCTGAAGCTGATGATCCGTCGGGACCGGCGGTGAGCGCCGCCACGGCCGGCGGGGAGCGCATCGTCACGCTCGATCTGCTGCGCGGGATTGCGGTGATGGGCATCTTCTCGGTGAACGTGATCGGCTTCGCCATGCCGGATCCGGCCTATCTGAACCCCAATGCCTATGGCGGAGCGAGCGGCGCCAACCTGGCCGAATGGGCGCTGAACTTCATCCTCATCGACAACAAGATGCGGGGCCTCTTTTCGATGCTGTTCGGGGCGAGCCTGCTGCTGGTCGTCGAGCGCGCCGGGGCGGCGGGCCTGTCGCCGGCGGCGGTCCACTACCGGCGCATGGCGTGGCTGCTGGTGTTCGGCCTCGCCCATTATTACCTCGTCTGGACCGGTGACATATTGTCGCTCTACGCGCCGGTCGGGATGGCCGCTTTCGCCTTCCGCAAGATGCCGGTGGAGCGGCTGCTTATCGCCGCGTGTATCTTCCTGGTCCTCGATCTCGCCATCATGGCCGAGCTGGCCCGCGGCTTCGCGATCGGCGAAGCCGCCGCCGCGGCGCCCCACGCCTCGGCGCAGACGGTCGCCGGGTGGCGTGCCGACGCGGAGGACCTGCTGCCGCTCCAGCCGCAGGCGCTGGCGGCCGACCTCGCGCTCTACCGCGGCCCCTATGGCGCGCTGCTGCGCGAGCGGCTCGACGCGGAGCGGCTCGGGCCGCTCATCAACCTCGTCCTGGTGGGGCCGCAGACGCTCGCGCTGATGCTGCTCGGCATGGCGGGGTTGAGGAGCGGCTTCCTCACCGGCGCCTGGCGGCGGGAAAGCTACGCCCGCCTCGCCTGGATCGCCCTCCCCTTGCCGGCCGCGGCGCAGGCCTTCCTCGCCTGGCGCGCCTGGGACGGCGGCTTTGCGGCCTCCACGATCTTCGCCGACTATTTCCTCTTCTCCGCGCCCTTTTACCTGCCGATGACCGCCGGCTATGCGGCGCTCGTCATCCTGCTCGGCGCCCGCGGCGGCGCGGCGGCGGCCCGGATCGCCGCCGCGGGCCGCGCCGCCTTCACCAATTATCTCGGCACCAGCCTTATCGCGGCAGGGCTGTTCTACGGTTTCGACCTCTATGGCCGCCTCAGCCGCTGGGAGGCGTGGCTGCTGGTGCCGCTGGTGTGGGCGCTCATGCTGCTCTGGTCGAAGCCGTGGCTGGAGCGCTTCCGCTATGGACCGTTCGAATGGCTGTGGCGCTCGCTCGCCCGAGGGCGGCCGCAGCCGATGCGCAGGGGTTAGGCCTCAGCCGCGCGGGAGCGGGTGCGCAGCGGGTTGGCCTCGGCGTCGAGCAGCTCCATGGTTCGGGCATAAAGCGGGCGCAGCCGCGCGACGTGCGGCACCAGCTCGTCCGGGAACAGCCGCATCTCGACCGCGCGGCGGGCGGCGAACTCGATCTCCTCGGCCAGCTCGCCGAGCGGATCGGCGCCGAACTGGCGCGCCTCCGACTTCATCGTGTGGGCGGGGAGGACGAGGGCGGCGGTGTCGCGCCGGTGCATCGCCTCCTCGATCCGGCCGACCGCCTTCTCGCCGTCCTCCCGGAAATAGCCGAGGATGCGCGCAAAGCCGGCGCCGAGCTCGGCCCGGCCGCGGAAAAAGACTTCCCAGTCCACCAGATCCACATCGTCCACGCACCCACCCTAGAGGCGGCGGGTAAATGAGCCGTTGATGGCGCGGCTCAACCCGACGATTTGTCCTTGTCGAACGGGTTGCGCGACGCCCGCGCGGTCAGCCGCACCGGCACGGCGCCGAAGCCCAGCTCCTTGCGGATGCCGTTGACGAGATAGCGCAAATAGCTGTCGGGCAGCTGGTCGACCCGGGTCCCGAACAGCACGAAGGCCGGCGGCCGGGTGTTCACCTGGGTGATGTAGCGCAGCTTGATCCGCCGTCCGCCCGGCGCCGGCGGGGGGTTCTTCTCGACCGCGTCCTCGAACCAGCGGTTGAGCTTGCCCGTCGAGACGCGCTGCGACCAGGTTTCGCGGATCTCGAAGGCGGCGCCCAGCAATTGATCGATGCCCTTGCCGGTCTTGCCCGAGACGGTGAGCAAAGGCACGCCGCGCGCCTGGCTCAGCCCCTCGTCCAGCGCCGCCTTGATGCCGTTGAAGAGCCCGCTGCCATTCTCCGCCACGTCCCATTTGTTGATCGCGACGACCAGCGCCCGGCCTTCCTGGAGGACGTTGTCGGCGATGCGCAGGTCCTGCGCCTCGAGCCCGCGCGTGCCGTCGAGCAGCAGCACCACGACCTCGGCGAAATCGACCGCGCGGCGGGCGTCGGCGACGGAAAGCTTCTCGAGCTTGTCCTCGACCTTGGCCTTCTTGCGCATTCCGGCGGTGTCGATCAGCCGCACCGGCCGCGCCTCTCCGTCAGGCCCCCGCCATTCCCAGTCGATCGCGATCGAATCGCGGGTGATGCCGGCTTCGGGGCCGGTGATCAGCCTCTCCTCCCGGAGCATTCGGTTGATGAGAGTCGACTTGCCGGCGTTCGGACGGCCGACGATGGCGAGCTTCAGGGTCGGATCGCCGGCTTCGTCGGGCTCCCCCTCGGCCGCCTCGCGCTCGACATGGGGGCGAAGATGCTCGAACAGGTCGACGACGCCCTCGCCATGTTCGGCGCTGAGCGCGATCGGCTCGCCGAACCCGAGCGAATAAGCCTCCATGATCCCCGCCTCGCCGGCACGGCCTTCCGCCTTGTTGGCGGCGAGCACGACCGGCGTCGTCTCGCTCCTCAGCCAGCGGCCGATCTCCTCGTCGAGCGGAGTCAGGCCGGCGCGCGCGTCGATCAGGAACAAGGCGACGTCGGCCTCGCGTACCGCGGCGACGGTCTGGGCGCGCATGCGGCCGGGGAGGCTCTGCGGGTCCTCGTCCTCGTAGCCGGCGGTGTCGATGACCCGGAAGTCGAGGCCGAGCAGGCTCGCCTCCCCTTCCCGCCGGTCGCGGGTCACCCCGGGGCGGTCGTCGACCAGCGCCAGCTTCCGGCCGACAAGCCGGTTGAACAGGGTCGACTTGCCGACATTGGGCCGGCCGACGATCGCGACGGTGGGGAGCTTCGGCATGGGGTGCCCGCCCTGCCCCGTCGCCGGCGGAGGGTCAACCGCCGTGCGGAGGCGGCCGTCCGCCTTACCGCCAGGCGGTGAGCTGGCCCTCGTCGTGGAGGACGTAGAGACTGTTGTTGGCGACGATCGGCGACAGCGATATGGGCATCTTGGTGTCGATGGTCGTCTGCACCGCGCCGTCGGTGGGCGACACGTTGATCAGCTGCCCCTCGGAATTGGCGACGATCAGGCGCCCGCCGGCGAGGATCGGGCCGGTATAGGAGATCTCGTCGCTCTTCTTCTTGGCGTTGCGGTAGCGGGTGAGCTGGGTCATCCACCTTATGTGGCCGGTGGTGCGCTGGATGCAGAGCAACTGGGCCTCGTCCGTAACGAGGAAGATCCAGTCGCCCGCGACCCAGGGAGTCGAGATGCCGGCGACGTTGATCTCCCACACGCGCTGGCCGGTGATCAGCTCGATCGCCACCATTCGGCCGCCCTGGCCGACGGCGTAGACGCGGCCGGCGTCGATCACCGGATCGGCATCGATGTCGGAAAGCGAGGTGACGGTGGTCGAGACGCTGGTCCGGGCCAGCGCGTCCTGCCAGACGACCTGGCCGTTTTCGTAGCGATAGGCGGTGAGCTCGCCGGACGAATAGCCGGCGACCACCGTCCCCTGGGCGGCGGCCGGGGCGGCGGCGCCGAGCACGCCGGCGATCTCGAGCGCGCCGGCGCCGGTCCAGCGGGTCGCGCCGTCGGCCGGGTTGAGCGCGAAGAGCTGGTTGTCCTGGGTGATGACGTAGACATTGTCGTTGGCGATGGTCGGCGCGCCGCGCAGCGGACCGCCGGGGCGCACCGTCCAGGCGATGGCGCCGGTCTTCGCGTCGAGCGCGGCGGCATAGCCGGCGCCGTTGGTCGCGTAGAGGCGGCCGTTATCGTAGCTGACGCCGCCGCCGAACAAAGTCTGAGTGCTTGCGGCGACCCCGCGCAGCTGGGATTCCCAGACGGTGGCGCCGTTCTCCGCGTTGATCGCCCGCACCACGGCTCGAGTGTCCATGGTGAAGATCCTGCCTTCGGCGAAGACCGGCGAGGCGGCGAGCTGGCCCTTCTTGGTGCTGCCCTGGCCGATGCTGACCCGCCAGGCCATGCCGAGCGCGTTGCCGAGGTTGAGGTGGCCCATCGACTTGGCGGCATTGCCGCCGGGCTGGGCCCATTCGGCGTTCGTGGTGGCGACCGGCAGGGTCACCGGGATCGACGCGAGCGCGGGATCGGCCTCGATCTCCGCCTCGGTCGAGAGCACCGCGATACGCTGGCCCACCGTCGGGGTGGACGGCCGTTTATGCTTGCCGAGAAAGGCGCAGCCGCCGAGCAGGCTCACCGCCGCCAGCGCGAGTACCAAACGCTTCATCACTTGCCTTCCTGTGCTGCGCCCGTCGGCTGCTGGACCGCGTCGATGCCGAGCGAGCCGGCCATCTGGAGCGCGCGCGAGCGGATCGATTCGGGAATCTTGTCGTCCTTGGCCATGGCGGAATAGAGCCGGGCCGCTTCCTGCGGCCGGTTGAGCTTGAGGTAGGAGATGGCGACCAGCTCGCCGGCGCTGCCGAACCAGGGATTGCCGCCGACCGCCAGCGGCTTCAGCCGGGCGATCACGTCCTGCGGCTTCAGCTTGTCGAACTGCAGCGTCGTCATCCGCACGGTGGCGAGGTCGCGATAGGCGCGGTCGAAATCCTTGTCCTCGGCGATCGCCTTCATCTGGGCGGCCGCCGCGTCGAGATTGCCCGCCTCGGTGGCGAGGTCCGCCTTGGTGAGCATGGCGGCGGCGCGATAGCCGTCCGGCCCCGTCTTGGCGAGCTCGTCGAGCTTGGTCGCGGCGACCGCCTTGTTGCCCGAGGCGATGTCGTCGAACGCCGCCATCAGCTTGGTGCCGCGCTCGCCGGCGTGGATCTCCCGCTGGTTCTGCCACCAGATCGCCCCGCCGATCGCGGCGATGAGCAGGATCACGCCGGCGATGACGAGCTTGCCGTAGCGCTCCCAATAGGACTTCAGCTGGTCGCGCCGAAGCTCCTCGTCCACCTCGCGGTAGAAGGTCTCGTTGTCGATAGGCCTAGGCGCCAACTATTCTCTCCGAATCCGATTGTTCCGCGCCCAGGTTCCGCCGATCCTATGCCGCACGCGGCAATACGCAGGATGAACGAAAAGGGCCGGCCCCGGCGCACCTCTACCGGGGCGCGCGCCGCAACGGAAGCTCACTTTTTCGTGCGATAGAGCTGCTCTTCGCCGGGGAAGGTGCGGCTGCGCACTTCGGCGGCATAGGCGGCGGCCGCTTCGCCGATCCGAGCCGCGAAGTCGTCATAGCGTTTGACGAATCGCGGCGCCCGCTCGAACAGGCCGAGCATGTCCTCGGTGACCAGCACCTGGCCGTCGCAGCTGGCCGAGGCGCCGATTCCGATCGTGGGGCAGGAGACCGCCTTCGTGGCTTCCGCGGCGACCTCCTCCATCACGCCTTCGAGGACGAGGAGGAAGCAGCCCGCCTCGTCGACCGCCTTCGCGTCGGCGAGGATCTTCTTCGCCTCGGCCTCGCTCTTGCCGCGCGCGCCGTAGCCGCCGAGCGCGTTCACCGCCTGCGGGGTGAGCCCGACATGGCCGATGACAGGGATGCCGCGCGCCGCGAGGAAGGCGATCGTCGCGGCCATCGCCTCGCCACCCTCCAGCTTCACCGCCGCGGCGCCGGTTTCCTTGAGGATTCGCGACGCGCTGGCGAAGGCCTGCTCGGGCGAGGCTTCGTAGGAGCCGAACGGCATGTCGACCGCGACGACCGAATGGTAGGAGCCCCGCACCACCGCGGCGCCGTGCGCGCACATCATCTCCAGCGTCACCGGGATGGTGGAGGGGAGGCCGTAAATGACCTGGCCGAGGCTGTCGCCGACCAGCAGCAGGTCGCAATGCGGATCGAGCAGCTGCGCCATCCGCGCGGTGTAGGCGGTGAGCATGACGATCGGCTCGCCGCTTTTCATCGCCCTCAGTTTCGGCACGGTCAGCCGCTTCATCGGCGCCGGCACCGGATTGGCCCGGCTGGTCGAGGTGTCGAGCGAATGGATGGACATGGGGCCGTGTCTAGCCCCTCGGCCGGTCCATGGCAAAAGCGCGGCCGCGGCGAAGGAAAGGGCCCGCCACGGACCGGCGTGACGAGCCCTCCCCGGATAGGCGGGCCGCAAAGCTCGTGGGGAACCGCGGCGACGCCTGCGATAATAGTCCCCGGCGGCGGGGAAACCTGTCGCTATATTTGCGGAAAATTCGCCTGCCCGAAGAAAAAGGGCCGGAGGTTTCCCTCCGGCCCTTGTTTTCGTGAGCGTCGAGAAGCGAGGACTTAGAAGTCCATGCCGCCCATGCCGCCCATGCCGCCGCCGGGCATGCCGCCGCCGGCCGGGGACTTGTCCTCCGGAGCCTCGCTCACCGCCGCTTCGGTGGTGATGAGGAGACCGGCGACCGAGGCCGCGTCCTGGAGGGCGGTGCGGACGACCTTGGTCGGGTCGATCACGCCGGCCTGGACGAGATTCTCGTAGACCTCGGTCTGGGCGTTGAAGCCCAAGGTCTCGTCGTCGCCGTCGATCAGCTTGCCGGCGACGACGGCGCCGTCATGGCCCGCATTCTCGGCGATCTGGCGGATCGGCGACTGCAGCGCGCGGCGGACGATGTCGATGCCGCGGGTCTGGTCGTCGTTGACGCCCTTCATGCCGGCGAGCGCCTTGGTGGCATAGAGCAGAGCGACTCCGCCGCCGGGGACGATGCCTTCCTCGACCGCCGCGCGGGTGGCGTGGAGGGCGTCGTCGACGCGGTCCTTGCGCTCCTTGACCTCGATCTCGCTGCTGCCGCCGACCTTGATCACGGCGACTCCGCCGGCGAGCTTGGCGAGGCGCTCCTGGAGCTTCTCCTTGTCATAGTCGCTGGTGGTGTTCTCGATCTGCGAACGGATCGCCTCGACCCGCGCCTTGATCCGGTCGCCCTCGCCGGCACCGTCGACGATGGTGGTGTTGTCCTTGTCGATGGTGACGCGCTTGGCCTGCCCGAGCATGGCGACGGTGACGTTCTCGAGCTTGATGCCGAGATCCTCGCTGATCATCTCGCCGTTGGTCAGGATCGCGATGTCCTCGAGCATCGCCTTGCGGCGATCGCCGAAGCCCGGCGCCTTGACCGCCGCGACCTTGAGGCCGCCGCGCAGCTTGTTGACGACGAGCGT
>DASWRU010000102.1:0-43127 GCA_036403015.1 Allosphingosinicella sp.
GGCCGCCTTGCGGCGGAACCGAGGCGGTCGTGCCTTCCATCAGCTTCAGGAGTGCCTGCTGGACGCCCTCGCCCGAGACATCGCGGGTGATTGACGGATTGTCCGACTTGCGGCTGATCTTGTCGATCTCGTCGATGTAGACGATGCCGCGCTGGGCCCGCTCGACGTTATAGTCGGAAGCCTGGAGCAGCTTGAGGATGATGTTCTCGACGTCCTCGCCGACATAGCCGGCCTCGGTCAGCGTCGTCGCGTCGGCCATGGTGAAGGGCACGTCGAGCAGCCGCGCCAAGGTCTGGGCGAGCAGCGTCTTGCCGCAGCCGGTCGGCCCGACGAGCAGGATGTTCGACTTGGAAAGCTCGACCTCGCCCGACTTGGCGCCATGCGCGAGCCGCTTGTAATGGTTGTGCACCGCGACCGAGAGCACGCGCTTGGCGTGGCTCTGGCCGATCACGTAATCGTCCAGGTGCCGGCAGATTTCGAGCGGCGTCGGCACCCCGTCGCGGGTTTTGACGAGGGAGGATTTGGTTTCCTCGCGGATGATGTCGTTGCACAGCTCGACGCATTCGTCGCAGATGAACACGGTGGGGCCGGCGATGAGCTTCCTGACCTCGTGCTGGGATTTTCCGCAGAAGGAGCAGTAGAGGGTGCTCTTCGAATCGCTGCCGCTAAGCTTCGTCATGATCTTCCTTACGGGAGCCCTCGGGGGCGCCCCTTACCTCGAAGGCCATCCTAGCCCGCACTATCGCACGTCCACAATGGCTTATTGATTAACGCCGGTTGCCGGACCGCCGCGGAGTCCCGCCCCTCCTGGGCTTGCCACAGCCATGTGGCCCTCGTCGGGGCCCGCGACAAGTCCTCTACCCGACCTCGTCGGCGATCACCTCGAACCCCGCTGTCGCTCAAAGCCTGCGCGAGCCGCCAGCCCCGCGCCTAAGGCCCCGCCTCCTGCGGGACGCCGTCGGCGAGGTCGTAATAATCGCCTTTGTCGGCGACGTGGATGTGCTTTTCGAGCCGGGTCCCGGTGGGCGCGTCGAAGGCGCCCATCGCGACCGCCGTCCAGGCGGGATGGTCGTCCGGCTCCCAGAACAGCACCGACCCGCACACCGAGCAGAAGCCGCGCCGCACCGTCTCCGACGAGCGGTACCAGGCCAGCGCCTCCGCCCCCTCCAGCGTCAGCGAGTCCTTCGCGACGTTGGTCGAGGCCCAATAATGGCCCGACTGGCGCCGGCATTGCGAGCAGTGGCAGGCATCCGGCGCGCGCAGCGGCCCGGCCACCGCGAACCGCACCGCGCCGCACAGGCAGCGGCCGCGGTGGGTCTGGGTGGCGGTTTCGTCGGGGCGGGTATCGTCGGGCATGATGCCTCCTTGGGCGGGACGGATTAGCGTCCCGCGTGGGCGGCGCAAAGGGGGGCGGTGACGGCGGGGAGATGCGTGGCCGTGGAGACGGGTTAGATGCGGCGCCTAGCTACGTTGGGGATCGCGCTCTGGCCGTTGTTCGGGTCCCGGGCGACCGCTTGGCGCCATTGTCGGTCGTACAGGCCGATCTTCGCGGTACCCAAAAGGGGACGCGCGTTCAGGTTGCGGGCGAACGGCCGAAACGCCCCGCCATTACCGTTTCGGCGATTCTGCAAGTCAGCAACGATCCTTCCGGCCATCCATGAACCAGGTACCACCTGCATTATCGACGCATAGCCCAGCGGATGATCGATCATGGCCCTGGGTGGACGAAGCTAATCGACTCTGATTAGCCGTCAGCATGAGCCTCTGGCTGTGGCTCTAGCGGTGATGTCTGGGCGGAGAACACCAGCGCCACGAGATTGTGGAACCAAGCTTTCACCTTCTTGGTGCTAAGGTGCGCCAGCTCGAATTGCTCCTTCTGCCAGACGTGAAGGCAGCGAAGCATGGCGTGCTGAGCGAAATCCGCTGCGAGCCCTAACATAGGCGAGACTCTAGGATCGCTCGGCGAGACTCCGCCGTGTGCAAGCTTGGATCGGATGTCATAGACCATCTTGAAATCAGCCTTGAGCTGCTCGGCATTCCGGTCATCGAGTCCAATGCACAGCGACGCCACTCGCGCCGATATCGTTTCGGTTAAGCCGAATGCCTCTCCCGTAAGGACGAGGCGTTCAAGGGCAAGAACGAACTTGATCAGTCGGGTGGCTGGAGCTGGATCGCGAACCGCTTCGCCGAACCATTGTGCAGCATCTAAAAAGCGGCGACTCAAGGGGCGCTCCAGATCAGCTTGCGCCACCGATTCGAGGATGGTGCCAATCCGCTCTATCGCAATCGGGTAATCCTTCTCGATCATCTGCATCCAGCCGTCCGGCAGCGTAATCTCGCCCAGATAGCTGGTTGTGACGGTGTACCTGAGCTGTTCGCGAGCGATACCCAACAAGAATGACCGCTCATAATAATCCGATGGCCCAAGAATCGCCATACGGTGGGAATGGCGCGCTCCAATCAAGAGCTGAAGACAATCGAGTGCCGACGTGGCGGCGCGCTTGGCGAGCTCTTCTGATCGCCGGCTATCCGAATGTCTTACGGTCACTGCGGCAAACCAGCGATAGCCGCCGTAGAAACGCAGTCCTTGGGCGATGAGGTCGCGATCGCGACGGTACTCATTGTGGTCTCGGCGCCGATAATTGAGAACGCCTGGCGCGAGAATCCTGCGAGCGCGGGCACGGCCCACGAACCTGACTGGCCCCAATGCCAATTCGGCATCCTCGCCTTCCGTGGACAGGTGACAGGGCAACACGTGAATTTGCGTCTCAAACCTGCGGGTCAGCGCCTCTTGGGTGTCTCGGAGCAGCTTGGCTACACTTTTCGCGGAGGGCTCGATCCCGTCGAGCACGAACATTTGCACCAACCGTTCGGTTAGTTCCGACCGAAGGTTCCTAGGGTCCGAGCGTTTAATGATGTTCCCACGGCGTGCGGCTTCGGCTGCTAGGTTGCCAACGGCGTCATATGCTGCACGACCGATCGGAAGTGATCCCCGGCCGCTAGGGTGCGAAATTGTACAGAACATATCTTCCTTTTTCGCGGTGCGCTCGCCGCGGTTCAGCATCTCCTGATGACGGACCATCTCGCCGAGCACGAAACGCACGCTGCCGAGAGGATCCCGCAAATGCTTGCTCATGACGCGGGTTTTGACAATTCGCTCATGATGATCTCACCGAGTTCCACCACCGTTGCGAGATCACACACCATTTGGGGGTGCAGCAGCATAGGCCGTTGCTCTCCGTTCAATGCCATGTAAGCCCCGTAATTCCCCAGGCTATGCCGTCTGTTGAGCAGGGGCAGCATCCGCTTGGTGTCTCCTGCAGCTATCGCTTCGTTGATTGCCGCGCCCAACTCTTCCGAGGTCTTCGCGTCATCTGCCGAGAATAGCCGGGGAATATAGATCGGAATCTGATGTGCCACGCCGTGACGATAGGCGCCAATCTGATTGAACCATTCCTTAGCGTTGTCGATCGCGGCAACGACGGGTGGTAAAAGGGAGGCCACCATCCATCCCGAACGTGGCCCGACAAAGCAGATTTCCGCCGGGTATAGCGCCTGTGCTTTGGCTCCTGTGACGCGACGTTCCAAAGCCCAGATCCAGGCGAGATTGTCGATGGCGCCGAACACATTCATCACGAACGCCTGCAGGATCAGTTCTGCGTCCCTTACCTGGTCGCGTGAAGCATCGGGAGAGTTCGGCGGATAAACGGTGTCCATCTTTTTCATCGCGTGTTCGAGACAGCCGAGCCGCCTACCGAAGCCTGTGCGCGCAAACTCGCCGGCTCGTTCAACCTGAAATGCATAGGTCAGGATTGTAGTGAGCAGCCCATCGGCTCGCTCCATCCATTCGCTCCTATTGCGCTCATAGTCCTCAAGCTGCTCAGGTGAGTATTGCGCAGCAGCCATCTTCAGATCGACTTCCGCCGATCAGCTATGTCGTCCAGCAACGCCATCAGCGGCGCCGGCCAGACGACACCAGCATCCATCGCGCGATCCACGAGCTTTCTGATATGAGGAACTGATGCTGGAGAGCCACCCAGCGTCGTGTAAGCGGCCGTCATTCCCATCACCGTGGCGTTGAACTTCTGCCGCTGTGCCCGAACCCCAGGATAGAGGAAGGGGAATACCACAAGGGAGAACGCCGCCCCGAGAAGGGTCAATCCAGCTACGATGCCCGCAATCCACTGCATCACGGTGGCGTCAGGTGACAGCCAGAGAAGCACGCCTGCGATCGAGAGGCCGATCACCAGAGACATGAGGTTTCCCCATAGCCAAGCGAGCACAGTCGGAAGCTTCTGCTTCAACTGTTGCTGCACCTCATCGGCAAAGGCGAACAACTCTGCCGCCATCAACATATCGGCCAGCAGGCGATCGAGCCCGTCTACACGAAAGGGCAAGGCGAGATAGCAGGAGGCGGCTTCCTCAACGTCTAGGCGAATGATGTATGGCTCCCCGTACTTCTTACCGGCGAGCATCGGGCTGGAGCGATGGCGCCACCCGAGCGCCGGGTGCTCTTCGTCACACCCCCACCAGTTCGGGTTCACGGCCCGAGCTGCAGCCTCAACGACATCGAGGCCACAGCGGATGTTGTCCTCGCGCTCATGTTCATCCGCTGACGCGGCGGCTGCAGCTCGAGCAGTCTCCGTGACCAAGCGTCCCCAAAAGCGATCCTTGACCAGCTCATGCCGCTGGACCTGTTCGTCCTTATGAGTGCTCCAAGTTGCAGCCATCGACACCTTCCCGCCGGGAGAAAGGTACGAGCAGCACGAGCGTACTGTCAAAGCCGGATCGGTCCTGAACCGTCCTTTTTCCGCGCTGTTCTACCCGATAGCTGCCGGACCGCTACCGGCCAAAGACCGCCGCTCACGCTCCGACATGCATCTGCCGAGGCGAGGAGAGTCTCACAGCCGGCGCTCTTGGGTGGGGGACATGAGGCGGTCGGGACAGGCCCCACCCCAACCCCTCCCCTGAAGGGGAGGGGCTTAGTGGAGGGGAACAACCATCGCCATTTTTCTACGGCTCTGCCGTACTTGTCTCTTGCATCACGTACGGCATTGCCGTACATGACTCCCATGCACGCCGTCGTGGAGACCAAAGCCTATATCGCCGCGGCCAAAGGCGCGGGCATGTCCGAAGAGGAGATGCAGGCGGTGGTCGATGCGGTTGCCGCCGACGCCGAAGCTGGTGCGATCATGCAGGGCTGCGGCGGCGCCCGGAAGTTTCGCTATGCGAAGCCGGGCAAAGGGAAGTCGGGCAGCTATCGGATCGTCACCTATTACGGCGGCGAGAACATTCCGGTCTTTCTGATCACCGCGTTCGGGAAAGGTGAGAAATCCAATCTTTCCGACGCGGAGAAGAACGCAGTCGCGAAGCTGACCAAGAAGCTTCGGGACGAATACTGAACGCCAAGGAGGGCGAGATACTATGGGCAAGGCATTCGACAAGATCGCTGCTGGTTTCGAGGACGCGCTTGCGTTTGCGCAGGGTGACGCCTCGCGCGGGCGCATCGCCAAGCCTGTCAACGTGAAGGCTATCCGCGAGCGGGTGCGGAAGACGCAGGCCGAGTTCGCCCAGGCGTTTCATCTGCCGCTCGGAACCGTGCGCGACTGGGAGCAGAACCGCCGCCAGCCCGACGCGCCCGCGCGTGTCCTGCTTCACCTGATCGAGGTGGATCCGGAAACGGTGGAGCGGCTGATCGCGACTGTGGAGGCGTAAGCCCGATTGCCCTGAAGGTAAGCCCCGCCGGAGCGCATGGGTGGCGGCGCGAGGCGGTCCGGACAAGCCCCACCCCAACCCCTCCCCTGAAGGGGAGGGGCTTAGAGGCGCCGCACCCTTGGCTCCGCGCGCGGCTTGAAGAGTTCGGTCAGGGCCCAGACCATGGCGTCGGCGCGGTCGGGGGAGGGGCCGGGGCCCTGGTAGCCGGCGTAGGTGAGGCCGCAGAGCTGGTCTTCCAGCTCGGGGAAGGTGCCGGCCAGCCTCGCTTCGCCTTTCTCGAAGCGAAGCGCGATGGGCTCCGCGCGCGCGGCCTTGCCGTGGGCGGCGTGGGCGAGGCGGATGGGGACGGGGCAGGAGGCGGCCTTGAGGACGCTCTCGACCATGTCGCCGCCCTGGTTCTTCTCGGCGACGACCGAGGTCGCGCCCCAGGCCTCCGCGGCGGCGGCGACCCGGCTCGCCCAGCCTTCGGGGCGAAGGCCCGCGACGGAGAGATCGGCGAGGACCCAGGCGATGCCGGCGCGATCGCGCGCGCAGACGACGATGCCGCAGGCGTCGCCCTGGGTGGAGGCGGGGGGATCGACGCCGATGACGGTGCGGGTGAAGTCCCCCCTCCCCTTGCTTGAGGTCGGCACAAGCCCCACCCCAAACCCCTCCCCTGAAGGGGAGGGGCTTAGTGAGGTTGGGACAGGCCCCACTCCTAACCCCTCCCTTCCAGCGAGGGGAATTCGCGCCTTTTCGATCATGTCGCGGGTCCAGAGGGCGCCGGGGAGGTCTTCCAGCAGGAGGCCGTCCAGCTCCTGCCGGCCGAGGCGGGTGCCGGCGTAGAGGGTTGCCATCGCCTCGCGGAAGTCGCGGGGGCTGTGGGGGTTGTCGGCGGTCCGGCCGTGGGTGGCGACGCTCCTCGGCATGGCGAGGACCCGCCTCAAATGCGGGACCGGAGCCGGCGTGGTGGTGACGATCGCGCGCGGCCTCTCGCCGAGGCGGAGGCCGAGCATGAGATTGTCCCAGGCGGCGTCGGCGCGGCGGATCGGCCATTTGGCGAACTCGTCGCACCAGGCATGATGATGCTGGGGGCCGCGCAGGGTCGAGGGGCGCTCGGCCGAGTAGGTGAAGGCCTGGGCGCCCGAGGGGAAGAGGAACAGGCCGCGGGTTCGGATCCAGCGCGGCGCCTCGCCGTTGCGGGCGCAGGCGAGGAGGCCGCTTTCGCCCTCCACCATCACCCGCGCCGCCTCGTCCAGGCTGGCGGCGACGAGGGCGATCCGGGCGTGCGGGTTCTCGCGGGCGCGGCGCCAGACCCATTCGGCGCCGGCGCGGGTCTTGCCGAAGCCGCGGCCGGCCACGATCGACCAGATGCGCCACTCGCCGGGCGGCTCGGCCTGGCCCTTGAGCGCCCACCAGCTCTGCTCGACCGCGGCGGCGGCGGCGGGGGGCAGATCGCGAAAGGCGACTCGCCGGGTCTCGGGCGGCAGGTCACCGAGCGCGGCGAGGACGGCGCGGGCGCGGGCGCGGTTCATTCGACCTCGCCCTCGTCGCCGGGCTCGGCCGGAAGCGCGCGGACGGGGATGCCGAGCGCCCGAAGCTTGCGCTCGATCGCGTCGATGGCGGAATCGAAGGTCCAGGCCGAGGCGGCGGCGGGCGCGACGGTGCGCGGGGCCGCCTGCCCGCCGCGCCGGTCCCAGCGGGCGAGGAGCGTCATCACCCGCTCGAACTCGGTGCAGAGGCCGGCGCCGAGCTCGGTTCCCGCCGCCACCGCCTCGGCCATGCGCTGCTGGGCGGCGAGGCGCTGGCGCAAGGCTTCGGCCTCGAGCCGGACATAGCCATGGTCGAGCGCGGCCTGATGGGCGGCGGCGAAGGCCGGGTCCTTGCGGCGCTTGCGGTAGACGGTGGCGGCGGCGACGCCCGCCGCCTCGGCGGCCTCCGTCTCGTTGCAGGTGGAGGCGAAATGGGCAAGGAAGACGTCGACCCGCCAGCCGACGAAGCGCAGCCGGCGGTGGCCGCGGCGCTGGAGCGGGCGGCCGTTGGTCGGGCGGATCAGGCAGGCGTCGCTGGTGAGATCGAGCGCGTCGACGACGGCGGCGTCGAAGGCGGGATCGCGGCGCCGCTCCTTCCAGAAGGCGCCGAGCGTGAAACCGGCGCGGCGGGCGGCGTCCTTCAGCCATGCGCCTTCGTGAAGCGTCTCGAGGAAAACGCCCTTCGCGGCGTCGTCGATGCGGTAATGCCGCTTGCGTTCCGAATCATCCTGTCCCATCGGACAGTTTAGAACATAATAGGAACCCTGTAGGAAAGTTCTTTTTTCAGAGCGGCGCGCGGGTTAGGGGCCTTGCCGCTCCTCAGGCGGCCTGCGCCTGGTGGCTCCCGTCCTCGGTGCCCGGGGCGGGGCGCTTTTCGAACACTTCGTCGACCAGGCCGAACTCCTTGGCCTCGGTGGCGCCGAAGAACTTGTCGCGCTCGACCGCGGTTTCGATCGCCTCGACCGGCTGGCCGGTATATTTGGCCATCAGCTCGTTCATGCGGTGGCGGATCCGCAATATCTCGCGGGCCTGGATCTCGATGTCGGAGGCCATGCCCTGGGCGCCGCCGGAGGGCTGGTGGATCATGATCCGGGCGTTGGTCAGCGCGACGCGCATGCCGGGCTCGCCGGCGCAGAGCAGGAAGGCGCCCATCGAGGCGGCCTGGCCGATGCACACCGTGCCGACGCGCGGGCGGATATATTGCATCGTGTCGTGGATCGCCATGCCCGCCGTCACCACCCCGCCCGGCGAGTTGATGTACATGAAGATGTCCTTCTTCGGATTCTCGCTCTCCAGATAGAGGAGCTGGGCGGTGATGAGGGTGGCCATATGGTCCTCGACCCCGCCGGTCACGAACACGATCCGCTCGCGCAGGAGCCGCGAATAGATGTCGAAGCTGCGCTCCCCCCGGTTCGACTGCTCGATGACGATGGGAACGAGGCCGGAGAGGATGTCTTGGTGGTCCATGAGGGGATCCTGCTGGGTTCGGTGTGGGCTTGGGGCTACATGGGGCGGGAGCGGACGCCCGGCAAGGCCTGTCGGCCGCCCGGCACCCGCCTCAATTGCCGCAGACGCCGCCGCGAAGGCAGGCGGAGGTGCCGCTCTGGACCCGCTCGACGGTGCGGCGGCTTTGCAGCTTCAGATCCTCCCATTCGGCGCGCGTGCGGCAGATCCGGGTGCCGCCCAGGCGGGATCCGATCGTCTCCTGCAGCCGGCAGATCTTCTTCGTGGCGTCGGTGCCGGCGGCCGGCGGGGCGGCCGGTAGCGGGGCGGCGGTGCCGGCGGCGGCGAGCGCGGCGGCGAGGAGGGCGACGCTAGGCTTCATGGCCCAGATGAATCCTCCCAAGCCGCTGCCGCCGTCAACCCCGTTTGCGGCCGGCCGGCAGTCCGGCGAGCCGTAGAGGGTTGTGGCGCGGGCGTCCCGGATGTTATCTCATGTCCGGTGAGGCGTTTGCTGACATGGCTGATGGTGGTGGTCCTGGTCGTCGGCCAGGGGTCGTCGGTCGCGGCGTCGGTGTGCCGGCATCGCGACATGAGCGACCATGTCGCCGCGCGCCACAGCCAGGACCGAAGCATCGCCGCCGTCGCGCTCACCGAAGAAGCGGCGGCCTCGGTCGCGGCCAAGAAGGGGGCGGTATCCGGCGGCGAATCGGCCTCGGCGCCGATGGACATGCTGCCGCCCGCCGCCATCGTCGTTCCGGCCCCGCCGGTCGAGCGGATGGCGAGGCGGGTCGCCGACGACCCGACCCCGGCCAGCGCGCCGGTACGGCCTTTGCTCCCCCCTCCCCTCGACTGAGCCGAGGCATGCCCGAGGGCGTGCCGCGGCCGCCGGCCCCCTCGCCCCTCCAGCCCCGGCCCGGAGCCGGGGCCGACGGCGATATCTCCCCGGCGGTTCCTTTCCCGACCCGACGCACGGGCGCTCCACGGAGCGCCACCTTGCTGCCCGTGGGGCAGCCGATATTCGAATGGAAACTCCAATGCTTCGTTCCGTCCTCCTCGCCGGAGCCGCCACGGCCCTGATTCCGCACGCCGCCCTCGCCCAGACCGGCCAACCCGCCGATCCGACCGCCCCTGCGCCGCCGGCCGCGCCCGCCGCGCCGCAGCCGGACGTCCAGCCGGCGGAAGGGGCCGAGATCATCGTCACCGGCTTTCGCCAGAATCGCGAGGACGTGCTCGCCGGCACCTCGGTGCTGTCCGGCACCGAGCTGACCCGCGAGCTGAGGCCGACCATCGGCGAGACGCTCGCGCGCCAGCCCGGAGTCTCGGCCACCTCCTACGGCCCCAATGCGTCGCGGCCGATCCTGCGCGGCTTCCAGGGCGAGCGCATCCGGGTCCTCACCGACGGCATCGGCAGCCTCGACGTCTCGAACACGAGCGTCGACCATGCGGTCGCGATCAACCCGCTGACGGCGGAGCGGATCGAGGTGCTGCGCGGACCGAGCGCCCTGCTGTTCGGCTCGGCGGCGATCGGCGGCGTCGTCAACGTCGTCGACGCCCGAATCCCGCGCCGGGTGCCCGACGAGGCGGTGCATGTCGACGGGCTGCTGACCTACGGCTCGGCCGCCAACGAGCGGTCGGCGAACGGCGCGGTCGACGTGCCGATCGGCAAGCATTTCGTCGTCCACGCGGACGGCAATTACGGCAAGAGCGACAACCTCCATGTCGGCGGCTTCCTGCTCTCGCCGGCCCTGCGCGCTTTGGCGCTGGCCAGCCCGGACCCGGACATCCGCGCCCTCGCGTCGCTGAGGGGGCATCTGGAGAATAGCGACGGCAAGACCACCGACATCGCGGCCGGCGCGGCGTGGATCGACGGCGACAGTGACGTCGGCTTCTCGGTCAATCGCTTCACCAGCTTCTACGGCATCCCGATCCGCTATTCGCTCGACCCGGCGGTGGCGGCGGAAGCGGTCCACATCGACCTCAAGCAGACCCGGATCGACGGCCGCGCCGAGATCGACACCGGCAGCGGCTTCGTCGACTCGATCCGCCTGCGCGGCGGCTGGTCCAACTACCGCCACAGCGAAATCGGCGATGGCGGCGCCGTCGGCACGACCTTCTTCAACAAGGGCTATGAGGGGCGGCTGGAATTCGTCCAGTCGGCGAAGGGCGGCTTCGGCGGCGGCTTCGGCGCGCAATATTTCCACCGCCAGCTCAACATGGTCGGCGACGAGAAATCATTGCCGTTCAACACGACCAGCCAATTCGGCCTGTTCGCGCTCGAATCCTACACGGCCGGCCCGCTCAAGGCGGAAGCCGGCGCCCGCTACGAGCGGCAGAATGTCCATGCCGAGGCCGACCCGGCGATCGGCAACCCCAATATGACGCGCAGCTTCAACGCCTATTCGGGCTCGCTGGGCGCCAGCTACGGCAGCCGCGCGCTGCGCGTCGGCCTCAACGCCTCGCACACCGAGCGCGCGCCGGGCGCCGAGGAGATCTACGTCAACGGCCCGCACCCGGGCACCCAGGCGTTCGAGATCGGCGACCTCGGCCTCGCCAAGGAGAAGAGCAATGGCCTGGAGCTGACCCTGCGCGGCTCCGGCGACGGCTTCTCCTACGGCGCCTCGGCCTATCGAATCTGGTTCAGCGACTATGTCTACGAGCAGGCGACGGGGGCGGTGAGGGACGGCCTGCCGGTGTTCGAATACCGCCAGGCCGATGCCCGCTATCTCGGCTTCGAGGTCGAAGGATCGGCCCGCCTGGCGCAGCTTGGGACGTTCGCGATCCAGGTCGACGCGCTGGCCGATTATGTGAAGGCGACCATCCGCACCGCCGGCCCGGCCCCGCGCATCCCGCCGCTGCGCTTCCTCGGCGGGATCGAGGCGCAGTCCGAAATGGCCACGGCTAGGGTGGAGGTCGAGCGGGTCACCGGCCAGGACCGGGTCGCCGTGCTCGAGACGCCGACGGCCGGCTTCACGATGGTCAACGCCTCGGTCTCGGTGCAGCCGCTGCGGAGCCATCGCGAGCTCAGCCTCGTGCTGGCGGCGAACAACCTCTTCGACGTGAACGCCCGCCGCCACGCCAGCTTCCTCAAGGATTACGCCCCGCTGGCGGGACGGGACATCAGGCTCAGCGCCCGCTTCAGCTTCTGAAGGCGGCGGGGGGCGCGCCGCGGCCGGCTGCCGTGAACCGCCGTGCGTCGGGCACTCCCGCCAACCCGTTGCAAAGGCGCGCTTCGGGTGCGAAATGGAGGGATGGCATTCCTCCATATCGCGGCGCTGGCGGCGACGATCGCAGTCGGGCCTGCCGGCGCCGCGCAAGCCGCGCCTCAGCAGGGCGACGCGGATCTGCGCGGCACCGCCGGCGTGTGCGTGCGCTGGGGCGCCGATCCGAAGCATGCGGCTGAAGCCGTCGTGGTGGTCAGCTCGGGCAACCCGACCCTCGACCGCGCGCTACCGCCCACCATCCTCAACATGGAGTGGGAACGCCCCGCCTCGCCGGCCTACCAGGGCGAGTGGATCGGCATCCTCATGGCCGTCGCGGGAGCGCCGGCGAACATGCCCCTTCCCGATTGCGGCAAGCTGCCGCGCCCGGTTCCAGGCACGCTCTGAGCCGGCGCCGCCCACCAGCAGGCCGGCGGCGGGCGGTTGACAGGTCGTTGACGCGGCGCGAAGCCGAAGCCGTCGAGGTTCAGCCCCTTTCGCCTCTCCGCAGCGGCCAGCCCGCGCGGTATCCCGCCTGCCGGCGAAGGGCGCATCACGCGTTTACATCCTCACCGATGTGACGCAGGCTCCCGGCGAACGCGACTCGCAACCTGGGGGGGGAAGTGATGATCCTGCGCCGGCTCGCCGAAGCTGTCTTTCGTTCAATCGCGCCCGCCCGCATGGCTGCGCCGTTGGTCGCGCTCCTCCTCGCCGGCTGCACCTCCATCGGGGGCGTCCAGATGCCAATCACGGCAGCGGACATCAAGCAGGCCGATTTCTGTCCCTCCCAGCTCGACATCGTGGGGATGAACAGCCTGAGCGGCCTGGCGAGAGGCGCGTATCGAAACAACGTGGTCATGCTCTGCATCAAGGCGATCAACCGCCGCTACGACGAGTTCAAGGCCATGCTCCACCAGGAATCGACCGGCAGTAACCTCTTCACCGACATCGCCTCGCTGGCGGCTACGACGGGGGCCTCGATCTCTAGCGGATCCGCCGCCAAGAGGCTGAGCGCCGCCGGAGCCTTCCTGATCGGCACCGGCAGCGCGATCAACAAGGACGTGTTCTATCAGCAGACCCTGCCGGCGATCGAAGCCGCCATGGATACCCGCCGCGACCATATCCTCAAGAACATCATCGATGCGGAGAATGGCGACCCCAACGGCACGACCTACTCGCTGACTAGCGCCGGGATCGACCTTGATGCCCTGCAGGGCGCCGGCAACATCTACGGCGGCATTTCCGAGCTCACCAAGACCGCGAACGTGGCCGCGCAGCAGGCGGCGAACGCCCGCTCGGCCAGCGAGCAGGGCCTCGCCATCAGCCTCGAGGAGCCCACCTTCCTGCCGGAGGCGGCGCTGAGCCGGACGGCGAAGCTCGTCTCGTTCGTTAAGGGCCTGAAGGATCCCGCGGACCGGCCGAAGCTGGAGGGGCTCGCCCGCGCGCTTGGGATCAGCTTCAATGCCGCCGACCGGTTCGAGGACCTGCAGGGGCGGGTGGTCGGCCAGATCGTCGTGCGCGCGCGCGTGTCCGCAGACAAGCAGGAGGCGGCGATCGCCGCCCTCGAAGGCACCATCAACCCGTTCATCGCAGGGGGAGGCAAATGACGGTCTCATACGACGTGAAGCTCCAACCCTCGCATGATCTGGACTATCTGAACCAAGAAATCGTCCAGAGCGAAACACTGCTCGGCCCGCTGACCGCCATCGGCAACAATGGCAGCCTAACCGTGCTTTCGTTCAAGCTTGGCGATCCTCCCGCCAACAATGCGATCATCGCCCGGCAGAACGCGGGCAAGCCTGTCATTCCCACGGGCGCGAAATTGGTCGCCAGTGGCAGCGTTTTCATCGCGGGTGAAATGGCGCTTTGTGCCGCCACGCGAGCGCAGCCGGCCGCCAAGCCATAAGCCGCCCCGCGCCACACCTCCACCGGGACGTTGCGAAGGGTTTGTCCGCTCGGCCGCCGTCGGGCGGCCCACCCACACGCTGTCCTGCCAATAGCCGGTGCGGCGGCGGGCGGCGAAAAGGGATGCCGCCGCCGGCCGTCTCCTCCCATCCCGGACGCCGCGAGACGACGCGGCGAGTCCGGCGAGGGAAATCCAGGCGCGGGATTGCCGGCCCGCCCGGGACCGCCCTCTCTCACATCTTGAAGGTCGCCCTCGCGTAGAAGAAGCGGCCGGGGACGTCGTAGGTGGTCGGGTCCATGTTGTTGAGGCCGCAGGTGAAGCAGGCCGGCGGCGCCTTGTTGAACAGGTTGTTGACGCCGAGCGCGAAGCCGAAGCCGCCGAGGCCCGCCCCTTCCCAGCGGAGCTGGAGGTCGGTGTAGAGCCGGTGGCGCAGGCGGTTGCCGTTACCCTCCGTGACGCCGCCGATGTAGCGGCCGGTGAGGGAGGCGCCGAACTCCGCCAGCGACCAGTCGAGCACGGCGGTGGACTTGAACTTGGGGAAGGCCTGGTCGGGGCTGCCCTGCTCCGTCCCCTCGCGCTTGATGCGGGTGGTGCCGTTGGTGGCGGGGACCGTCACCGCATAGTTGAACAGGAAGGTGCTGGCCCAGAACAGGCCGAACCTGCCCGCGCCGGTATCCCCGCTGCGGAAGTTGAGCGTCGCATCCACTCCATCCGTCTCGATGCTCGCGATGTTCTGGAGGAGGCCGCGTATCTGGGCGATCGCGCCCGAGGCGGTGCGGGAGATCGCGGCGCAGCTCAGCGCGTCGGCGCTCGTCGTGCAGCGGCCGAGCAGGGTGCCCGCGTCGATCGCCTGGATCGCACCGTTGACCTTGTAGTGGAAGTAATTGCCCTCCAGCGACAGATGCGGGACCCAGGACGGGCTGTAGACCGCGCCGAAGCCGTAGCTTTCCGACGTCTCGGCCTTGAGGTTGCGGTTGCCGCCGGTGATGACCGGGAGCTGCGGGTTGGCCTGGATGTAGCTGCCGTTGGCGGGAACGCCCTGGGCGATGCAATTGGCGCGCACCGCGGCCGGGATGACGCCGCCGACCGCCGAGCAGGGATCGACGATCTCCTGGTCGAAGCGCGACGGCGTGCCGAACAATTCGCCGATCGAGGGGGCGCGGAAGCCCTGACCCCAGCTGCCGCGGAACAGCAGGTCGCGGACCGGCTTCCAGTCCGCGCCGGCCTTCATCGTCGTCTTGGCGCCCGAGGTCGAATAATCCGAATAGCGCGCGGCGAAGGAGAGTTCGAGCCGCTGGAAGAAGGGCGTGTCGGAGAGGAGCGGCGCGCGAAGCTCGCCGAAGACTTCGTCGACGTTGAAATTGCCCTTGGTGGGGAGCGCGGGGATGTCGGAGCCGAGGCCGGCGGCGACGGTGGGATCCGGATCGAAGCGGCCGCGCTGGTCGCGATGCTCGACTCCCAGGGCGACGCCGAGCGGCCCGCCGGGCAGGTCGAACAGGCCGCCGCTGAGGTTCGCGGTCACGTCCCAGACGCGCTGGCTGCTGCTGTCGCGCTGGGTGAAGGCGACATAGTCGATCATCGGCTGGGTGATCGAGCCGGCGCCGCCGAAGATATTGAACGGGACGCAGGGCGCGGTGCAGCTCGCCACCGGGCCGAGCGCCCTGGCGAGGTTGGCGGCGTTGACGTTGCCGAGCACGGTCTGCTGCGCCTTGTTGTGCCCGGCAAGGCCGTTCACGTCCCAATACCAGGGGTGGCCGGCAAGATCGAACTGCCCGCTGAGCGTCGCGCTGCCATAATAAGTGTCGACGCGCTGGTTGTAGCGGCGCGGGCCGTTCTCGACGAAGCGGCGGCCGATGAACGCGTAATTGGAGGCGTCGAGGGTGACTCCGAACGGGTTGAACGGGTTGGTCGCGCTGATCGCGATGGTGTCCAGGAGGTTGCCGTTGCCGGCGTCCGGCCCGACGAAGAGCGGCAGCGGCGCCGCCTGGTTCTTCGAATTGCGGCGGTTGTAGACGGCCTTCAGGGCGAGCTGGGTGGTGGCGCCGATGCGCTGCGTGACGTTGGCGAAGGCGCCATAGCGTTCCAGCGGGGTCTGGATGAAGTTGAACGGCGCGAAATTGAAGCGGTCCGCGGTGGTGAAGGCCTTGAAGTCGCTGTTCGGGCCGGTCGGGTTGGCCGGATCGTAGCGCGGGCGGCCGGGCACGGCGGCCTTAAGAGTCAGGTTCTGCCCCAGCACGATGAAGCGGCCGAGCGGCGTGCCGGAGCTGCACGACGCGTCGCAGGCGGTGGTGCCGGGGGTCGGGAAGAGCGAGATCGAGCGCTGGCCGGAGCTGATCGAGTCCTGGCGGACATAATCGGCGCCGACGACCACCTGGGTGCCGCTCTGCTCGCTGCCGAGGCCGTAGCTCAGCTGGTAATTCTGGCTGCCGCCGTCGCCCTGGCCGAAGATGCCGATCTGGCCGGAGGCGCGCAGGCCCTTCTGCTGCTTGCGGGTGATGATGTTGACGACTCCGGCGATGGCGTCGGAGCCGTAGATGGCCGACGCGCCGTCCTGAAGCACTTCGACCCGGTCGATCATGCCTTCGGGGATGGAGTTGATGTCGGTCGAGCCGGGCACGCCGCTCGCCGAGGCGCCGTTCACGTAGCGAAGGCCGTCGACCAGGACGAGGACTCGCTTCGAGCCGAGATAGCGCAGGTCGACCTCCGCCGCGCCGGCGCCGACGCCGCCGCCGTCCGGCGGATTGCCGAAATTGCCCGAATTGTTGAACCGGCTGTTGAGGGCGCCGCCCGAACTCGGCAGGCGCTGGAGGACGTCGGCGGTCGAGGTGAGGCCGGTGCGGTCGATGTCGGCGCGGTCGACGAAGGTGACCGGCTGGTCCTGGCTCAGCGGATCGCGGCGGATGCGCGAGCCGGTGACGACGATGTCGCGCTCGCCGGGAGTCTCCGCCGCGGTCGCCGGCTCGGCGTTCGGCTGGTCCGGCAAGGTGGTGGAAGGCTGAGCGAAGGCCGGCGCTTCGCCGGCGAGAAGCGCCACCGCAAGTGCGAGGGCGGCGCTGCCGAAGCGGACGCTGCGCGAAATCCTGGCCATCATTGTTCCCCTGCCAATTGCCGCCGGGTGCGGCGGATCGGGTGCAGTATGAACGGCTGCGGGGCCGAAATGAACCTGTAGAACCCGCCAGCCCGGCGAATTGCCACAGATCGTTGCCTTTTCGTTACACTGCCACCGGGCGCAGGCCTCAGCCGCGGGCGCCGACGGCGGGCAGCGCCAGATAGGCGAGGCGCCGCATCTCGCGCCGTCCGCGCACCACCGTGTCGAGGATCAGCCCGACGGCGAAGCTGATGACGGCGACGATCATCAGGCCGGTGACGAGGATGGCGGTCGGGAAGCGCGGGACCTGGTGGGTCTCGACGAAGGTGACGACGAGCGGCGCGGCGAGCACCAGGGCGACGAGCGCCAGCAGCGCCGCGAAGCCGCCGTAGAAGAGCACCGGCCGTTCGATCCGGAAGAGGTGAAGGATGGTGCGCGCGATGCGCCAGCCGTCGCTCCAGGTCGACAGCTTGGAATGCGAGCCTTCGGGGCGGGCGCCGTAGGCGGTGACGATCTCCGCCACCGGCATGGCGAGCTCGAGGGCGTGGACGCTGATCTCGGTCTCGGTCTCGAAGCCGCGCGACAGGGCCGGAAAGGATTTGACGAAGCGGCGCGAGAACACCCGGTAGCCCGAGAAGATGTCGGTGAAGCTTCGGCCGAACAGGCGCGCGAGCAGGCCGCTGAAGAGCCGGTTGCCGAGACGGTGGCCGCGCCTGTAGGCCTCGTCCACCGCGGATTTGCGGGCGCCGACGACCATGTCGAGCTGCTCCTCGACGAGGCGCCGGACGAGCTCGGGCGCGGCGGCGGCGTCATAGGTCGCATCGCCGTCGGCCATGACGTAGACGTCGGCGTCGACGTCGGCGAACATGCGCCGGACGACATTGCCCTTGCCCTGCATCCGCTCGGTGCGGACCATCGCGCCGGCCGTTGCCGCCGCCTCGCGAGTGCGGTCAGCGCTGTTATTGTCGTAGACGTAGACCGTGGCGCCGGGGAGCGCAGCGCGGAAGTCCGCGACGGTCCGAGCGATCGCCGCCTCCTCATTGTAGCAGGGGAGGAGGATGGCGATGCGAAGCTGAGACTGATCCAAACCATTTCCCCCGCACGACCCCCTCCCCCATCTAAAGGTGAGGGGGTCGGCTGCTCAACCCTTCTTGTCGGCTTGGGCTTCTTCGCAGACGCACGAGCCCCTCACCCCTGCCCCTCTCCCCCGGGGAGAGGGGAATTCACGCTCAGGAGTCCTTCTTCTTCGCCTTCGGCTTCTTCGGCGCGGCCTGGGCGGGAGCCGCCTCGGCCGCAGGCGCCTCGGCCTGCTTCGCCTTGGCCTTCTTCGGCTTCCCGGCGGCCGGAGCCTCCTCGGCGGGCGCGGCCTTCTTCTTGCCGGCCGGCTTCTTCGCCTTGGGCGCGGCCTCGTGGCCGTGGTCGTGACCGCAGCCGGGGCCGTGGACGTGGCCGGCTTCGCCGACATCGGCCGATTCGATCTCCGCCTGCAGCGCCTCGCGGCTCACCTGCCGGTCCGCGATCTCGGCGCGCGCGAAGAGGAAATCGACCACCTTGTCCTCGAACAGCGGCGCGCGCAGCTGGGCGGCCGCCATCGGCTCGGCGCGGACATATTCGACGAACTTCTCGCGGTCCTCCGGGCGGTATTGCTGCGCGGCCTGCATGATCAGCTGGTTCATCTCCGCCTCGCTGACGGTGACGTTGTTGCGCTGGCCGACCTCGGAGAGGAGCAGCCCCAGGCGCACCCGCCGCTCGGCGATGGCGCGATAATCCGCGCGCTCCGCCTCCATCTCGGCCCGCGCCGCATCGGGGTCGGATTCCTGCGCCGCCTCCTGCTCGAGCTGCTGCCAGATCTGGTTGAACTCGGCCTCGACCATCGAGGGCGGAACCTCGAAATCGTGGGTCGCGGCGAGGCGGTCGAGCAGCCGCCGCTTCATGTGGGTGCGGGTGAGGCCGTTCAGCTCCTGCTCGATCTGCCCCTTCAGGAGCCCGCGCAGCT
Organism: Allosphingosinicella sp.; assembly: GCA_036403015.1. Classification (GTDB taxonomy): domain Bacteria; phylum Pseudomonadota; class Alphaproteobacteria; order Sphingomonadales; family Sphingomonadaceae; genus Allosphingosinicella. The sequence goes on from DASWRU010000102.1 coordinate 18,857, forward strand.
GGTCGAGGCTCTCGAGGCCGAGCGACTGGGCGAAGCCGTCGTCGACCGCGGCCTGCTTCGGAATCTGGACCTCGCCCACCGTCACCTCGAACACCGCCTCGCGCCCCTTCAGATAGGCGACGGGATAATCGTCCGGGAATTTGACGGTGACGGTGCGCTGCTCGTTCGCCTTGGCGCCGACCAGCTGGTCCTCGAAGCCCGGAATCAGCCGGCCGGAGCCGAGCTCGACCCGCATCGAATCGCCCTTGCCGCCCTCGAACGCCTCGCCGTCGACCTTGCCCTCATAGTCGATGACGACGAGGTCGCCCGGCCGCGCGGCATGGGCGGCGCCGGCGGGATCGAAGCTCTTCTGGTCGCCGGCCAGGCGGGCGACCTGCTCGTCGATCTCGGCGTCGGTCGGCGCCACGGTCAGCCGCTCGAGCTTCAGATCGTCGATCCTGGGCTCCGGCACTTCGGGCAGAGTCTCGAGCTCCACCTTGACGACGGCGTCCTTGCCGGGCCCCGCTTCCTCCAGCTCGACGGACGGCTGCATCGCCGGCCTCAGCCGCTGCTCGGCGAGGAGCTGCTGGACGCCTTCCTGGACGGCGCTGTTCAGCGCCTCCTGCTGGAGCGCGGCGCCGTGCATCTTTCGGACGAGGTTGGCCGGCACCTTGCCGGGCCGGAAGCCGGGCATTCGGATCTGCGGCGCGACGCGCTTCAGCTCCCCGTCGACTCGGGCGTCGATGTCCTGGCTGGGAATGGTGATCCGGTAGGCGCGCTTCAGGCCCTGGTTCAACGTCTCGACGGTCTGCATGTTAGAGGCTCTTACCTTCGTCTCGAAAGGATGGCGGCTCGGCGGCCCGGGTGGCGAAGCTGGTGCGGGCGGAGGGGCTCGAACCCCCACATCTTTCGATACCAGGACCTAAACCTGGCGCGTCTACCAGTTCCGCCACGCCCGCTCAGGCCGCCGGTTGCGGCGGGGATATAGCAGGGTGGGCGCGGGGGGCAAGGCGCGAACGTCCGCAAGGGGTAGGTGTATGGGAGGTTGTTTTTATCGGGCGATTCGCTCCCGCCCCGCCTCTCGGCATGGGCAGCGCCTTGCAAGGACGGTCCCCAAGAGGCATGTTGCACCCATGGCCACCAAGTCCTCAGACTCCGCCGCCCACAGGAGCGACAGGCATGGTTCGAAGGTGCTCGGGCGCAGTGCGGCCACAGGGCGGTACGTCCTCAAGCCTGTGCCCAAGGGCGGATCGGTGACTCTGCGGGACGCCAAGAGGGCCGTTGCCGCGGTCGCTGCCGACAGCAAGAAGAAATAAGCTTGGCCGCTGGCGTCCGCGCATCGACGGACGACGTCTTCATCAACTGCCCCTTCGACCACGACTACGCATCCATATTCCGCGCCCTGATCTTCGGAATCCTGGCGTGCGGTTTTCGCCCGCGATCGGCCCGGGAAGTCGATGACGCGGGCCAGACGCGCATCGAAAAGCTGTACGGAATCATTGAGGAATGCCGGTACGGCGTGCATGACCTCTCACGTACGCAGCTGGATGAGGCGAGCGGCCTGCCCCGGTTCAACATGCCGCTGGAACTGGGCATCTTCCTGGGCGCCAAGCGCTATGGCGGGCCGGCTCAGAAGCTGAAGAGGGTGCTGATCCTCGATGTCGAACAATATCGATATCAGCAGTTCATTTCCGACCTGGCCGGGATGGACATCCACGCGCACGAGGGGAACCCCGCTCGCGCGCTGACCGAGACGCGGGACTGGCTTGCCAACGTCTCGCGAAGGAAGCTGCCGAGCAGCGCGATCGTGCGTGGACTGCACGAGCAGTTCCTCGAGGATCTTCCCGCGCTGGCCGCCGAGCTGCAGTTCGAGCCGGAGGCGATCCCCTACGTGGATTTCGAGCGAATCGCCGCAAGTTGGCTGGTGCAGGCGCCCGCTCCCGAATGACCCACAAGCTGGTCGTGGGCGGGATCGGGTGGGGCGACGCCGACCTCAATCTGTAGCCGCATCGAGGCAGGCGGAACGTTCGGGGCGGTGCGGGTTTGAGGGGCGTGAAGCAGGGAGGCGCGCATGAAATATCGCAGGCTCGGATCGAGCGACCTTGAGGTGTCGGAAATATCGCTCGGCTCGTGGCTGACCTTCGGCGTCGGCGTCGAGCGGGAGCGGGCGGCGGCGGTGGTGGATGCGGCGTTCGGGCTCGGCATCAACTTCATCGACACGGCCAACGTCTACGGGCGCGGGGCGGCGGAGAGCTTCCTCGGCGAGGTGCTGAAGGGGCGGCCGCGCGATTCATACGTGCTGGCGACAAAGCTGTTCTTCCCGATGAGCGACAGCGACCGCGGGCTGTCGCGGGCGCAGGTCGAGAAGCAGCTCGACGCCTCGCTCGCCCGGCTCGGCACCGACTATGTCGACCTCTATCAATGCCACCGCTACGACGAGGCGACGCCCCTTGAAGAGACGATGGAGGCGCTGACCGAGGCGGTGCGCTCCGGCAAGGTGCGCTGGCTGGGCTTTTCGGAATGGCCGGCGGACAGGATACGCGCGGCGCTGGCGCTGCCGGGGGTGGAGAAGTTCGTCTCCAGCCAGCCGCAATATTCCCTGCTGTGGCGCCAGCCCGAGGAGGAGGTGATCCCGCTCTCGGCGGCGAACGGCATCTCGCAGATCGTCTGGTCGCCGCTCGCCCAGGGCGTGCTCACCGGCAAGTACAAGCCGGGCGCGCCGGCGCCCGAGGGGAGCCGGGCGACCAGCGAGGAGATGGGCGGCTTCATCGGCTGGCTGATGCGCGACGAGACGCTGGAGGCGGTGCAGCGCTTGGGGCCGCTCGCCGCGCAGGCGGGGCTGAGCCTGGCGCAATTCGCGCTCGCCTGGGTGCTTCGCGAGCCCAATGTCGCCTCGGCGATCGTCGGCGCATCGCGGCCCGAGCAGCTGGCGGAGAATGCGGCGGCGTCGGGCGCCGAGGTCGATCCGGCCCTGTTCGCCGAGGCGGAGCGGATCGTCTCCCAAATTGCGGACGGCCGGGCTATGAGGCGGTGAGCCGACCCTTTCACGGAGCTTAGCCATGCCGCGCCAGCCCTCCTATCCCAAAGACGCCGCCGTCGGATCGCCGCCGGGGGAAAGCGGCGCGGCCGGCGCCAAGGCCGGAGCCGGCGAGAAGGCGCCCGAGAGCAAGCGGACCAAATATCTCGCCACCGGCGCGGCGATCGGCATCGGCTCGGCGGCGATCGTCGCGGCCCTGCTCTACGCCAACCGCAACCGGCGCGGCTGAGCCGGAGGGCGTTTGCCGCCCTCCCGCCGCTCTGGTATATCGAGCGGCGCAAGGATTTCTCCGGGAGGATGCCGCGATGGGCTATTCCAAGAGGCTGATGCTGGTGCCGGCGCTCGCCGCCCTCCTCGCGCTTCCGGCGCTCGCCGCACCGCCGGGCGGCGGCGGCGGGGGCATGGCGCCGAGCGCGAGCGGGCCCCAATATGACCCGGCGGCCGAATATCGCAAAGGCATCGAGGCTCTCCAGGCGGAGCGCTACAAGGAGGCGAAGGCGGCGTTCGAGCATGTGCTGAGCGTGGCGCCGCGGGACGCCAACACCAATCTGCTCGCCGGCCTCGCCAGCGCCGGCCTCGGCGACCTCAAGGCGGCGAAGAAATATTACGAGCATGCGGTGCGCTCGGACAAGGAGCTGGTCGGCGCCCATCGCGAGCTCGGCATCACCTATGTGAAGCTCGGCGAGCGGCCCCAGGCCGAGGCGGAGCTCGCCGTGCTGAAGGCGCAGCAGGAGAAGTGCGCCGGCGCCTGCGCCAAGGCGGCCGAGATCGGCCGCGCGATCGAGGCGCTGACCGCGGCGCTCGGCAACCCGGCCCAGGCGCGGCTCGAGACCCAGCCGGGCCTGCTCTTCGCCTCGGCGGCGGCGGGAGACCGCGCCTATCTCGACGCCGTCGCCCTGATCAACGACGGGCGCTACGAGGCGGCGATCGCCTCGCTGCAGGCGGCGCGGGCGACGTTCGGGCCGCATCCCGACATCCTCACCTATCTCGGCTTCGCCAACCGCAAGCTCGGCCGCTACGAGGCGGCGGAGGGCTATTACCGGCAGGCGCTCGCCGCCGCGCCGCGCCACCGCGCCGCCAGCGAATATTATGGCGAGCTGATGGTGGTGCGCGGCGACAAGGCCGGCGCGGCGCGGATGCTGGCGCAGCTGGAGCAGAGCTGCAGCTTCGGCTGCGCGGAGGCGGACGAGCTCAGGCGATGGATCGACGCGGGCGGCGCGCCCGCGCGCTGATCGCCGCCGCGCTGGCGCTCGCCGCGGCGGCGCCGGGCGACGCGCCCCTGCCCCCGATCCGCGAGGCGCGCTGGGTCGATCCCGCCGCGCGCTTCATGACGCTGAGCCGCGAGCCCGCCGAATGCCTGGTCCTGCCGCCGCCCGGCCCGGCGCGGCGCTCGGTGGAGATCGGCCGCGCCGCCTTCCGAGCGCCGTTGCTCCTCGGCGGCCAGGGCGCTCGGGCGGGCCTCAGCTGCGCGAGCTGCCACCGCAACGGCCGCGGCAATCCCGCCTTCCTCTTCCCCGGCCTCTCGGGCGCGCCCGGGACGGCCGACGTCACCTCCTCGCTGATGAGCAGCCATCGCGGCGACCACCAGGTCAACCCGAAGCCGATCCCGGACCTCGGCGGCCCGCGCGAGCGGCTCAAGATACCGCGCGACCGCGAGAGCGGGAAGCTGGAGGCGTTCATCCACGGCCTCGTCACCGAGGAGTTCGACGGGCCGGAGCCGCCGCCCGAGGTGCTCGGCGCGCTCGCCGATTATGTCCGCGCGCTGCAGCCGGAAGGATGCGGCCGCAGGGACCGGCCTATCCGTCTCGCTGACCGGCTGAGCGAGGCGGAGCGGGCGGTGCGGCTCGCGCGCGGCGCGGACCCGGCCACGGCGAGAATGCTGATCGCCGCGGCGAGATCGACGCTCGGGGCCGTCGACGAACGGTTCCGGCGGCCGGGGCTGGAGCGGGACCGCGACCTGCTGCTGGCCGCGGATGCCGAGCTGCGGGCGATTCGGGACGGCACCGGCCGCCCGGATGCCTGGCTGGCGCGGTGGCCGGCGCGGCGGGCGCGCCTGCTCGGGGACGAAGGCCGCTCGCTCTACGCGCCGCGAATCCTGAGCTCGGCGCTGGCGAATTAACCGTTTCCTAAGGCCGGCGCTTCATGGTGCGCGCGACCAGAGGAGTCGGCCATGTCTTTCCTTCGCAAGATACTGCGCCATCGCCGCGGCGCGACCGCGATCGAATATGCGCTGATCGCGAGCCTCATCGCCATCGCCGCCATCACCGCGTTCAGGAATCTCGGCGGGCAGGTCAACACGACCTTCAGCAACGTCCACGGGGCGATGTCCGGCTGAGGCTCAGGCCTCGCGGCCATACCATTCGTCGAAGCGCATCAGCTGGTCATATTCGCCATAGGGCGAATAGTCCGGGTGGAGCTTGGCGGTGAAGGGCGCCGAACCGGTCAGCCAGGCCTCCGCCGCGGCGATGAAGTTGCGGGCGGCAAGGGTGGTGAAATCGGCGGGGTCGATGCCGCCCCGGCCGGCCGCGGGGCTGGCGACATAGCCGAGCTTCCCCGCTTTCCTGGCCAGCGACCAATATTCGAAACAGGCGGGGACGCCTTCGATCCCGTCGAAGCCGCCGCGCTCGGCGATCAGGCCGAGCAGGCCGAGCTGCATCGAATAGCCCTCCGCCACCGCCTTGGGGCCGGGGGGCGTGCCGGTCTTGTAGTCGACGATGGCGAGGCTGCCGTCGGCGAGGCGGTCGATGCGGTCGGCCACGCCGTGGAGGGCGATTCCGGCAATCTCCGCCTCCCCCCACGCCTCGGCGCGGAGCGGCCGCCGGCCGGAGTCGCGGTTGCGCGCCACCTCGCCGGCGATCCAGTCGATCGCTTCCAGGAGCCGCGGCTGCCACAGCGCCCGCATCAGCGGATGGGCGGAGGATTGGCGAAGGAGCGATTCGGCGCGCGCGCGCAGCCGGGCGGGGTCGCAATCGTCCTCCTTCATCCACGCTTCGAGCACCTTGTGGACGGCGCTGCCGCGCCAGGCGGCGCTCGGCTCGGCGTCGACCGGGTCGAGCGAGGGCAGGCCCAACATCTTGCGGGCATAGAAAGCGAAGGGATCGGCCTTCAGCCGGTCGACCTCGGTCACCGAGATCTTCTTCGGGCGGAGCCGGGGTTCCGGGCTCGGCCGCGGGCGCGCGGCGGGGCGGTAATCGCGCGGCGCGTCGATCGCCCGCGCCCAGGCCTTGTGGGCGAGCGAGCGGGTGAGGCCGCCGGTCATCGCCTCGAGCCGCAGCCAGAAGCGCGAGGCGATGGCGGGCGAGCGAGCGTCGCGGCGGGCGCGGGTGACCAGCACGGTCCGGCCGCCGAGCGCGCCGGCGAAATCGTGGGCGGAGAGGCCGATGCGGCGCTCCAGGCTCGGCAGGCCGAGCTCGTGGCGCAGCCGCGGCGCCAGCCAGGGGTCGGGCGTCGGCAGCTGCGGCCAGCTGCCTTCATTGAGGCCGCCGAGGATCGTCAAGTCCGCCTGCTGCAGCCGCGCCTCGATGAGGCCCCAGATGAAGAGGCGCGGATGCTGGCCGTAAGGCGGGCGGACGGCGACGCCGCGCAGCAGCTGCTCGAGCATGGGGACCAAAGTCGCGGGGGCGATTCGGCCGCTGGCCGCCGCCGCCGGCTCGGCCTCGGCGAACAGCTCGGCCGCGGCGCGTCCGGCGGGGCCGGCCCAGGCCTCGTCCCCCGCAAGGTCCGACGCCGCTTCCCGGAGCGCGCCGAGCAAAGCGGGGAGCGAGGCGCGCTCGGCGCGGAAGGCGCGCTCCAGCGGGCGAAGCCGCGGCGCGACGTCCCGCCACCAGGCGCCGGCGCGCCGGCGCAGGTCCGAGTCGCGTCCGCTGCCGTCGGCGAGATGCTCCACTATGCCGTCGAGGCCCGCGGGCGGCCGCGGGCCGCGCAAGGCGAGGTCGAGCAGGCGCGCGCCCTCCAGCCAGGCGAGCCTCCCCTCCCCCTTCATCGCCAGAGGATGCTTGAGGAGGGCCAGCAGGGGCACCGGCGCGAACTGCTCGGCGGCGGCCGCCGCCAAAGCGAGGATGAACGTGCCCGGCGCCAGCTCCGACAAGGGGCGGCCGGCGCTGTCGTCCGCCTCGATCTCCCAGCGGCGCAGGTGCGCCGCGACCCGCCGCGCCAGGCCCCGGTCGGGGGTCACGAGGGCGGCGGTCCGCTCCGGCGTCTCCAGCGCCTCGCGAAGCGCGATGGCGATCGCCTGCGCCTCCTGCGCCGGATCGGCGAGCTCCAGCGCGCGCACCCCGGTGAGGCGGCGCTCGGCGGCGGGGAGAAGCTGCCATTTGGCGCTGAAGGCGGCGGGGGTCATCGCATTGGCGATCGCCCGGCTCCTGACCGCCGGCGCATCCCGGCCGCCGCCCCAGCGCCAGCGCTCGACCTCGCCGCGCCCGATGCCCATCCGGTCGAGGAGCAGCTTCAGGTGGAATTGCGGATGGGTTTCGACCGAGCGGCGGCGATAGCCGGTGGCGGGATCCGGCTCGTGCGGCCCCAGCGCCTCCCATTCCTCCGCGGCCATGAGGGTGTCGAGGCCGGGCAGGATCACCATCCCTTCCGGCAGCCGGGCGACGGTGCGAAGCAGCCGCGCGACGGCGGGGGCGCCGCTGGTGATGCCCGCCGCCACGACGAAGCCGCGCGGCGGCCCCCGGCTCCAGCGCGCGGCGAGGCCGGAGAGGAGGCGGTTGCGGCGGTCGGCGAGGTCGATCCGGCCCCGTTCCTCGAGCAATCGGGGCCAATGATCGAGGATCACCGCCAGCCGCTCCAGCGAGGCCTGCCAGTGGAGCGAGAGTTCGGGAAGCTCGGCCGCGAAATCGCGCAGCCGCGCCGGCGGGATCTCCTCCGTCAGCAGCTGGTCGAGGGTGCGGGCGAGGTCCTCCGCGAGCCGAAGCGCCTCGGCCGGGGCGGTGTCGGGCAGGTGCCGCTCGACCAGGCCGGAGAGCAGGAACAGGCGCTCCAGCGGCTCGATCGCGGGCGGGACCGGCTCCCCGTCGCCGACCGGATCGAGCGCGCCGCCGATCCGCTCGTCCAGCTCCGGATCGCCGACCGGCACCAGCCGCGGCAGGAGCAGCCCGCCCGCCGAACGGCGCACGAAGGCATCGGTGATCGCGCGGGCGGCGCGGTTGTTGGGGACGAGGATGATTCCCTGCGCCAGGCCGGTGACGTCGCGCCCGAAGCGCGCCGCCAGCCCCGCCGCGAGCGCATCGGCAAAGGCGCGGTGCGGGGGGATGGTGTAGATTGCGGGGCGGAGGCGGGATGACACGGGCGCGAGGTTAGCCGGGCGGGAAGCGCGAAGGGAAGGCCTGCCGTCCTTCCGTCACACGGTCGCGAGGATTTCCTCCGCCTTGCGGATGTTGCCGGGCGCGCCGATGTCGAACCACAGGCCCTGGTGGACCGCGCCGAACAGCCGCCCCTCGGCGATCGCCCGGTCCCAGAGCAGGTTGGTCGAGAACGGCCCCTCGGGCAGCGCCCCCGCGAGGAGGCGCTTCGAGACGATCTGGATGCCGGTGTAGACGAAGGGCGCGACTCCGCCGGGCTTGCGCCGCCTCAGCGCCCCGGCGGCGCTCATATGGAAATCGCCCTGGCCGGCATGGCAATGGGCCCGCGCCTGCGGGACGAGGAGGAGGAGCGCGTCCATCCTCGCTTCGTCCCAGGCCGAGGCGAGGAGACGGAGCGAATCCACCGGCCCGTCGATCCAGAGGTTGTCCGAATTGACCGCGATGAACGGATCGGAGTCGATGAGGGGCAGCGCGCGGAGCAGGCCGCCGCCGGTTTCGAGCAGGCGCGCGCGTTCGTCGGAAACAACGATCTCAATATTTTCGACGCGATTGCTGAGATGGGCCTCGAGCGAGTCGGCGAGGTAGTGGACGTTGACCACCGCCTTCCTCACCCCGGCGGCTCGGAGCCGGTCGAGGCAATGGTCGATGAGCGGCTTGCCCGCCACCTCGACCAGCGGCTTGGGCCGGGTCGCGGTCAGCGGGCGCATGCGCTTGCCGAGCCCGGCGGCCAGCACCATCGCCACCTCGGGCACGGTCCCCGCCGGCGCCGGCCGGAGCGACAAAGGCCGGCGATGGCGGCTCATGCCGCGATCCGGCGCAGGCAGGCGTCGCCGCGATAGTCCGCCGGCACGTTCGCGTCGAACCAGGCGCGGACCGGCGCCACCGCCGGATGCTGGAAGTTGCGCTCGACATAATTCCAGATACGGGGGTGCATCGTCGGGTAGAAAGGCTTGCCGTCGCGCTTCCACAGGCGGGTGAAGATGCCGAGGATCTTGGTGTTCCGCTGCGCGCCCAGCACCTCATATTGCGCCCGGAACGCCTCGCGATCGGCCACGCCCGCCGCGTCGCAATAGCGCGCGAGCATCGCCTCCTCGAGCGCCGGAGACACCTCGCGCCGCGCGTCCTGGAGGAGCGAGACGAGGTCGTAGGCGGGATGGCCGGCGAGCGCGTCCTGGAAGTCGAGCAGGCCGAGGCGGCCGCCCGGCAGCACCATCAGATTGTCGGCATGATAGTCGCGAAGCACCATGATGGGCCTTGCCCCGGCGACGCGGAGCCCCTCCGCCCAGGCCTGGCGCCAGGCGGAGAGATAGGAATCCGCGTCGAGATCGAGGCCGAGCGCCGGGCCGTACCAGTCGGTGAAGAGCAGGACCTCCCTCGCCATCGCCTGGTCGTCATAGGGCGCCAGATCGGAAGGTGCCGGCTCGGCCGAAAGCCGCGCCAGGATGTCGACCGCCGCCTCATATATCTCGCGCTCCCGCTCCGGCTCGCGGGCGAGCAAAGGACCGACCCGGTCGTCGCCGAAATCCTCGAGCAGGAGCAGGCCCCGCTCCCGGTCGATCGCGAGCGGGCGGGGCGGCGCGAAGCCGCGGTCCAGCAGGTGACCCGCGACGGTGAGGAACGGGCCGATATCCTCATGCTCGGGCGGCGCGTCCATCAGCACGGCGGTGGCGCCGTCCCTGCGGATTCGGAAGTAGCGGCGGAAGCTGGCGTCGCCGGCGAGCGGCTCGATCTCCGCGCCGCCCCAGCCGTGCTTCGCCAGGAACGAGGGCGCCGTCGCGGGCGGAATCATCGGGGGGGCCATCGCCCTCCCCAAGCGGCGGGCACCATCGCTGTCAAGGCGCGTGCGCCCTCGCCTTCGCGTGCGAGCGTCAGGCGGAGCGCGTGGGGCCACAAAGCGGGGCCCAGACGCTCCGGCCACTCGATCACCAGCGCCCCCTCGTCGAGCGCCTCGTCCAGCCCCAGCTCGCCGATCTCGGCCGGGTGGTCGATCCGGTAGAGATCGACGTGCCACAGCGGCAGAGCGAGCCCGTCATAGAGCTGGACGATCGGGAAGGTGGGGCTCGCCACGTCGCCTTCGAAGCCGAGCCCGCGCAGGATGCCGCGGGCGAGCAATGTCTTGCCCGCGCCGAGCTCGCCGTAGAGCGCGACGACGTCGCCGGGGCGGAGGAGCGGAGCCAGAGCGCGCCCGAACGCTTCGGTCGCGGCGGGACTTGGGAGGTGAATCACGGAGGCGGCGCCGCATCCCCTCCCCCTCGATGGGGGAGGGCTTTACGGTGGAGCGGGTCTCGGATGCTCATGCCTTTTTGCGGGGGAGGCGGAAGGTTACCGTGGTGCCCTCCCCTACTTCCGACACCAGCTCCACCGTGCCGCCATGGGCCTCGACGAACTGGCGCGCCAAGGGGAGGCCGAGGCCCAAAGCGGCCTCGCCGCCTTGCGCGGTGCGGTGGAAGCGGTCGAAGACCCGCGCGCGGTCGGCCGGGGCGATGCCGCGGCCGTTGTCCGAGACCGTGATCCGGGCCTCCTTGCGGCTGCCCGAGGCGTGGAGGAGGATTCGGCCGCCGGCGTCGGTATAGGCGACAGCGTTCCTGAGCACGTTGTCGAGCGACTGGCGCAGGCGCCGGGGGTCGCCGGCGATCGAGCCGAGGCCGGCGCCGATCTCGACCGCGAAATCGATGCCCTTGGCCGCCGCCTGCCCGCCAAAGGCCTCCGCCGCCGCGGCGCAGAGCGCTTTCAGGTCCACCTTGTCCTCGGCGAGGAGAAGGCTGCCGCTGTCGCTCTGGGTGAGGTCGAGCACGTCGTCGATCAGGGCGCCGAGCCGGGCCACCGACTGGAGGATGGCGGCGACGTAATCGGACGCGGTCGCGGGCAGCTCGCCGGCATAGCCGCCCTCCAGCATCTCCGCGAAGCCGGCGATGGAGGTGAGCGGCGTGCGCAACTCGTAGCTCATGTTGGAGACGAAGTCGGTCTTGAGCCGGTCGGCCTGCTCGAGGGCGGCGGTGCGCTCCCTCAGCGCCGCCTCGACGGTTCGCGACGCGGTGATGTCGAGCATCGTGAACAAAGCGTTGCCGTCGGGCAGCGGGACGGCCGCGAACTCGAACTCGCGCCCGTCGACGAAGGAGACCCGGCCGCTCCTCTGCTTACGCTCGACGGTGGCGCTTCGGACCAGCTCGCGCACCAGGACGGCATGCTGGGCGTTCTTGAGCTTCCGGCCGATGAGCGGGGCGAGCGAGTCGATGCGTGGGTGGGCGGAGAGCTGCGCCTCGTCGAACTCCCAAAGCTCGCGAAAGCGGTTGTTCCAGAGGTGGAGGCGGCCGTCGGAGGCGAAGACTCCGATCGCTTCGAAGAGGTTGTCGAAGGTGGCGGTGCGGACCCTCAGCAAGGTGTCGCGCGCGGAGGCGAGCCGGAGCTGCTCGGTGCGGTCCTCGAAGATGAGGAGCAGGCCGCCGTCGGGGAGCGGCTGGGCGACCACTCGCAGGTGGCGGCCGCCCGGCAGCAGCCAATCCTCCTCCTCCGCGGCGAGGCCGCCGGTGAACCAGCGGCCATGGTCCTGCTTCCAGTCGGGATAGTCGCGCACCTCCGGGAGCTGGCCCGCCTCCCGCATCGCGTCGAGGAGGCGGTTGAACTCGGGCCGGTCGGCGAGGAAGTCGGCCCTCAGCGCGAACAGGCGCGCGAAGGGCTGGTTGAAGAAGATCAGCCCGCGGTCGCGGCCGAACTGGGCGACTCCGGCCGAGAGCCGGTCGAGCATGTCGCGCTGGGCGCGCACGAAGCGGGCGAGATCGGCGCGGGCCTGCTCGCGGTCCTCGACGTCGATCGCATAGCCGGCGACCCCGGCCGGGCCGAGCGGCACTTCGACCACCTGCATCATCCGCCGCTCGCCGGCGACGGTCGCGGGTACGGTGCGGGCGTCGGCGCCGCCGCTCTCGCGCGCCGCCGCGGCATGGACGGTGGCGCCCTCGGGCTCGTCGGTCAGCTCGATATTGCCGGCGACCACGGCGGCGGCATCCTCGGCCTCGACCGCCTCGACATAGGCGCCGTTGACCAGAGCGAGCCGAAGGTCGGGGCCGCGATGCCACATCGGGAAGGGCGCGGCCTCGATCAGGGCGGAGAGGGCGTCGAGCGCCGCCGCCAGCCGCTCCGAGCGGTCTTCGAGCGCCATGCGCTGGTCCACGGCCTCGGTGACGTCGGAGATCCAGAGGAGGACGGTGCCGCCCGGGAAAGGCGGCGGCGCCGGGCCGCCGCGAAGCTCCAGCACCCGCGCCGAGCCCAAAGGCCTGACCTGGAGCGCGAAGGCCGAGCCGGCGGCCGCGCTCTGCGCCACCGCCGCGGCCAACGGCTCATGCTCGGCCGCGGCCCAGGCGTCGGCAAGGCCGGCGAGGCTGTCCGGGACCGCGTCCAGACCGAGCAGATGGGCGGTGCGGGGCGGCCCCTGCAGCCGCCCGTCGCGGCGCACGACCAGGGGCGAAGCCGGCGCGGCGGCCACCAAGGCCTCGCAGCGGGCGATCTCCGCCGCCTGCCCGCGGGCGGCGCGGCTGCGCGCGAGGCCGCGCAAAGTCGCCCAGAGCGCGGCGGCGAGCCATCCCCCGCAGACGAGCGCGATGATCGCGACGGCGGTGGGAGAGAGGGTCGGCATGGACACCTCTTAGGGTCGGGGTTGCGCAAGGGAAAGGGCCGCGCGGCCGCGCGGGAAAGGCCGTCAGGCGGCGAGCTTGCGGGCCTTGGCGAGCTTCTTGAGGATCATCTCGCGCTTGAGGCGGGACAGGTGGTCGATGAAGAGGATGCCTTCGAGATGGTCCATCTCATGCTGGAGGCAGATGGCGAGGAGGCCGTCCAGATCCTCCTCATGGGCATTGCCGTCGCGGTCGAGCCAGCGGGCGCGGATCCGGTCGGGCCGCTCCACCTCGGCATACATTTCGGGGACCGAAAGGCAGCCCTCATTGTAGACCTGCAGCGTGTCGGAGGCGCTGACGATCTCGGGATTGATGAAGGCCATCGGCCGGCGGACGGGCTCGCCGTCCTCCTCCTCCGGCTCCTGCAGGTCGATGACGAGGACGCGTTTCGGCACGCCCACCTGGATCGCGGCGAGCCCGATGCCGGGCGCCGCGTACATCGTCTCCAGCATGTCGTCGATCAGCGCCCTGATCTCGGGCGTAACCGCCTCCACGGGCGAGGATTTGCGCCGGAGCAGAGGATCCGGAGTCTCGATGATGGAGAGGATGGCCATGGCTGAAAAATAGGGGCTGGAGGGCCGAAAATCAAGATTCTGCCTCGGTACGAAGGGAAGGTATATTACGCGACGGGCCGCCTCGCCCTCAGGGCCTGGGCCAGCGTCCCCTCGTCGAGATAGTCGAGCTCGCCGCCGACGGGGAGGCCGTGGGCGAGCTGGGTGAGGCGGACCGGGAACCCCTCCAGCCGCTCGGCGAGATAATGGGCGGTGGTCTGGCCTTCGAGCGTGGCGTTCATCGCCAGCACCACCTCGTCGATGCCGCCGGCCGAGACCCGGCCGACCAGGCGGTCGATGGAGAGGTCCTCCGGCCTCACCCCCTCGAGCGCGGAGAGGCGGCCGCCCAGCACGTGGAAGCGACCGGGGAAGAGGCGCGAGCGGTCGAGCGCCCACAGGTCCGACACTTCCTCCACAACGCACAGCAGCCGTTCGTCGCGGCGCCTGTCGATGCAGATCGTGCAGGGATCCACCGTGTCGACATTGCCGCAGACCGAGCAGATCGAGAGATTTTCGTTCACCCGCTCCAGCGCTCGGAGCAGCGGCGCCAGCGCCGCCTCGCGCTTCTTGAGGAGGTGAAGCACGGCGCGGCGCGCCGAGCGCGGCCCCAGCCCGGGGAGGCGGGCGAGCGCCTGGGTCAGCGCGTCGATCTCGGGAGAGGCCATAGCGGCTAGGTAGGGCCGACGGGCCGGAGCGTCTACTCCGCCGCCGCGAGCGTGGCTCGGGCGGCGTCCCGCGCTCTCCAGCGGGCGAGCAGCCACGCCTGGGCCGGTCGCTCGACGCCATGATAGAGCAGGGCCGAAGCCGCGAGCACGGCCAGCAGGTAGCCGACGAGCAGCGCCGGCGCCACCGGGCGGCCCTCCTCCACGAACAGGAACTTGAACAGGGTCAGCAGCAGATAATGGCTGAGATAGGTCGCGTAGCTGATCCGGCCGAGCCAGACGAAAGGCGGCGAGGCGAGGAGGCCGCGGCTCCGGTCCAGCGCCAGGCCGAGCACGAGCGACGCCCAGACCAAAGGCGCGACGGGCGCGGAGAGCCAGGCGTAGCTCCCCGCCAGGACGGCCGCGAGGGCCAGCAAAGGCAGCGACCGGCGGTGCTCGCCTTCGTGCCGGCGCCAGAGCTCGCAGACCAGCATCCCGATGATGAACTGGGCGACGCAGCGGTAGAGGCCGGTCTCGGCCACCGCGTTGGGGAAGGGAAGGCCGAAGGCGGCGAAGAAGGCGTGGACGGAGACAGCGAGCGCGAGAATGGCGGCGAGCAGCAGCCAGGCGGGCCGCCGCCGCGGCGCGAGCAGCGCGACCAGGGACGGGAAGAGCAGATAGGCGAAGAATTCGGCCGAGATCGACCAGGCGGGCACGTTCCAGGCCGTTGCCCGTTCAAGGCCCCAATTCTGCACGAGGAGCAGCGAGGCGACGAAATAGCCGGGATCCTGCCCCTCGACGCTGGCCGAGCCGAACGCCACCGCCGCCGCCGCATAAACCAGGAAGCCGAGCAGGATGAAGAGGTGGAGCGGATAGACCCGGGCGAAGCGGCGGAACAGGAAGTCGCCGATCGAGGCGCGCTCCAGCCTCACCCGCTCGCCGTAGTTCAGGTAGATGACGAAGCCCGACAGGACGAAGAACAGGTCGACGGCGAGGTTGCCCCGGGCGAGGATTTCGATCGCCGCGGCGGGCAGCCACGGCGCCAGCAGGAAACGCAGGTGGAACAGGACCACCCACCAGGCCGCGATCCCGCGGATGGACGTGAGCGGCAGCAGCTCGTTCCCGGCCGGCCGAAGCGGCGGCGCGGTCATCGCTCGGCCTCCGCCAGCTTCGACGGCAGGCCGAGGGCCTCGATCGCGGCGGCATTCGCCGTCACCGGCCGCTCCGAACGGTAGACTTCGGTCGTGCCGGGCCGATTGCGGTACGGATAGACCGTCGCCAGGCGATAGCCGGAGCCAGGGCTCGTCAACCCGGCCCGAAGCAGATCGGTGTGGGGCAGGATGGGGGCTCCGGCGGCGCGGGACAGGACGATTCCGTCGATGCCGAGCCGGCGAAGCTCGCCCAGCACCGCCTGCGGAGTCGTGAACCGAAGCCGATAACGCCGCCCCATGAAGTCGCTGTCGGCGAGCAGCTTCGAGCCGCGCACGGCATAATGGCGAAGCCCCGAATCCCGCACCGCCATCGCGGCCGTGAAAGCGCCTTCCGGCCCGCTGCCGCCGTCGATCAGCCAGGCGCCTTCGGCGCCCCGAGCGGCTTCCTCGAGGCGCAAGTCGACCTTGGGGGCGCGCCAGGCGAGGTGGAGCAGGCCCGGGACCAGCAGCAGGGCCGCGGCCGCCACCGCGGGCTTCGGCAGCCGCTCGAGCGCCGCGACGGCGCCGAGGAGCGCCAGGACGGCGAGCGGCGGAATGGCCGGGACCATGTAGCGGGCGTCCAGGTCGACGGGGACCAGCGACTGCAGGACCAGGGTGGCGAGCACCAGCGCCAGGCAGGCGGCGACCGCCGACCAGCGCTCCGCATCGGCCTTGCGGCGGCGCCACTCGGCGAAGGCGCCGTAGCCGGCGAGCGGCAAGGCGAGCCCAAGGACCATGGCGAGGGCGCCGAGGTCGAAGACGAGCGCCTCGGCGGCATAAGCGGGGCCGGGCCGATAGTTGAAGCCGTCCGCGGAGATGCCCGCGGTGGCGGCGTACCAGGGGCCGACGATCGCGGCCGCCAGCGCCGCAGCCCCCCACAGGCGCCAGTCCCGGAGCAGCCGCCAATCCCCGGTCAGAGCGATGTGGAGCGGCGGCACGAACAGGAGCAGCCAGCCATTGCCCTTGATCAGCACTGCGAGGGCGCCGAGGAGCGAGAACAGCACGATCTGGTGCCACTTCCGGCGACTTTGGAACGCCGCCCAGGCCAGGGTCGCGGCGAAGGCGCAGGCGGCGAGCGGCTGGTCGAGCATGAAGAAGTCGAAGCCTTCGAGGCTGGTCGGAGCGAGCGCCCACAAGGCCGCGCCGGCCAGCGCCGCCTTGGGTCCCGCCAGCCGGTGGAGGAGCCAGGCGATGCCCGCCCCCGGCAGGGCGCAGACCAGCAGGTTGACCGCAAGCGCCGACTGAGGAGTCGGCGGCAACACCCAGAAGACAGGCGATATCAGCGCGTAATAAGCGGGCGGCCAATGGCCGATCGAGAGCTTGGGATAATGGAGATAGAAGGCGCTGGCGTAGGCGAGCGGGTTCCGTCCCAGCGCCTCCCGGCCGTAGAGCGAGACGAACCAGGCGTTGAGGAAATGGGCAGGCTCGTCGGCGCCCGAGAAGCCCGCGTTCCAGGCACCGCTCACCCACAGCGAGACGATTCCCGCCGCGAGGGCGAGGCCGTAGCCGGCGGCGGCGGTCGGAAGAGCGGAGGCGCGCATCGCCCGCCCGCCTTACGCGCGCGCTCGTTGCGATTTGGCTAAGCCGGACGCCCGTAGAGGCGATCGATCAGCGCCGCGACGTCGACCAGCCGCTCCGCCTCCGGATCGAAGCGCTCGCCCGCCGCCAGCCGCCGCGCCCAGTCCGCCGCCGCTCGGCCGCCCCAGTCGTCGGGCGGGGCGGCAAGGGGTTCGGCGTTGGTGCCGTGGTGGAGCTCGGCGGTGAAATCGTAGAAGGAGCCGCCGACATTGGCGAAGGAGGCGCCGCCGCCGGTGCCGTAGAAGGCGGCCGAGATCACCGCCTCCCGCCCCGCCGGCAGCCGCCACGAGCAGGCCAGGCGGACCGAGCGGCCGCCCTCCAGCCCGATCTGGGCGACGGCATAATCCTCCACCTGGCCCGCCTGGAGCGGCTTGCCACCTGAGAGAAGCTGCGAGGAAACATCCGTAACCTTCGGAAAATCCAGCAGCCACAAGGCGAGATCGACCAGATGCACGCCAAGGTCCATCACGCAGCCGCCGCCGGACAGCGCGGGATCGTAGAACCAGGGCTTGTCGGGTCCGTAGGCGTTGTGGAAGACGAGGTCGGCGGCATAGACGTTGCCCAGCTCGCCCCCCCCGATCAACTCACGGATCCGCCGCACCCCTTCCGTGAAGCGGTAGGAGAAGTCGACCGCCAGCAGCCGGTCCGCCGCCCGCGCCGCCTCGACCACCGACCGCGCCTCGGCGGCGGTGCGGCCGAGCGGCTTCTGGCAGAAGACGGCAGCGCCCCTCTCGAGCGCCCGGACCGACTGTTCGGCATGGAGAGCGCTCGGCGTGGCGATCACGACGCCGTCCACGCCCGAATCGAGCAGCGCGTCGAGGCCGGACACGAGGCGGGCGGCCGGCGCCAGCTTCGCGGCCTCCGCCGCCATGTCCGGCGAGGGGTCGGCGATGGCGGCGGCCTCGACCGCGCCGGTCGCCAGCATCGCCGCCATGCGGTGGCGGCCGATCCAGCCGGTGCCGAGGAAGCCGACGCGCGGCCGCGACGTCATGGCGTCACCAGCGCCTTCAGGAAGCCGTCCGGCCGGTCGCGGGTGGCGTCCAGCGCCTCGCCGAGCCGCTCCAGCGGGTAGTTATGGGTGTAGAGCGGGCTCGGGTCGAGCCGGCCCGACGCCACCGCCTCCACGGCGTCGCGCATCCCCCGCATCGCCACCCCGGGGTCGCGCTCATGGGCGTTGACGACGTCGATCCCCTTCCAGTTCCACATCTGCATGTTGACCTGGCGCGGTCCGTCCTGGTGGTAGCCGGCGACGATGAGGCGCCCGCCCTCGCGCACCAGCTCGCCGGCGAGGTCGAGCGGCCATTGCTTGCCGACCGCCTCGATTACCCGATCGCACAGGGCGCCGCCGGTCAGCGCCCTGACCCGCTCGATAATGGCCCAATGATCGTCCATCGGGATCGTCTCGGCGGCGCCGAAGCGGCGGGCGATGTCGAGCGAGAAGGCGCGGCGGGAGATGGCGATCACGCGGGCGCCCGCATCGGTCGCTAGCCGGGTGAGGATGGCGCCGAGGAAGCCGATGCCGACGATCGCCACCGTCTGCCCCGCCCGGATGTCGCTGCGTCGGAAGACGTTCATCGCGCAGCCCAGCGGCTCGCCGGGGAAGGGCCGGCCCGCGAGGCTGTCGGGCAGCTTCACCACCGCGGCGGCTTCGGCGACGTCATATTCGCCGTAGCTCCTGAACGACAGGGCGGCGACGCGGTCCCCGGCGGCGAGGCCTTCGACCCCCTCTCCCACCGCGTCGATCAGGCCCCAGCCCTCGTGGCCGAGCGCTCCGGGCTCGGTGGGGAATATCATCCATTCCGGCCCTTCCCAGGGCGTGAGGTTCGAGGCGCAGACGCCGCAGCCTTCGAGCTTCACACGCACCTGGCCCGAGCCGGGCTCCGGCCGAGCCACCGTCTCGATCTTCACCCGCCCCGGCCCTTCGAGGACCGCGGCCCGCATTTCCGTCTCCAAAAAAGTGTCTCCCCGATTCAGGCAGGCGCCCTCTCGCCGAAGCCGGCGCACGGGGCAACGCCCCTTTGCCGCGAAGGTTGCGGTTCCGGAACGCCGCGCTAGGGCGCTGGGATGGACGAGGCGAAACGCTCCTTCCCGGCGGTGGCGGACGCGCGGACGCGGGTGCTGGTGCTCGGCAGCCTGCCCGGCGAGCAATCCCTGGCCCGAGCCCAATATTACGGTCATCCGCGCAATCATTTCTGGCGGCTGATCGGCGCGGTGACCGGCCTCGACCTGGTGCCGCTCGGCTACGAGGCGCGGCTGGCGGCTTTGCTCGCGGCCGGCGTGGGGCTCTGGGACACGGTCGGCTCCGCCACCCGGCGCGGCAGCCTCGACGGCAACATACGCGGGCACCGGGCCAACGATCTCGCCGCACTCGTGGACGCGCTTCCGCGGCTGCGCGCGGTGGGCTTCAACGGCGCCAAGTCGGCTTCGATCGGCCTGCCGCAGCTGGCGGGACGCCCCGGGCTCGCCCTCCTCGCCTTGCCGTCGAGCAGCCCGGCCTACACGCTCGCGTTCGAGGCGAAGCTTGCCCAATGGCTGGAATTGAAGCCGTTCCTTTCCGCATAAGGGCCCGTTTCGGGAGTCTGTCGCAGCGATGGAACGGCTCGTCGTTTCCGGACCCGTCTTAGGCTGGCGGAAAGGCTGCGTTTCTTATGATGAATCGAAGCAGGGATAAGGGTTTAGGAGGGGCAGATGAAAGCCGCGAGTGTGCGTACGAACCGGGTTTGGCGGCGGTTCCTGACGGGAGCCGCGATCGCGGCCGTCTCGCTTCCGCTGAGCGCGTCGGCCCAGCCGCCCCGCCCGCAGGCCTTTAGCGGCGAGGAGAGCCCGGCGCAGCGCGCTCTGGCGGCGCAGGTCCGCGCCATCGCCACATCGTTCCGCGGCGACATCGGCATCGCCGTCGAGGACGTCGAGACCGGCTGGACCACCGCGTTCGACGGCGACACCTATTTCCCCCAGCAGAGCGTCAGCAAATTCTGGGTAGCGCTGACCGCGCTCGACAAGGCCGACCGCGGCGAGCTGAGCCTTTCCGCCCCGGTCACCCTGCACAAGAGCGACGTCACCCTGTTCCACCAGCCGATCGCCGCCCAGATCGGCGCCAGCGGCTACTCGACCACCATCGGCGAGCTGATGACCCGGGCGCTCCAGCAGAGCGACAATACCTGCAACGATTTCGTCCTGTGGAGGGCCGGCGGTCCCAGCGCGGTCCGCGCCTTCCTGCGCGACAAGCGCATCGAGGGCATACGCTTCGGGCCGGGCGAGCGGCTGCTCCAGAGCGCCATCGCCGGCGTCGAGTGGCAGCAGGCCTGGGCGACCAACGGCGGCTTCTACCGCGCCCGCGACGCCCTCCCCCTCTCGCAGCGCCGAGCCGCCTTCGAGCGCTACATCGCCAATCCGATGGACGGCGCGACGCCGCTCGGAGTCGTCGACGCGCTGTCGCGGCTGAAGCGGGGCGAATTGCTCTCCCCAGGTTCGACGCAGCGGCTGCTCGGCATCATGTCGCACACCAAGACCGGGCCGCAGCGCCTCAAGGGCGGGCTTCAGCCGGGCTGGACGCTGTCGCACAAGACCGGCACCGGCCAGGTGCTGGGCGGGGTGCAGGCGGGCTATAACGACATCGGCGTCATCACCGGCCCCGACGGCCGAAGCTACGCGATGGCGGTGATGATCCGCCGCACTTCCGCCCCGCTCGGCGAACGGATGGCGGCGATGCAGGCGACGGTCCGCGCGGTCATCGGCTACGACCAGAATGCCCAGGGCTACGACATGGCGCGGATGCGCGCCGGCGAAACCGGCGGCCGGCGGTAATCACGGGGGGGCGCTTCCCCTACGCGTCGTAATCCACTTCCAGCCCCTCGCCTTTGGGGACGCTCTGGCAGGTGAGGACGTAGCCGGCCGCCACCTCCTCGTCGGTGAGGCCGTAGCGGGCGGCCATCTCCACCTCGCCCGCGACCACCCGGGCGCGGCAGGTGGCGCAGACTCCGGCCTTGCAGGCGAAGGGGGCGGGCACGCCGGCGAGGCGGGCGGAATCGAGGATGTTGCCGGCTTCGGCGCGGAACGGCACGCGGCGCTTGCGGCCGTCGAGGGTGACCAACATGGTGAGGCCCTGAGCCTCACGCGACATCGCGTCGAGCTGGGCCTGAAGCGCCTCGGGCGGACGGTCGGCGGTGAAGCGCTCGATGTGGATCTTCGCGCCCGGCACGCCCCGCCCCTTCAGCGCCGCCTCGGCCGAGTCCATCATCGGGCCGGGGCCGCAGATGAAGAACGCCGCGGCGCCGTCGGTATCGACGAGATGCTCGAGCACGTCGTCGCACTTGGCGCGGTCGAGCATGCCGTTGAACAGGTCGATATCCTCCGATTCCTCGGCGAGGAAATGGTGGATTTCGAGCCGGCTTATGTAGCGGTTCTTGAGCCGGGCGAGCGCTTCCAGGAAGATGACCGACTGGCTGTCGCGATTGCCGTAGATGAGGGTGAACCGGCTTTCGGGCTCCTCGATCATCGCCGTCTTGATCAGCGAGATGACGGGCGTGATGCCCGAGCCGCCGGCAAAGGCGACGTAGCGATTGGCCGCGGCCGGGTCGAAATCCCAGGTGAAGCTGCCGTGCGGCTCCATCACGTCGAGGCGGTCGCCGGGCTTCAGCTGCTCATTGGCCCAGGTCGAGAAGAGGCCTCCGGCGATCCGCTTGACGGTGACCTTGAGCTCGCCTTCCTCCGGCGCGACGCAGAGCGAATAATTGCGGCGCACTTCCTCACCCTCGATCTCAGCCTTGAGCGTCAAGTGCTGGCCGGGCTTGAATTTAAAGGATTCGCGTAACGCCTCCGGCAGGTGGAAGCGGATCGAAATGGCGTCGGCGGTCTCGGGCACCAGCTCGGCGATTTCGAGGCTGTGGAAGGTGACGCTCACCGGCCCCTCAATGGCATTTGAACAGATCGAACGGCTCGGCGCAGTCGCGGCAGCGCCACAGGGCCTTGCAGGGCGTCGAGCCGAAGCGGCTGATCTCCTCGGTATGGGGCGAGCCGCATTGCGGGCAGTGGACGGCGCCCCTGGTGGGAGGAGCGATGCCGTAGGCGTGGAGCTTCTCGCGGCCTTCGGGCGTGATCCAGTCGGTCGTCCAGGCCGGCGAGAGCGCGGTTTCGATGCGGACGCCGCGATAGCCGGCGGCGTCGAGCGCGGCGCGGATGTCGCGCTCGATGACCTGGGTGGCCGGGCAGCCGGTGTAGGTGGGGGTGATGACGACCCGCTCGGCCTCGACGGAGCGGACGATGCCGAGATCGACGACGGAGATGACGGGGATTTCGGGGTCGGGGACCTCCGCCAGAACCCTCCAAAGTCCGTTCGTGTCGAGCGACGTCGAGACATCCTGCCGAGCGGAGGCGAGGCTCTGTTCTCGGCTTCGCTCGAAGGGGTCCCTCGACTTCGCTCGGGACGAACGGTTTCCCTCCACCGAGGCGGAAATACCCCTCACCATGCCGCGTCCGGATAGGTGCGGGGGAGGTATTGCATCGCGGCGAGGAGGTGGCCGAGATGCTCCGAATGGTGGCCGCGGCGGCCGCCGAGGATCGGACGCTGATCCGGCGGGACCGGGAGGCCCGCTTCGGTCAGCACGGCACGGACCTCGGCGTCGTAATCGGCGCGGAAGGCGGCGAGGTCGGCGCCGATGCCCCTCTCCGCCATGAAGCTGGCGAGATCGTCCATCTCGAACAATTCCGGCACGAAGCGCCACATCCAGTCCAGCCCGTCGGCCATTCGGCGGCGGCTCTCGTCGGTGCCGTCGCCGAGGCGGACCACCCATTCGCTCGCCAGCGCCTGGTGGTAGGCGACCTCCTTCACCGCCTTTTCGGCGATGGCGGCGATCGTCGGCTCCCGCGAGGCGACGAGATGCTGGAACAGCCTCTTCTGCCAGGTCGAGAAGAGGAATTGCCGCGCCATGGTCTGGGCGAAGTCGCCGTTCGGCTGCTCGACCAGCCAGGCGTTGCGGAAGTCGAGCACGTCGCGGCGGAAGGCAAGCGCGTCGCCGTCGCGGCCCTTCCCTTCCACCTCGCCCGCATGGTTCAGGAACAAGGTCGCCTGGCCTATGAGGTCGAGCGCGATGTTGGCGAGGCTGAGGTCGACCTCGACCGACGGAGCATGGCCGCAATATTCGCCGAGGCGCTGGCCGAGGATCAGGCTGTCGTCGCCGAGGCGGAGGAGATAGTCGAACAGGGGGTTGCCCTCTCCCTTGGCAGGGGCGTCGAAGGCCCCGGCGCCAGTGACGCCGGAAGGAACGTCGATGGGGGGGAGCGAGGCCATTCTAGTGCCTCCCCACGTTCACGTGGGGAGGGGGACCACACGAAGTGTGGTGGAGGGGTAACTGGCGAGGCCTGTTCCAGTTACCCCTCCACCAGGCTTCGCCTGGTCCCCCTCCCCATCTGCGATGGGGAGGCACGGGTGCCCTCCCCCTCATATGTGCTTCACGTCGTCGGGGATCGCGTAGAAGGTCGGGTGGCGATAGACCTTGTCGGCGGCGGGATCGAACATCGCCGAGTCGTCGCCCGGGTCGGAGGCGGTGATCTGGGCGGAGGGGACGACCCACAGGCTCACCCCTTCCATCCGCCGCGTATAGGTGTCGCGGGCGTGGCGCAGCGCGATCTCGGCGTCCGGCGCGTGGACCGAACCGACATGGCGGTGGGAGAGGCCGCCCTTCGAGCGGACGAAGACTTCCCAGAGGGGCCAGTCGTTGCTCATCGCCGGTGCGGTCCTTCGAGACGCGGCTTCGACAGGCTCAGCCGCTCCTCAGGATGAGCGGTACCAGTGATAGCCCGCTCATGCTGAGGAGGCATTGAGCTTGGCGAAATGCCGTCTCGAAGCACGCTCACGCCGCCTGCCTCCTCGCCTTCTTCTCCGCATAGGCCGCCGCCGCCTCGCGGACCCAGGCGCCGTCTTCCCAGGCCTTGCGGCGGGCGGTGATGCGCTCCCTGGCGACCGGGCCCTCGCCGCGGACGACGGCGTAAAATTCCTCCCAGTCGACGGCGCCGAAATCGTAGTGGCCGGCGGCGTCGTTCCATTTGAGGTCCGGATCGGGCACCTTGAGGCCGAGCGCGTCCGCCTGCGGCACGGTGATGTCGACGAAGCGCTGCCTGAGATCGTCGTTGGTGTCGCGCTTGATCCGCCAGCGCATCGACTGAGCGGTATTGGGGCTGTCGGCGTCGGGCGGGCCGAACATCATCAGCGACGGCCACCACCAGCGGTTCAAGGCATCCTGCGCCATGCGCTTCTGGTCGGCGGTG
Organism: Allosphingosinicella sp.; assembly: GCA_036403015.1. Classification (GTDB taxonomy): domain Bacteria; phylum Pseudomonadota; class Alphaproteobacteria; order Sphingomonadales; family Sphingomonadaceae; genus Allosphingosinicella. The sequence continues at coordinate 43,066 of DASWRU010000102.1, forward strand.
CCGGCCGAGAGCACCATCATGATCTCATAGCCCTGGCGCTGGTGGAAGCTCTCCTCCTTGCA
>DASWRU010000103.1:0-15676 GCA_036403015.1 Allosphingosinicella sp.
CGTTTCGCCGAGCTTCGACTGCACCGGGCTTTACGGCACGCTGTGCGGCGCCTCGGCGCTGAACGCCGGAGTCACTCCGGAATGGCGGCACAAGCTGAGGATCGGCTGGAACAGCCCGGGCGGCATCGGCCTCTCCGCCCAGTGGCGCTATTTCAGCGCGGTCAAGATCGACCTGTCGAGCCCGCAGGCCCAGCTCGCCGGCGCCTTCTCGCCGTTCAACGGCCGAATCCCGGCGCAGAGCTATTTCGACCTGACCTTCACCGCCCGGCTCGGCGATCATTACGACTTCCGCCTGGGCGTGAACAATCTGTTCGACCGGCCGCCGCCGATCATCGGCGCCAACGGCACCACCAACGTCGTCAACGCCTGCGTCGCCACCTTCTGCTCCGGCAACACCTTCCCGAACGTCTACGACGCGCTGGGGCGGTATCTCTTCGCCGGCGTCACCCTGAACTTCTAGGGCGGGAGGCGGGCGTGGCGCCGGGCGCTCGGACCGACAGGCTGCACGACGCGGTATTCCGGCTCCAGTCGGACCCGGCGCGGACCCGGGTGACGGTGCGCGACGTCGTCGCGGCGGCCGGCATCGACTCCGGCACCCTCTATCACTGGTATGGCGACATGGAGACGCTCTACCGGCTGAGCGTCGCGGCGCAGATCGCCGCGATCGAGGCGGCGCTGGCGCCGGCCTGCGACGCGGAGACCAGCGTGCGCGGGGCCATCCTCGCTTATGCCGCCCGCTGCGCCGGCCAGTTCGAGTCCGAGCGCTACCGGCGCCTCCTCTATCTGGTCGTGCGCGACGGCGCGGCGCGGCCGTGGCTGCCCAAGAAGCACGAGGCCGCGATCGTCGAGCGCGCCCGCATCGGCCTCAAGCAGGCGGTCGCCGGCGCCGGACGCCGCGCCGGCTCGGCGCTCGACCTGCGCGCCAGCGCGGGGCGGGCGTTCGTTCGGCGCCTCCATGAGGAGATCGCGCTGCCGATGCTGGTGCCGGGGCGCCGCCCGCTCACCCGCCACGAGCTGCGCCAAATCTGCCAGGAGGCCGCGGACTCGGCGCTCGCCGCCGTCTACCCGGTCCGCGCGGTGGTGCGGGGGCTGGAGGCGCTGCCCATGGCCGGGCGGCCGCCGCACCCGGAGCCGCTGCCGCTGCACCGCGCCGCCTGACCCTCCCGCAAGCAGTGAACGACCCGTCTCGACCCACGAACGGCACGAGCCGCGCTTGCGGGCCGTTCGGCGATATCCTACCCGAAGCCGTGAACGCCGCCGCCGAAATCCGCGCCGCTCATCGTCCCGGGGAGGTGCTTCGCCAGCGGGGGCTGCTCGCCTGCGTCCTGGTTTTCTGGGCGATTCAGTTCGCGGTGCTTTCCATCCAGCAGCTGCTGATGTGGGAAAGCGGCTCCTCCAACCTTCTCCTGCCGCGCGCCTGCGTCACTTTGCTCGGCGTCGGCATATCCCTCGTCATGGCCCGTATCATGCGCCGGCTGCCCGGGAAGCGTTTCGGGATGCAGCTGCTCGTCGCGGCGGGCCTGGCGCTGGCCGGAGCCAGCCTTCACGCCGTCGGCAACTTCGCCGTCTTCCAGCTGTTCATGGGCGCGAAGAACGTCGCCGCCTTCCGGTTCGACGGCATGCTGGGCGCGCTTCTGCAATGGTTCTGGGCCTATGGCGCGCTCTCGGGGATGCTGCTCGCTTTGTCCTACAGCCTGGAGCTCGCCGAGTCGCAGCGCGTCGCCCACGGCGCTCACCTGCGGGCGCTGCGCTACCAGCTGAACCCGCACTTCATGTTCAACACGCTGAACTCGATCGCGGCCCTGGTCTCCAAGCGCGACGTCGAGACCGCCGAGCGGATGGTCGAGAATCTCGGCGACTTCCTGCGCGCGACGCTCTCGCTCGATCCGCAGGAGGACATTCCGCTCGAACGCGAGATCGGCCTCCAGTCGCTGTACCTGGAGATCGAGCGGCTGCGCTTCCCCGACCGCCTGACCGTCGATCTGCTGATACCGGCCGACACGCGCGGCGCGCTGGTGCCGAGCCTCATCACCCAGCCGCTCGCGGAGAACGTCATCCGCCACGCCGTCGCGCACAGCACCTGCCCGATCGCCTTCTCGATCGCCGCCCGGCGCGAGGGAGGTCGGCTGCGGATCACGGCGCGCAACACGCCGCCGGACGGACCGGTGCGGCAGAGCCCGAGCACCGGCCTCGGCCTCGCCAACGTCGCCGAGCGGCTCGCCGCACGCTTCGGCGACAGCGCCTCCTTCGAAGTGCGGACGGACCCGGACGGCGCCTTCCGGGTCGAGCTTGAAATGCCCTTCAACCGGGCGGCGGATCGATGATCCGGGTATTCGCCGCCGACGACGAGGCGCTGGCGCTCGACCGGTTGAGCGATCTCCTCGGCCGGTTCGCGGACGTCGAGCTGGTCGGCAGCGCCACCAGCGGCAAGGCGGCGCTCGAGCAGATCCTCGCGCTCCGTCCCGACGCCGTGCTGCTCGACATCGAAATGCCGCTCCTCGACGGCTTCGACGTCGTGGAGGCGCTGGCGCGAGGGGAGGGCACCAAGCCGCTCATCGTCTTCGTGACCGCCTTCCCCCACTTCGCCGCCACCGCCTTCGACACCGGCGCCATCGATTTGCTCACCAAGCCCGTGCGCCTGACCCGGCTCGAAACGGCGATGCAGCGCGTCCGCCAGGCGCTGGTCGACCGCAACGCCAACGAGCGGCTGCGGGAGCTTGCCGGCCAGCTGGAGGCGCTCCGCCGCGAGCGCAACGCCGAGCTCGGCGAACGCAACCACCTCTGGGTCCAGTCGCGCGGCGAGAGCATCCGGGTCGATCTCGACAAGGTGGAGCGGATCGCGGCGGAAGGCGAATATGTCCGGCTGTTCGTCGGCGAGGCCTCCTATCTCCATCGCGAATCCGTGACCGGGATGGCGGACCGGCTCAATCCGCATCGCTTCATGCGCATCCACCGCTCGAACATCGTCGACCGCGACCGGGTGGTGAGCGTCCGGCGGCGCGCGACGGGGAGCTATCAGGTGGTGACGGACCGCGGCATCACCCTGCCGGTCGGCCGCAGCTACCGCCGCGCCGTCCGCACCCTCCTCGCCAAGGACGTGCGCGCGTCTTAGGCTTTGTCCCTCTGACCCTAATCCGCTCATCCTGAGTAGGGACTGAGCCTGGCGAAGCATGTCCTGAGCGCCTGCCTTGCAGGCAGTCGAAGGGGCCCGTATCGAAGCACGTTCACGAGCTGTGCGTCCTTCGATACGCCGGTTCGACAAGCTCACCGGCTACTCAGGATGAGCGGGTTAGTGTCGAGAGGACAGGCCCTAGAACCGCGTGCCGACCCTCAGCCCGATCGTCTGCGGGCGGTAGGGGACGATGTAGATGCGGTTGAAGCACTGGCCGCACTGGTCGAAGCGGGTGATCTGCGCGCGGGTGTCGAAGGCGTTCTCGATGAACGCTTCGATGGTGAACCGCTTCCAGTCCACGCCGAAGGCGAAATCGGCCATCGTGTAGGGCTTGAGCCGCCCGAGCAAAGTCGCCGCGGCCTCGCGAAGGTCGGCCGAGGACGAGCTCTGGTGGGTGACCACCGCCTGCACATGCGCCTTGGAATCGCCGCCGACCGGGAATTCGTAGCGCCCGACGCCGCTGAACTTGAACTTGGGCGTGACCGGGAGGCGCGTTCCGGCATGCGCCGAGATCGAGTTGCCGGGCGCGGCGCAGGTGAAGGTCGGATCGTCGATCGTGCACACGTTCTGGCGAAGCTTGGCGTCGGTATAGGCGGCGCTGCCGGTGATGCTGAGCCCCTGCGCCGGACGCCACGACAGATCGAGCTCGGCGCCCTTGATCCGGGCGCTCGGCGCGTTGTGGATCTCGGTGAAGCTGTTGGGGCCGAGGAAGGAATATTGGAACCGGTTCCAATCCTGCCGGAAGATGGCGCCGTTCAGCGTCAGGTGTCCGGCCCAGCTCGTCTTGAAGCCGATCTCGTAATTGGTCAGCGTGTCCGCCTGGTAGGCGCCGAGATCGCCGCGGCGGTTGATGCCGCCGGGCCGGAAGCCCTTCGACCAGGTGGCGTAGAGGAGATGGTCGGGAGTCACCTTCCAGGTGAGGTTGAGGCGGTGGGTGAAGCCGTCGCCCTTGGCCCGCTGCGGATGCACCGAGCCGTTGCTGAACACGCCGAGATTGGTGCAGGGCGAGCCCGGCACGACGCCGGGGATCAGGGTCCCGCTCTTGTTGGCGGTCAGCCTCTGGCCGGTCGTGGTGAAGCACTGGATGACGCCCGTCTTCGAGCTCCCCACCGCGTTGAACGGCCCGGCGGTGAAGCCGCCGCCCGGATTGCGGCCGAATCCGAAGAAGCCGATCAGCGAATTGTCGTATTTGTAGGCGCGGACTCCGCCGGTGAATGTGAGGTTGTCGAGTATGTCGAAGCTCGCCTCGCCGAACGCGGCATAATCCTTGTCGATGCGGTCCTGCTGGGTCAGCCACAAGGTCCCCGGGTGGCCGTTGACCGACACCGCGGGGGCGAGGTTCGTCACCTGGTAATCCTGGTGGATGAGGTGGGTCTGGCGCTGGTAGAACAGCCCCGCCACCACCCGCAGCCGGGAATCGGCCGGGGAGGCGATGCGCAATTCGTGGCTCATCTTGGTGAAATGGTCGAACCCGATGATGTGCTGCGACGGGTCGATCGTGTGGCCGGCGGCGTCGGTGATGTAGAGATAGCCGGCGATGCCGCCGTAGCTCGAATAGAGCTCGTCATAGGCCTCGGCATAATCGGTATAGTCGCTCGACGCATTGATCTTCCGCTCGAAATAGGCGCCGGAATAGGTGAGGTCCCAGTTGGAGAGCTTGCCCTCGATGGTGAGCGCGGCCTGGGCGAAGCGATCGTGGCTGAAGTCCGGATAGAAATGCTGGACCCGGAGGTCGCCGACCGTCGGCTCGAAGCCGAACGTGCCGTGATTGTGCTGGTCCTGGCCCATCACGGTGGCCGTCGCCGTCCAATTGTCGGTGATGTCGATGCCGAGCGCGGCGCGGGCGCCGGCGAACTCGACATGGTTGAAGTTGTTCTCCACCAGCGCATTGTTGTTGGCGACGATCCCGCCCGGCTGCGGCCGGAAGGGGCGGGTGCCGGCGACATTGTCGATATAGCCGGCGTCGCGCTGATACCATCCGACCACCCTCAGGGCCGCCGAAGGGCTGAGCGGGGCGTTGACGAAGCCTTCCGCCTTGCCGCCCCAGCCGCCGTGGGTGACCCGGTTCACCTCCGCGTTGGCGCCGCCGTAGAAGGAGGCGGGATCGGGCTTGTTGGTGATGATGCGGATCGTGCCGGCTTCCGAGGAGGCGCCGTAGAGCGTGCCCTGCGGGCCGCGCAGCACTTCGATGCGGGCGATGTCGTAGATGTGGACGTCGACGGTGCCGCCGATGGTCGTCACCGGCTGCTCGTCCAGATAGACGCCGACCGACGGCAGCGAGCCCGAATGGTTGCCGTCGCCGCCCGAGGCGACGCCGCGGATATAGACGTTCGCGCTGCCCGGCGTGCCGGTCTGGAAGGAGACGCTGGGGGTCAGCTTGGTATAATCGTTGAAGTTGGAGACGTTGAGCTCTTCGAGGCGGGCGGTGCCGAGCGCCTGGATCGAGATCGGCACGTCCTGCAGATTCTCCTCGCGCTTCTGCGCGGTGACGACGATCTCGTCATTGTCGACCGCGTCCGTCGCCGCGGCATTGGCGGGGGGCGCGTTCGTGGCGGGGCCGTTCGCCGGCGGCTGGTCGGGCGGCGGCGGGCCGCCCTGCGCGAGCGCGGCGCCGGCCTGGGTGAGCATGGTCGTGGCGAGCAGAGCGAAGGCGGCGGTACGAAGGCCGGTCTCGGGCAGGCGCATTCATCTTCCCCCAGGAGAATGACGACCGGGCGAAGGTGTGCCGCTTTGGCCGGAGCGTCAATTCATTTTGGGGGCGGAACGGCGGCGTCGGCGCGGCTGTTGCCCGATTGTCACGGCGGGGGCGCGTCGGGATAGGCGGCGAGGACGGGGCCGAGCGCCTCCTTCAGAGGCCCCAGCCAGGCCTCGAACGGCCGCCACTGGCCCTGGCCTTCGCGGTTGAGCGGGCGGCGGACCTGCTCCGAGCTGGCGGTTCGGACGGCGCGGCGATTCTCATGGAAGCGCAGGCAGGCGGGATCGAAGTCGAGGCCGAGATAGGCGAGCAGGGCGCGGACCTCGGCTTCGGGCTGGTCGATCAGCCGTTCGTGGATCACCCGGTGAACGCGTCCCGGCAGCACCCGGTCGACATGGGCCATGAGCCGGACATAGTCCGCATAATAATGCCCCATGTCGGCGAGCGAGTAGCTGAAACCCTGGCCGCGGGCGTAATGCTGCTTGAAGTTGGAGAAGCAGCAATCCAGCGGGTGCCGCCGCGCGTCGACGATCTTCGCGTTGGGCAGGATCAGGTGGATGAGGCCGGCATGGACCCAGTTGTTGGGCATCTTGTCGATGAAGAAGGGGCGGCCTTCGCGGCGCTGGACCTGCGCGCGCTGGAGATACTCCTCGCCCAGCGCCCGCAGCGCTTCGCCGTCCAGCTCGGCGAGGCAGCCGGGATAGCGGTCCCCGTCCTCCTCCTTGGGACCGCCGAGGCGCCGGGCGATCGAGGGCATGTCGGGCAGCTCCATCGTGCCTTCGACCAGGGGATGGCTGGCGAGGATCTGCTCGATGAGCGTCGAGCCCGCCCGCGGCATGCCGAGGACGAAGATCGGGTCGGGCCTCGGGCAGCCCGCCCCTTCGCGGGCGGCGAAGAAGGCCGGCGTGAAGAGCGCCGTGGATCGGGCGACGAAGCGGCTGACCTCGTCGGAATCGTAGGCCATCATGCCCCGGCGGAGGCCATTGCCCTGCGCATAATGACCGAACGCCCGTTCCGCCTCGCCGGCATCCTCGAGCGCCTTGCCGAGCGCGAAATGGAGGTGGAGGCGGTCGTGCGGCGAGGCGGCCGGGTCGGCCAGCGCCGCCTCCATCGCCGCGACGTCGTCCGTCCCCAGCTCCACAATCTTCAGGTTGGCGAGGCTCCACCAGGCTTCGCCCAGCGTCGGCCTGACGCCGATGGCGCGGCGATAGGCGGCCACGCCGTCGGCGGTGCGGCCGACCGTCTTCAGGACATGGCCGTAGCTCATCCACAATTTCGGCTGGCCGGGGAGGCGGGCGAGGACCTCCTCGTAGAGGCGCAAGGCTTCCTCATAGCCGCCGATCCGGCTGAGCGCCGCCGCCTTGAGGTTCTGGTGGCCGGCATGGCCGGGCTCCGCCTCCAGGATGGCGTCCAGCGCCTCGATCGCCTCGGCCGGCCTGTTCTGGCGGTAGAGGGCGGTGGCGAGGTTGGCGCGCGCGGCGGTGAAGTCGGGCGCCAGCTCCAGCGCCCGGCGGAGCAGCGCCTCCGCATCCTTGTAGCGGCCGAGCCGTCCCGCCAGCTCGGCCATCATCCGCATCGCCGGGACGTCGGTCGGCGCGGCGTAGAGGTGCCGGCGCAATATCCCCTCCGCCACCGGCAGGTCGTTGTCGAGCAGCGCCTGGGCGGCCCGAAGCAGAGCGGGGTCGCGCCTAGCGGCGTCCAGCGCGCGGTCGAGCGCGACAATCACGGCGCCGCCCGGTCCTCCACCAGCGGCAGGCGGTAGCGGGCGAGCAGCGCCTTCACCTCCCCCGCATGGCGGGCGAGCACGCTTTCTATCTCCTCGCGCAGCGCCCGGTCGGCGCGGCGCGTGCCCATCGAGACGTCGAACACCATCGGCAGCTGCGGCCCGTCGAACGCCTGCGCGAGCGGCGTCACCGTGAGCGGCGCCGCCTCCCGAGCCGCGAAATAGCCGGCGACGGGGCCCCAGACGAAGGCGACGTCGACCTCGCCCGCCGCCACGGCCCTGACGATATCCTCCTGCGGCGCGACCTTGTCGTAGTCGCCATAGACCATGAAGCCGCGCACGTTCCCGACGATGCCTCGCTTGGCCAGAGCATGGGCGGGGGGCGTGTTGGCGCCGTCGTCGCCGATCAGCTGGACTCCGATCCTCAGCGTCCTCAGGCGCGGATCGTCGAAGCCGTCGATGGCGAGGGCGCGGTCGGTCCGCGTCACCGCCACGTAGGTCGAGCGGTAATAGGGCCGGGTCGTCCCGAGCATGTCGACGCTGCTGCCGACGCCGGGGATGAGGTCGCACAGGCCGGCGTTGAGCGTGCTCCGAACATTGCCGCGCCGCTGCGCCCACCAGGTGTAGGCGATTGTGGCTCCGAGGTCCTTCGCGACGAGATCGACCAGCTTGTTCTCGAAGCCCTCCAGCTTGCGGTTCGAGAAAGGCAGGTTGTTCGGGTCGGCGCAGACCTTGAGCACGCGCCCTTCGGCGCCCGCCGCGGTGGGCGCGAGGAGGAGGAGGGCGGCGATGGCGAGGCTCTTCATGGCGCGGCGACGATTCCCCAGGGCTTGCCGCCGACATGGACGGTGCCGATCGCCCGGTTCGAGACGAGGTCGATCGCGGTCACGTCGCCCGACAGGCCGTTGGCAGTGTAGAGCCGCTTCTCGTCCGGCGACAAGGCGATGTTCCACGCCCGCCAGCCGACCGGCCAGGTGCGCACGATCTTCAGCGTCGCCGGGTCCACCTCCGCCGCCAGCTTCGCCCGGCCGAGGCCGACATAAGCGTGGCGGCCGTCGCGGGTGAAGGCGATTCCGACCGGCTGGACGAAGGTGTCGGAGGTCGCGTCGAGCAGCTTCGCGGCCTGGAAGTCGATCTTGCCGACCAGCCTGCGGGTCGCGGTGTCGAAGACCGAGATCGTGCCCCGCGCTTCCGACGAGACCCAGAAGCGCCTGCCGTCGGGGGTGAAGGCGACGAAGCGGGGCCGCGCGTCGACGATGAGGTTGTCGATCACGCGGTTGGTGGCGGCGTCGACGACATGGGCGGTGGAGCCGCTCTCCGACGCCTGGACCACCAGCCGGCCGTCGGGGCTGACCCCGGTCCCCTCCGGCTCCCCGCCGACCGGGACCTGGGCGACGTTCTTCGCGGCGGCGATGTCGACCACCGACATCGCATTGTCGTTCTCGTTGGCGACGTAGAGGCGCTTGCCGTCGGGCGAGAGGGCGAAGGTCTCCGGGTCGGGGCCGGAGGGGAGGCGGCCGGTGACCTTGCCGCTGGCGAGATCCACGACGGCGATGTCGTCGCTGTCCCCCGCGGCGACGTAGAGGATCCGGCCGTCGCTCGACAGCTCGATGCCGCGGGGGCGCTTCCCGACGTCGAGCCGCCCCGTCTCCTTCAGTGTCCCCGCGTCGATGACATGGACGAAATTCGCCTCCTCGTCGGAGACGTAGAGCGTCTCCGCCCGGGCGGACGCGGCGATCAGGAATAGGGCACAGGCCGCGGCGCGGATCATGTCCTTGTGTAGAGGAAGGCGGCGATGTCGCGCGAATCCTGCTTCGTCACGCCGAGGTCGGGCATGGCGGTGCCGGGCGAGACCGACTGAGGCCGCTCGATCCAGGCGCGAAGATTGTCGGGATTGTTGGCGAGGCGGCCGCCGATGATGCCGCGCGCCGCGATGCCGTCGAGCGGCGGCCCGACCGTGCCGTTGGCGCCGGAGACTCCCAGCAAAGTGTGGCAGCCGCCGCAGCTGTACTTGCCGAACGCAACTTGGCCGCGCTCGACCTTGCCGAGCGTCATCGCCTCGGCCTTGCGGGCCAGTTCCTGCCCCTCGTAGCGCGCCTCCATCCAGAAGCCGAGGCAGAGGAGCAGCACGGCGCCGGCGGCCCCGCCGGCGATGAGGAGCGGCTTATTCCGCGGCGACGGCATGGCCCACCTCGCTGGCCTTGAGCCACTGGTAGAGGAAATAGAGGGCGGCGACGGCGTGGAAGACTCCGCCCGGAATCCACATGACGAGCCCGGCGAGCTGCTGGTCCTCCGCCGGCGAGAGGCCGCCCGGAGTCATCCCCATCGCCGCGTAGGGCGCGTACCAGGGGCTGGTCGAGAAGGCCATCAGCGCCCCCAGCGCGCCGCCGATCAAAGTCGTCACGAACAGGCACAAGGCGGCGAGGCCGTAGCCCTGCCGCCCCGCTTTGCCGTGCGCCATCGCCCACCAGAAGAGCAAAGCGGTGGCGAGGAAGCTGACATGCTGGGCGATGTGCCAGCCCTCGCCGTCCAGCGCCCGGTCGAACAGCGGCGGCATGTGCCACAGCCACATCGCGGCGCCCTGGAGCAAGGTCGCGGCGACCGGGAGCGACAGCGTTTCCCAGAGCGGCCTCGCGCCGCGCGAGGCGCCCGCCAGCGCCCCGCGCGCGGCCGGAGGAAAGGCCCAGAGCAGCACCGGCCCCGGCTTCGCCAGCACCAGCAGCAGCGCGGCGGGGAGCATGATCAGCTCATGCTCGATCATGTGCAGGGTGAAGCTGTGCTCGCCCGCCCCGTGGAGCGGCGATCCGACCGCGCCGGCGAGCGTCGCCCACCCGCCGGCGAAGAGGAGGGCGCCGCGCCTCAGCCCGGGCCGCCCCTGCTCGGAACGGCTCCACAGCTTCGCGAAGCCGAGGGCGTAGATCCCCCCCAGCAGCAGCAGCGGCAGAGCCACCCAGAGCTCCGGCCGCCAGCCTTCCGGCGCCCCGCCGCCATGCGCCAAAGCCGGCGCGGGCACGAGCAGCAGCAGGGGGAGGAGGCGCTTCATGCGAAGCAGCCGGGGATGATCAGCCCGGCGAGGAACTGGAGGATTATCGCCACGCCGAGCAGGCCGCCGCTCAGGATCCCGACCAAAGCCACGAACGGGCGAACCTCCGTCTCCGGCCCGCTCTTCCAGACCCGCCAGGAGAGGAAGATGCCGGTCCCGAGCAGCAGCATCGCGGCCAGGAACAGCGCGAAGGGGAACAGGTCGTCGTCCGCATGGCAGGCGGCGAAGGCGACGTTGGAGCCCAGCTGCTGCGACCCGAACCAGGCCGTCGCCGCGGCGGCGAGGGCGCACCAGCTCAGCAGGGTGCCGCGGGCTTCCGGGTGCAGCTTCATGCGACCCACCTCGGCACCCAGTAGATGAGCAGATAGATGGGCAGCCACGTCAGCCAGACGAAGCGCCAGTACATGGCGTTCTCGGCAACGTCGACGACCCGCCGGTTCTCGCCCGAATGGATGGTGAACATGAGCGCCGTCAGCACCACCGAATCGACGATGTCGGTGAGGATGTGGGTGAGGTGGAGGACCAGCAGGGCCCAGATGATCGAGCCATAGGCATTGTCGGTCCACATCACGTTGAGGGTGGTGAACTCGAGCGCCCGGAACAGGAGCAGCAGCGCGAAGATCGGGAGCAGGACCAGCATGAAGCGGCGGATCGTCGCGACGTCGTGCTTCTCCGCCGCGCGCTTGACGATGGTGTTGGGTATCTCGCTCAGGACGATGAGGATCGTGAACAAAGTCCCCCAGATCAGGCCGGGCGGCTGCCACGGATCGGGCGGCCAATTGTCCTCGACGCCCTGGAGGAAGAAATAGGTGCCGATGGCGAGGCCGAACGCCGTCCCCTCGATCAGGAAGAAGGCGACGACGCCCCACCAGGTGAGGCTCCTGTGGCCAAACGCATGGGTCGGGAGCTCCCGGACGTCCTCGGTGAATTTGACGGGCAGGGTCATTCCATCACCGGTTCGGGAGAGGGGGGCGATTTCGGCCAGAACCAGGCGATCAAAGCCGCGGCCACCGGGAAGGCGCCGATCACGACCGCCCAGGGCGTGAAGATCGAGGAGATGAACAGGCAGGTCGTCGAGAGCGCCGCCCAGAGCGGCCAGATCGAGGGCAGCGGCGAGGCTTCGCGGAGGTCCGGCCGCGCGTCCATCACCGTCGTCAGCAATATCTCGCGGTCATCCACCCTGAGGCCGGTGACGACGGGAAGGTGGTTGCGATTGTCCCACAGCGGCGTGCGGCTGGTCACCACCGGGATGTGCAGGAAATTATATTGCGGCGGCGGCGAGGGCACCGCCCATTCGAGGGTCGGAGCGTCCCACGGATTGGCGTCGGCGACCCGGCCGCGGAACATCGAGTGGACCGCGTTGACGACGAACAGAAGCACGGCGAGCGCGACGACGAAGGCGCCCATCGTGGCGAGCATGTTCATGTCGTCCCAGCCCATCCCCGCCGGATAGGTGTAGACTCGCCGCGGCATGCCCCACAGGCCAAGCAGGTGCATCGGGAAGAAGCCGAGCTGGAAGCCGAGGAAGATCATCCAGAAGCTGACCTTGCCCAGCCCCTCGCCCATCATCCGCCCGGTGAATTTGGGGAACCAGTAGGTGAAGGCGCCGAGCAGGGGGAAGACGGCGCCGCCGATCAGCACGTAGTGGAAGTGGGCGACGATGAAATAGGTGTCGTGGACCTGGAGGTCGATCGGCACGCTCGCCTGCATCACCCCGGAGAGGCCGCCGATGACGAAAGTGATGATGAAGGCGACGACGTAGAGCAAAGGCACCTGGAAGCGCGGCCGCCCGTCCCACATGGTCGCGATCCAGCAGAAGATCTGGACGCCCGACGGGATCGCCACCGCCATGGTCGCGGCGGTGTAGAAGGCATAGCCCATGCGCGGCAGCCCGGTCGCGAACATGTGATGGACCCACACCCCGAAGGCGAGGAGCCCGATGCTGACCAGCGCCAGCACCATCGCGGGGTAGGCGAAGACCTGGCGGCGGCAGAAGGTTTCGGTGATCTGGCTGACGAAGCCGGCGCCGGGGATGAAGATGATGTAGACCTCAGGATGGCCGAAGAACCAGAAGAGGTGCTGCCAGAGCAGGGGGTCGCCATGCTCGAACTGGTTGTAGAAATGGGTGCCGACGAGGCGGTCCGAGATCAGGAAGCTCGACGCGAGCGCGACCGACGGCATCGAGAAGATGACCATGAAGGCGGTGACCAGCACCCCCCAGACGAAGAGCGGCATCCGCGCCAGGGTCATGCCCGGCGCGCGCTGCTTGAAGATGGTCGCCACCAGCTCCACCGCCACCGCGAGCGCGGCGACTTCGGTGAACGTCACCATCTGCGCCCAGATGTCGGTGCGCTTGCCCGGCGAGAATTCGGGGCCGGAGAGGGGGACGTAGGCGAACCAGCCGGCATCGGGCCCGATGTTCAGCATGAAGGCTACCCACAGCAAGGTGCCGCCGGCGAGGTACATGTAATAGGAAAAGGCGTTTAGGCGCGGGAAGGAGATGTTCCGCGTCCCGATCATCAGCGGCACGAGGTAGATCGCCATCGCCTCCATCACCGGCACGGCGAAGAGGAACATCATCGTCGTGCCGTGCATGGTGAAGAGCTGGTTGTAGCGGTCCGGCGTGATGAGGCCGCTCTCCGGCTTGGCGAGCTGAAGCCGCATGACGAGCGCCAGCAGGCCGCCGAGGATCAGGAACACCATCGCGGTGACAATGTAGCGCTTGCCGATGCGCTTGTGGTCGGTGGTGGTCAGCCAGCCCCACAGGCCCGGCGCGTCGCCCCAGGTCCGCTCGAGCCGCCCGTGGAGCGCCGCGCCCTGCAGCATCTCGCCGTCGCGCGGCAGGTCCTGGCCGGAGAGGACGGTCATGGGCGCGTCGCCCCAGCGGAGGCTGGGCCCCATTTGGATTGCGATGCCCGCGGCTGAGTCCGCATGGATCCCAGCTTTCGCTGGGATGATGGAGGGGCGCGCCTCATTTCAGAGTCTCCAGATAGGCGACCACATTGTGCAGCTCGTCGGCGTTGAGGCCTATGTAGGGCATGTTGCTGCCCGGCTTGACGCCCTGCGGGTCGGCGACCCAGGCGTGCAGCGGGCCGGTGCCGTTGGGCAGCGCGCCGGCGGCGATCGACCGGCGGCTCATCAGGTGGGTGAGGTCCGGCGCCACCGTCGCCGAGGCGGGCGTGCCGGCGACGGCGTGGCAGGAGCTGCACTGGCGGTTGTTGAAGAATTGATAGCCGGCAATGGCCTCGGGCGTCGTCGGAGTCGTCGCCGGCTGGGTCTGGTGAGCCAGCCAGCGGCCGAAGTCCCGCGGCGTCTCGACCGTCACGTCGAGCGCCATATGGGCGTGCTGGAGCCCGCAATATTCGGCGCACTGGCCGCGATACCGGCCGATCCTGGTCGGCACCAGGACGATGTCGTTCACCCGCCCCGGGATGAGGTCCTGCTTCCCCGCCAAATTCGGTACCCAGAAGCTGTGGATGACGTCGTTCGCCTTCAGGTAGATCATTGCCGGCATGCCGACCGGCAGGTGGATCTCGTTGGCGGTGCGGAAATTCTTCGACGGGTCCTGGAAATGATATTGGACGTCCCACCACCATTGGTTGCCGGTCACCTCGATGCTCACCACCGGCCGGTTGTCCGGGTTCGGGAAAGCGAGGCTGCGGTCGGTGAAATAGCTCGCCACCGCCAGCGCCATCAGCCCGCCGGTCACCGCGCCGGCCCAGAGGAGCAAAGCGACCCTCAGCCTGCCCTCCCGCGACGGCACCTGAAGCGCGTCCGGCATGCCGTCTTCGCTATGGCCCCTGCGGCGCCAGTAGGCGGCGACCAGGAACGCCATCACCGCGGCGAAGAAGAGGGCGGTGACGATGCAGAAGGTCGTGAAGAGGTCGTTGATCAGGGCGGCGTCGCGCCCCTCGCGGCCGCCCACCGTCTGGAGGCCGGAGCACCCGCCGAGCAGCAGGAGGGGCGCGAGGAACGGGCGCCGCATCAATTCTGCTCCCCCGAGGGCGGCGACATGTTCTCCGGGATCACCTTCTGCCGCTCCTGAAGCGTCTGCGGCTCGGTGTTGCTCATCTCGTCGGCCCGCGCCGACAGCGCGTCCTGCCGCGGGTGGGCGGAGAGCGACTTCACATAGGCGGCGAGCTCCCACGCCTGCTGCTCGGTGATCTTGTCGTGCCAGTCGGGCATGCCGTTGGGGCGGCCGTAGAGGATCGAGGCGACGATATCTTCCATCCGCCCGCCATAGGCCCATTGCTCGTCCATCAAGGGCGGTCCCATGCCGCCGCCGCCGTGGAAATGGCAGCCCGAGCAGTTGAACCAGCCGAACCATTTCTGCCCCTGGGCGATATGGAAGGCGTTGTTCTCATATTCCTTGGCGCGCGGGTCGCCGGCGGGGACGAAGGCGGCGGTCTCGGCCTTGGGCTGCCCGTTCATGTCCCGCTGCTCCCGGTCGCAGCCGGGCAGGGCGAGGAGCAGGAGGAGGGCGCCGGCCCATCCCCCTCCCTGCAAGGGAGGGGCCAGGGGTGGGTACCGCCGAAGGCGGCCGAGACGCAGTGCCGGAAGGCTCGCTGCGCTCGCTACCCACCCCCGGCCCCTCCCTTGCAGGGAGGGGGGGAGGTTCGTGCGGCGGCTAGCGGGGAAGCGCGAAGACATAGAGCTTCCCTCCCGGCTGGGTGCGGCGGGGCAGATCGCGGACGGCGTTGGCGAAGCCCAAGGCGGCGGTCGGGTCGCGGCCGTCGAGCTGGGCGGAGACGATGACGCCCATCCAGCCGCCGACCCCGGTCAGCACCGCGACATATTGGCGGCCGTCGGGTCCTCGATAGGTGACCGGCTGGCTGATGATGCCGCTGTCGAGCCGCTGCTGCCACAGCAGCTTGCCGTCGATGGCGCTGATCGCCTTGAACCAGCCGTCCATGGTCCCGTAGAAGACGACGTCGCCGCCGGTCGCCAGCGCTCCGGACCAGAGCGGCAGGTCCTCCCTTATCTCCCACATCGCCCTGCGCCGCACCGGGTCCCAGGCGGTGAAGACTCCGCGATTGCCGCCGG
>DASWRU010000104.1:0-59944 GCA_036403015.1 Allosphingosinicella sp.
GGTGTCGTGGTCGCCCTGGTGAGGGACGGGGAGCGCGTCGAGCATGCCCAAGCCGGCGACAAGGTGACGATCCTCACCAATCAGACGCCCTTCTACGGCGAGAGCGGCGGCCAGATGGGGGACACCGGTTCGGTTACCAGCGACAAGGGCTTGCAGGCCGAGGTCGAGGACACGTCGAAGCCGCTAGGCCGGCTCCACGCCCACCATGCGGTCATCCGCTCCGGGGAGGTCGCGGTCGGCGACGCCGTCCACCTCTCGATCGACGCCGAGCGGCGCGGCCGGGTGCGCGCGAACCACAGCGCCACCCACCTGCTCCACGCCGCTCTTCGCCATCGCCTCGGCGGCCACGTCACCCAGAAGGGCAGCCTCGTCGCCCCCGACCGCCTGCGCTTCGACTTCTCGCATCCCAAGGCGCTCACCGTGGAGGATATCGCCGCCGTCGAGGAGGAAGTGAACCGCCACATCCGCGAGAACGACGCCGTCACCACCCGGCTGATGAGCCCCGACGAAGCCATTTCCGCCGGCGCCATGGCGCTGTTCGGGGAGAAATATGGTGAGGAGGTCCGCGTCCTCTCCATGGGCCGCGGGGCCGATGCGAGCTATTCGGTCGAGCTGTGCGGCGGCACCCATGTCAACGCTTTGGGTGATATCCAGCTGTTCAAGATCGTCGCCGAAAGCGCCGTCGCGGCGGGCGTGCGCCGCATCGAGGCGCTGACCGGCGAGGCCGCGCGCCAGTGGCTGACCGAGCGCGAGAACCGCCTCAAGCAGGCGGCAGCCTCGCTCAAGTCGAGCCCGGAGGAGGTGCCGGCGCGGGTCACGGCGCTCATCGAGGACCGTCGCCGGCTGGAGCGCGAGCTGGCGGAGGCGAAGAAGGCGCTGGCGCTGGGCGGCGGCACCAAGGCCGAGGCGCAGGGGCCGGAGCAGGTCGGCGGCCACAACTTCATCGGCCAGGTGCTTCAGGGAATCGACCCGAAGGGCCTGCGCGGCCTGGTCGACGAAGCCAAGCATAGGGTCGGCTCCGGGGTGATCGCCCTTGTCGCGGTGAACGAAGGCCGCGCGACGGTGGCCGTGGGCGTGACCGACGACCTCATGGGTCATCACAGCGCCGTCGACCTGGTCCGGAAGGCGGTGGAAGCGCTCGGCGGCCAAGGCGGCGGAGGGCGGCCGGACATGGCGCAGGGCGGCGGTCCTGAAGGGGAGAAGGCATCGGACGCGCTGGCCGCGGTCAGGAATGCCCTGGAGCAGATCGCGGCTTGAGCCAGGCGGAACCGGAGGAGGTTTCCTGGTGGGTCTATGAAGAGTCTCTGCTGCGCAAGCTCGCGTCTGGCGCGGGCTGGCTGCTTGGCTGGGGCTGCTTCTGGGCGGTCGGGCTCGGCTTGCGCGACCCGGTGGACGGGGCCATCGATTTGGCCATCGTCTTGCGCCGCCATAATCGGGGGGCGATACGGGCTATCGGGCGGCTGAATGCGCATCGCGGACTGCGGGCGCTTCGACGCGGGCGGCTCCTCGTTACCGGGCGAATTCACGAGACCGGCCCCTTCGCCCACAAGGGCTTCTACGCCACCTACGACGTTGCGGCTCCCAACAAGGCGCGGGCGCTTGCGCTGATTAGGCGCTTCGAGTGGGACGCGCTGCCCGAATCGCTCGAGATCGACGAGGGCGAACTGGACCAGTTCGATCCGGGCGCCGAGGGCGTGCTTTGGGTGGCGCCAGGCAGGACCTTCTTCACGCAAGACTCGCCGGCTTCAGGCCGGGAGCCCGACGGCTGAGCCCTTCGCCGCATCCGGCGAGGGCTCCGGCCCGAACACGCTCATCCCGCCATTATCATGGGACCGGCGCCGCTCCTCGGCGAGGTGCGCCTCGAAGGAGGGACCCGAAACATGCCCCTCCAGGCGGCGCGCCTGCTCGTCGAGGCGGCGGATGGCGGCGAGCTTTTCGTCCCGGCCGAGCCTGGCCTGCTCGACGGCGGTCTTCAGGACGCCGATCGTCTTGTCGTAGACCTTGACCGGCACCGGGAAGGGGTGGCGGTCCTTGCCGCCGTGGGCGAGGGAGAAGCGGGCCGGGTCCGAGAAGCGGCAGGGCGCGCCGTGGATCACTTCGGCGACCATCGCGAGCGAGCGGACCGTGCGGGCGCCGACGCCGGGGACCAGCAGCAATTCGGGAAAGTCCTTCGGGCCGAGGTCGGCCGCCGCGGCGAGGGTGCCGTGGAGGCGGCGCAGGATGACGTCGTCGGGCCGCACGTCATGATGATCCGGCAGCGACAGATGCGGCAGCAGCGGCTCCGCGGCGGCGACCGGGCGGGGTCTCCTCTCCAGCGCCGCGGCTTCGCGCGCCAGCCGGTCGGGACCGAGCTCGGCGAGCAGTTCGAGCTGGGCGCGGCGTGAGGCGGCGGCGCGGCGGTCGGCGAGGTTGACGATCTCGCCCTGCCTGCGGCCCTCGATGGCGGCGTGGGGCGCGTCGACGAAGCTCGTCAGCCCCTCCGACAGCCAATGATAGCGCCGGGCGGTGCGGCGCTCGCCGCTCATCCCCTGCTGCACCACCGCCCATTTCCCCTCGTCGGTGACGAAGAAGCCGTGGAGGTAGAGGTCGAAGCCGTCCTGGACGGCGGCGCTGTCCACCTTGGCGACGAGGCGGCTGGACTGGGCGAGAGCGGCGCCGTCGAAGCCCGCTTGCTCGCCCGCCGCCACCAGCTCGGTGGGCGTGTGGCGCGAATGCCTGCCGCGGCCGCCGCAGACGCGGAGGCCGAGCTCGGCGGCGCGCGGATTGAGGCCGCGCTTCAGCGCACCGATGACGCTGGTGGTGATGCCCGACGAATGCCAGTCCATGCCCATCACGGCGCCGAAGGACTGGAACCAGAAGGGGTGGGCGAGGCGGGCGAGAAAGGCGTCGCGCCCCTCATGGAGGATGATGGCCTCGGCGATCACCGTGCCGAGCCGGGTCATGCGCTCGCCGAGCCAGGCGGGCACGCGGCCGCCGTGGAGCGGAAGGTCCGCGCTGCCCGATCGCTTCGCCATACACGGCCTCCAGAACGAAGGAGGAACGTTAGCAGGGGAGCGACGTCCGGCGCAACCCCCTCTACCCACCAGGGAGAGGGAATTCAGGGCTTGGCGTCTCTCAGGCGCCTGGTCGGCTTCAGCGCGGGCGCGTGGGTGAGCTGGCCCTGCTCCATGATCTCCTGCCGGAGCTCGGCTCGCTTTTCGTGGATCGAGGCGATGACCGGGCCCATCGCGATGCCGAGATCGACCAACACGGCCTCCGAAAGCTGGAGGGAGGATTCGAGCGTCTCCGGCACCGCGTCCGACGCGCCGGCCTTGTAGAGCTCGGCGGCGTGGGTCGCGTCGCGGGCGCGGGCGACGATGGTGAGGCCGGGGCACCAGGCGCGGACCTTCTTGGTCAGCCGGACGGTGAGCACCGGATCGTCCATGGTGAGGACAAGGGCGCTGGCATGGCCGAGGTTGAGCCGGTCCATCAGCTCGGGCCTCGCCACGTCGCCGTAGATCACCGGAAAGCCCTCCCGCCGGCAGGCGGCGACGTTGTCGACGTTCGAATCCACCGCGACGTAGGAGCGGCCGTGAGTGCCGAGCATCTCGGCGACCAGCCGGCCGACCCGCCCGAAGCCGATGACCACAACGTCGGGCGCCTTGTCGCCGGCACCGACCTCGATCCCTGCGTCGGCGCCGAGATCCGCCCGCCGCGCCGCCTGCCGGCCGAGACGGGCGAGCAGAGGGGTGAGGGTGAGACCCAAGGCGGTGACGATGGTCCAGAACTCCGCCGTCTCAGCGCCGATCACGCCCGCCGAGGCCGCGGCGGCGAGGACGACGAGGGTGGTCTCGGACGGCGAGGCCATGAGCAAAGCGGCTTCGGCGGCCACCGCCTTGCGCGCCCCGGAGAGGCGCAGCAGCCCGCCGGTTACCGCCGCCTTGACGAGGACCACCACGAGGAGGGCGAGGACCAATGCCTCCCAGTTACGGGCGATGAGACGGATGTCGAGCGTCATGCCGACGGTGATCAGGAAGACACCGAGCGCCAGGCCGCGGAAGGGGGCGGTGATGACCTCGACCTCGCTCCTGTAATCGGTCTCGGCGATGAGGAGCCCGGCGACGATCGCGCCGACGATGGGGGAAAGGCCGGCGGCGGCGGTGGCGAGGCTGGCGACGATGACGACCAGCAGGCTGGCGGAGAGGAACAGCTCCGGGCTCTTGGTCCGCGCAGCCTGGGCGAAGAGGCGGGGGAGGAAGACTCGGCCGAGCACCAGCATCGCCGCGACCACGGCGGCGCCGGTGAGGAAGGTCCGAAGCAGCCCTTCCCAGCCGCCGCCGCCCTGCGGCGCCAGCGCCCCCAGGAAGAAGATGATCGGCACGAGGGCGAGATCCTCGAACAGGAGCATCGCCAACGCGGAGCGGCCCACGGGAGTCGCTGCGCCCACCAGCGGCAGCACCAAAGCGGTCGAGGACAAAGCGAGGGCGAGGCCGAGCCCCGCGCCGCCGCCCCAGCTCTGGCCCATCAGGCCGAGCCCGCCGGCGAGGATGAGGGCGGACAGGAGCAGCTCCGCGCCGCCGAGCCCGAACACCTGCCGCCGCATCCCCCAGAGGCGGCGGAAGGAGAGCTCGAGCCCGATCGAGAAGAGGAGGAGGATGATCCCGAACTCGGCGAAGGGCTGAATGGCGTGCGGGTTCGAGATGGTGAAATAGCCGAGCCAGGGATGGCGCGCCACCAGCGCGCCGACGCCGGCCGGGCCGGCCAGCATGCCGACCAGGATGAAGCCGATCACCGGGCTCACCCGCACCCGGGCGAAGGCGGGGATGACGATGCCGGCCGCGCCGAGGATGACGAGGGCGTCGCTGAGCGGCGTGTTCTGGAATCCGGGCGCCATCTTGCCTTTATGCCGGAATGAGCGCGATTGTCAGCCTATGGGGGATGCCGGGACCGACATCGTCATCGCCGGCGGCGGGCCGGCGGGCATGGTCGCCGGGCTGCTCTTCGCCCGGGCGGGGCTCGGGACGATGGTGCTGGAGAAGCATGGCGACTTCCTGCGGGACTTCCGCGGCGACACCGTCCACCCCTCGACGCTGAGGATCTTCCACGAGCTCGGCCTGCTCGACCGGCTGCTGGAGCGGCCGCACGACAAGGTCCGCGACCTGCACGGGCTGATCGGAGGCCGGCCGCTGGCGATCGCCGATTTCTCCCATTTCGACCCCCGCTGGAACTTCATCGCGATGATGCCGCAATGGGAATTCCTGGATTTCGTGGCCGGGCAAGCGCGCCTTTACCCCCATTTCACCCTCTCGATGGACGCCGAGGCGACCGGGCTGGTGGAAGAGCAGGAAAGGGTGGCCGGGGTCCGCTGCCGGGTGCGAGGCGAGGAGAAGACGATCCGCGCCCGCCTTACCATCGCCGCCGACGGCCGTTCGTCGCGCCTGCGGGCGGCGGCGGGGCTGGCGGTGCGCGACCTCGGCGCTCCGATCGACGTCTTCTGGTTCCGGGTCCCGCGTGAGCGCGCCGTCCGCAACGAGACGACCGGCGTGTTCGCGTCGGGCCGGATCATGGCGCTGATCGACCGGGGCGATTATTGGCAATGCGCCTACGTCTTCCCCAAGGGCATGGCCGAGGAGGTGAGGGCGCGCGGCATCCGGGCGTTTCGCGACGAGGTGGCGGGGATCGCGCCGATGCTCCGCGAGCGGATCGGCACGGTCGCGGGCTGGGACGACGTCAAGCTCCTCACCGTCGCGCTCGACCGCCTCGAGCGATGGCACCGGCCGGGGCTGCTGGTGATCGGCGACGCCGCCCACGCCATGTCGCCGGTCGGCGGCGTCGGCATCAACGTCGCGGTCCAGGACGCCGTCGCCGCCGCCAACGCGCTGGCGGGGCCGATGGCGGCCGGGGAGGAGGTCGATCCCCTGCTGGGGCGGGTGGAGAGAAAGCGGCTGCCGGCGGTGCGGATCACCCAAGGCTTCCAGCGGATCGCCCAGCAGCGGATCATCAGCCCGCTGCTGATGCGCCGAAGCGGCGCGTTCGAGGCGCCGCGGGCGCTGCGCTGGCTCGATCGCCACCCCGTGCTGCGCCGAATCCCCGCGGCTCTGATCGGCTTCGGCTGGCGCGCCGAACATGTCCGCTCGCCCTCGGCAAAAGTCACGAACGTCCCGTGAATCGCCAGAGAAAATCGTTTGTTTTCAGTCGCAGCTCCCCTGCCTGGAAGGGAGGGGTTGGGGGTGGGTAAGCGAGCGTAAGCGAGGCTTCTTGCGACTCCGAGTTTCGGCGCCTGCGGCGTACCCACCCCCAGCCCCTCCCTTCCAGGCAGGGGAGTGAGGGAAGGAGGGGCTCAGCCGGCCATCGCCTTTTCGAGGCTCGCGCGGATTGCCTCGAAGAATTGCTCGGTAGTCATCCAGCTCTGCTCGGGGCCGATCAGGATGGCGAGGTCCTTGGTCATCTGGCCCCGCTCGACCGTCTCGATGCAGACCCGCTCGAGCGTCTCGGCGAAGCGGGTGACTTCGGGCGTGTCGTCGAAGCGGCCGCGGAACTTGAGGCCGCCGGTCCAGGCGAAGATCGAGGCGATCGGGTTGGTCGAGGTCGCCTTGCCCTGCTGGTGCATGCGGTAATGGCGGGTGACGGTGCCGTGGGCGGCTTCCGCCTCGACCGTCCTGGCGTCGGGGGTCATCAGGATCGACGTCATGAGGCCGAGCGAGCCGAAGCCCTGCGCGACCTGGTCCGACTGGACGTCACCGTCGTAATTCTTGCAGGCCCAGACGAACTTCCCGCTCCATTTCAGCGCGGACGCGACCATGTCGTCGATCAGGCGGTGCTGATACTCGATGCCTACAGCGTCGAATTGCGCCTTGAACTCGTTGGTGAAAACCTCCTCGAAAATGTCCTTGAAGCGGCCGTCATAGGCCTTGAGGATGGTGTTCTTGGTGGAGAGGTAGACCGGCCAGCCGCGGGTCAATCCGTAGTTGAGGCTGGCGCGGGCGAAATCGCGGATCGATTCGTCGAGATTGTACATGCCCATGGCGACTCCGGCACCGGGGAAGTCGAACACCTCGTGCTCGATCACCTGGCCGTCCTCGCCCGCCCATTTGATGGTGAGCTTGCCGGGGCCGGGGACTCGGAAGTCCGTTGCCTTATACTGGTCGCCGAAAGCGTGGCGGCCGATGACGATCGGGTCGGTCCAGCCGGGGATGAGGCGGGGCACGTTCTCGATCACGATCGGCTCGCGGAAGACGACTCCGCCCAGGATGTTGCGGATCGTGCCGTTGGGCGACTTCCACATCTTCTTGAGGCCGAATTCCTCGACCCGCGCCTCGTCGGGCGTGATCGTCGCGCACTTGACGCCGACGCCATGCTTCTTGATCGCCTCGGCCGCCTCGACGGTGATGCGGTCTTCGGTCTCGTCGCGCTTCTCGATGCCGAGGTCGTAATAGAGCAGCTCCACGTCTAGATAGGGCAGGATCAGCCGCTCGCGGATCCACTGCCAGATGATGCGGGTCATCTCGTCGCCGTCGAGCTCCACGACGGGGTTCTTCACCTTGATCTTGGCCATAAGCGGCTTGGCTTTCTTCGGCTGATGGGAATTTGCGGGGGCGCTGTAGGCGGTGGCGCCCGGCGGATCAACCGGAGGCGCCTTGCGGTTGTCAGCCCCAGCCCCGGCGGGTAAGGCCCCCAGCCATGACCTCGCTCGAAAAGTCGGACCTCGTCACCACCAACGTTCGCTACCGCATGCCGGCCGTGCATCCGGAAGGGCGCAAGTTCGTCGTCGTCGCGGTCGCCGCGGCGCTCCTCTTCTGGTTCGTGATCGACTGGGACTGGCTCGGCTGGATCGTCGCCGGCCTCAGCCTCTGGGTGGCGGCCTTCTTCCGCGACCCGATCCGAACCACGCCCAAGGGGGAGGGGCTGGTGATCGCGCCGGCCGACGGCATGGTGACGATGATCGCCGCGGTGCCGCCGCCGCGCGAGCTGGCGGGGGAGGACGGGCTCGGCGAGGCGCCGATGACCCGAGTCTCGATCTTCATGTCGGTATTCGACGTCCACATCAACCGCGCCCCGATCGCCGGGGAGATCAAGCGGGTGGTCTATATCGCCGGCAAGTTCCTGAACGCCGACCTCGATAAGGCCAGCGACGACAATGAGCGGCAGCATTTCCTGGTGGAAGGCGCGGACGGCGCCCGCATCGGCTTCACCCAGATCGCCGGCCTGGTGGCGCGGCGCATCGTGCCCTGGGTCAAGGCGGGCGATTATGTGACGGCGGGCCAGCGCGTCGGCCTCATCCGCTTCGGCAGCCGGGTGGACGTCTATCTGCCGGCGGGCACCTCGTCGCGGGTCCTGCTCGGCCAGCGCACCATCGCCGGCGAGACGGTGGTCGCGAAGATCGGCGACGGAGCGGCGCTGGAGGGCGTCGCCCAGTGAGGCGCCCGCAGCGGGAGCGCCGCGGCATCCCCCTGCGCGCCGTCGTCCCCAACGCGGTGACGGCGCTCGCGCTCTGCTCCGGCCTCACCGGCATCCGCTTCGCCATCGCCGAGGAATGGGAGAAAGCGGTGGCGGCGATCCTCGTCGCCGCCGTGCTCGACGGCATGGACGGCCGCATCGCGCGGATGCTGAACGGCGCCAGCCGGTTCGGCGCCGAGCTCGATTCGCTGTCGGACGTGATCGCCTTCGGGGTCTCGCCGGCGATCATCCTCCATCTCTGGAGCCTGCAATATTGGCCGCGCTTCGGCTGGCTGTTCGCCCTCGCCTACGCCGTCTGCATGGCGCTGCGTCTCGCCCGCTTCAACGCGCGCATCGACGCCGAGGACCAGCCGCACAAGTCCGCCGGCTTCCTCACCGGCGTGCCGGCGCCGGCGGGCGCGGGGTTGCTGCTCCTGCCGATCTACCTCTGGCTGGCGAGCGACCGCCGCTGGAACTGGACGCACGATTACCGCCTCGTCGCGCCCTGGGCCGCGGCGGTGGCGTTCCTGGCGATATCGAGCCTGGCGACCTTCTCCTGGACCTCGTTCCGCCTGCGGCGCAACGTGCGGCTGGAAGCGATCGTGGTGATCGCCCTGGTGGGCGGCGCGCTGGCAACGGTGCCGTGGGAGACGCTGAGCGTCGCCGCCTTGCTCTATGCCGTGACGATCCCGTTGGGGGTGTTGAGCTACGCGAAGGTCAAAAGGCAGCGCGCCGGCGCACCTTCGCGAAGGCCGCCCGAGGCACCGGCCGGGGAGTGACGGGAACGATCCGGTAGTGCGGCACCCCGTGCCACTCACCCCTGAGGGCGAGGAGGATCTCGGTCCAATAGCGTCGGACCTGCATGTGGAGGACCACCGCCGCCGCAAGCAAGGTGAGGGTGAAAAAGAGCGCCGCAGCTATATGAGTCACGACTTATCCCCTTGATTATCCACAGCCCGTACAACGCGGTACCGCGGTGTTTGATCCATATCATGTTGTGCCGACAGTATGTTCATGTTTTGTTCAAGCCGTCAAGGGCTTGATTTCGCCCGCCGCTCCGCCTAGATGCGCGCCCATCCCACATGCAGGGCCATCATACCGGTGCTGAGCTTCGGCTCGGTTCTCGGCCCTGCAGAGGTTTAACCGGAAGGAGACACGAACATGGCGTCCAACGCCACGACGTCGAACGGCGTCAGCATGCAGCAACTGCTCGAGGCCGGGGCGCATTTCGGCCATCAGAAGCACCGCTGGAACCCCAAGATGAAGCCGTACATCTTCGGCGAGCGCAACGGCGTCCATATCATCGATTTGTCGCAGACGGTGCCGTTGTTCGCGCGCGCGCTCGATTTCGTGCGGCAGACGGTCGCGTCCGGCGGCAAGGTGCTGTTCGTCGGCACCAAGCGCCAGGCGCAGGAGCCGATCGCCGACGCGGCGCGCCGCTCGGGCCAGCATTTCGTCAACCATCGCTGGCTGGGCGGCATGCTCACCAACTGGAAGACGATCTCGGGCTCCATCAAGCGCTTCAAGAGCCTCGAGGAGCAGCTGTCCGGCGACACCGCCGGCCTGACCAAGAAGGAGGTCCTCCAGCTGACCCGCGAGCGCGACAAGTTCGAGCTGTCGCTGGGCGGCATCCGCGACATGGGCGGTCTCCCTGACGTCATGTTCGTCATCGACGCCAACAAGGAAGAGCTGGCGATCAAGGAAGCCAATGTGCTCGGCATCCCGGTCATCGCCATTCTCGATTCGAACGTCAGCCCGCAGGGCATCGCCTTTCCGGTCCCCGGCAATGACGACGCCAGCCGCGCGATCCGCCTCTATTGCGACGCGATCGCCGACGCGGTGCTCGCCGGCAAGTCGGGCGGCGCGGCCATCCGCGGCGAGGACATCGGCGCCATGGACGCCCCGCCGGCCGAAGCGGCGCTGGCCGAGGCCTGAGATCTGGGAGCTCTGGCTCCCTGCGTGGTTCGAGACGGCGTTTCGACTTCGCTCAACGCCTCCTCACCATGAGCGGAGTAGAATTCCCGCTCATCCTGAGGAGCGGCTGAGCCTGTCGAAGCCGCGTCTCGAAGGACATTTGCAAGAAGGAAAGAACCATGGCTGAGATCACGGCCACCAATGTCAAGGAACTGCGCGAGCGCACCGGCGCCGGCATGATGGACTGCAAGAAGGCGCTGGGCCAGACCCAGGGCGACATGGAAGCCGCGGTCGACTGGCTGCGCGCCAAGGGGCTCGCCGCCGCGGCCGGCCGGTCCGGCCGCCAGGCCGCCGAGGGCCTCGTCGGCGTCGCCGTGCGCGGCACCCGGGGCGCGGTGGTCGAGGTCAACAGCGAAACCGACTTCGTCGCCCGCAACGAGCAGTTCCAGGAGTTCGTCCGCACCGTCACGAGCCTGGCGCTCGACACCGGCGGCGACGTCGCCGCCCTCAAGGCGGCGGCGTGGCCCGCCGGCGGCACCGTCGAGGAGAAACTGACCTCGAACATCGCCACGATCCGCGAGAACCAGTCGCTTCGTCGAGCCGCGATCCTCGACGTCGGCGACGGCGTCGTCGTCTCCTACGTCCACAATGCGGTCGCCGCCGGCCTCGGCAAGATCGGCGTGCTCGTCGCGCTCGAATCGATCGGCGACAAGGCCGCGCTCGAGGCGCTGGGCAAGCAGCTCGCCATGCACATCGCCGCGGCCAACCCGCTGGCGCTGCGCGCCGAGGATCTCGATCCGGCTTTGCTGGAGCGCGAGCGTTCGATCGCGGCCGAGAAGGCCAAGGAGAGCGGCAAGCCCGAGAATGTCGTCGAGAAGATGGTCGAGGGCGCGATCGCCAAGTTCCGCAAGGAGATGGCGTTCCTCTCGCAGCTGTTCGTAATGGACAACAAGACCCGGGTGGAAGACGTCGTCGCCGCCCAGGCGAAGGCGGTCGGCGCGCCGATCCAGGTCGCCGGCTTCGTCCGCTTCCAGATCGGCGAGGGCCTGGAGAAGAAGGAAAGCGACTTCGCCGCCGAGGTCGCCGCGGCGTCCGGAGTGGGCAAGGCCGCGTAAGCTAAAACCGTCATGCCAGCGAAGGCCGGCATCCATGCTGCGGTCGCGCCTATCCGGGGACTCCGCATGGACCCCAGCCTTCGCTGGGGTGACGGGTGGAACCTGGCGCGCCCTTTTCTCCTTGCTCCCTCCACTTGGCACCGCGCCCGTCCCTGACTAAGGTGCGGGCGCCTTCCACGCAGACGCCGAACGGACCCGACCGCCCCATGCCGCGCCCGCGCTTCAACCGCATCCTCCTCAAGCTCTCCGGCGAGGCCCTGATGGGCGAGGGCCAGTTCGGCATCGACCCCGAGACGACCTCGCGCATGGCTGAGGAGATCAAGGCGGCCAAGGAAGCGGGCCACGAGCTCTGCCTGGTCGTGGGCGGGGGTAACATCTTCCGCGGCCTGGCCGGGGCCGCCAAGGGCTTCGACCGCTCGACCGCCGACTATATGGGGATGCTGGCGACGGTGATGAACGCGCTCGCTATGCAGAACGCGCTCGAGCGGGCCGGAGTCGACACCCGAGTCCTCTCCGCCATCCCCATGGCGACGGTCTCGGAGCCCTATATCCGCCGCCGGGCCGTGCGCCACATCGAGAAGGGGCGGGTGGTGATCTTCGCGGCGGGCACAGGAAATCCTTATTTTACAACCGATACCGCAGCAGCCTTGAGAGCGGCCGAGATGGGCTGCGACGCCTTGTTCAAGGGCACGAGCGTCGACGGAGTCTACGATGCCGACCCGAAGAAGGTGAAGGCGGCGCGGCGCTACGCCAGCGTCAGCTTCCAGACCGTCCTCACCGACGACCTGAAGGTGATGGACGCCACCGCCGTCGCCTTGTGCCGCGACAACGACATCCCGATCGTCGTGTTCAACATCCGCGAGCAGGGCAACCTCGCCCGGGTGCTGAGCGGGGAAGGCATGGCGACGATCGTCAGCAACGAGGAGTGAGCGATGCCAGCCTATAACAAGGCGGATATCCAGCGCCGCATGCACGGCGCGGTCGAAGCGCTGCAGCACGATCTCGGCGGCCTCAGGACCGGCCGTGCCTCGGTGAGCCTGCTGGAGCCGGTGACGGTCGAGGTCTACGGCTCGCGCATGCCGATCAACCAGGTCGCCTCCATCTCCGCGCCCGAGCCGCGCATGCTGTCGGTGCAGGTATGGGACAAATCGAACGTCGGACCGGTCGAAAAGGCGATCCGCTCCGCCGGCCTCGGCCTCAATCCGGTGACCGACGGGACCACCTTGCGCCTCCCCATCCCCGACCTCACCGAGGAGCGGCGCAAGGAGCTTGCCAAGCTGGTCGGCCAATATGCCGAGAAGGCGCGGATCGCGGTCCGCAACGTGCGCCGCGACGGCATGGACGCGCTGAAGCAGGACGAGAAGAAGCACGAGATCAGCGAGGACGAGCATAAGCGCCTCGATACCGAGGTGCAGAAGCTCACCGACGAGACGATCAAGGACATCGATGCCACCGCGGCCGCCAAGGAGAAGGAGATCCTCCAGCGGTGATCTTCCGCTCGGCCAAAGCTGAGCCGCGGCGGGAGACCGGGGCGGGGGGCGGCACCGTCCCGAGGCACGTCGCGATCATCATGGACGGCAACGGCCGCTGGGCGCAGGCGCGGGGGCTGCCGCGCGTGGCCGGGCATCGCCAGGGCGCGGAAGCGGCGCGCAAGGTGCTCCGCGCCGCCGGCGAAGCGGGCGTCGAGTGCCTCACCCTCTATGCCTTCTCGTCCGAGAACTGGCGCCGGCCCGAGGCGGAGATCAACGACCTCATGGGACTGCTGCGCCTCTACATCGGCTCCGAGCTCAACGCCCTCCACAAGGAAGGCATCCGCCTCAAGATCCTCGGCGATCACAAGGCCTTCCGGCCGGACGTTGCCAAGATGGTGGATGAAGCGGTGGAGCGGACCGCCGGCAATAATCGGATGACGCTGGCGATCGCCCTCAATTACGGAAGCCGGCTCGAGCTGGCGGGCGCGGCCCGGGCGCTGGCGGCGCGGGTGGCGGCGGGCGAGCTGGCGCCAGCCGAGATCGACGAGGCCGCGATCGACGGCGCGCTGGACACCGCCGGGCTGCCGCCGCTCGACCTCGTCATCCGCACCTCCGGCGAGCATCGCCTCTCGAACTTCCTCCTCTGGCAGGCGGCCTATGCCGAGCTGCTGTTCGTCGACACGCTCTGGCCGGACTTCGACGGCGACGCCCTGCGCGCCGCCTTGGCCGAATTCGCCGGGCGCGAGCGGCGGTTCGGCGGCCGATGAGCGATCCGGGCAAGACCGGCTCCGACCTCGCCACGCGCTTCACCGCGGCGGTGGTGATGATCGCCATCGCCTGCGCGGCCATCTACTTCGGCGGCTGGTGGTTCCGGCCGCTGCTCGCGGCCGGCGGCGCGGTCATGATGGTGGAGTGGGGCGACATGCGCCGGGTGCCGCGCGCCTGGAGCTGGGCCGGGGCGGCGCTGATGGTCCTGCCGGCGCTGGTCCTGCCGGAGTGGCTGTTCCCGGCCGCGGACGCCCAGCCCGCCGCGCTCGACTGGGATATATTGCAGCCGGTCTGGATCGGCCTCGGCGCGACCGCCGGTGTCGGCCTGCTGTTCGGCGTCTTCAGCCGCCGGCTCGGAATGGGCTGGGGCTATGCCTATGCGGGGCTACCGGCCTTCGCGCTGGCGGTGCTGAACTGGGCCTGGTTCGAGCTCGTCTTCTGGCTGATGCTGGTGACCTGGTCGACCGACATCTTCGCCTATTTCGCCGGCCGCTCGATCGGCGGGCCCAGGCTCGCGCCGCGGATCAGCCCGAACAAGACCTGGGCGGGGCTGATCGGCGGCATGGCGGGGGCGGGGGCGGTGGGCGCGCTCGCCGGCTGGCTGCTCGACCTCGACACGCTTTTCCTCCTGGTCGGCGCGGCCATGGGCCTCCTCGCCCAGCTCGGCGACCTCTACGAAAGCCGGATGAAACGCCGCTTCGGGGTGAAGGACAGCGGTGCGCTGATCCCGGGCCATGGCGGCCTGCTCGACCGCGTCGACGGGCTGCTTCCCGTCGCCCTGGCGACCCTGCTGCTGCTGATGGTGACGCTGAGGCCCCAGTGAGCGAGCGCCGCACCGTCACCATCCTCGGCGCGACCGGCTCGGTCGGCCGCTCCACGCTCGATCTCATCGCGCGCAACCGCGACCGGTTCGAGATCCTCGCCTTGACGGCCCGTTCCGACGTCGCGGGCCTGGCCGAGGCGGCGAAGCGGGTCGGCGCGCGGCGGGCGGTGGTGCTGGAGGAAGCCAGTCTTCCGGCGCTGCGCGAGGCGCTCGCCGGCACGTCGACCGAAGCCGCCGCGGGCGAGGCGGCGATCCTGGAGGCGGCCTCGTCCGGCGCGGACTGGACGATGGCGGCGATCGTCGGCGCGGCCGGGCTGGAGCCGACCATGGCGGCGCTGGGCGGCGGCGGCACGGTGGCGCTAGCCAACAAGGAGGCCCTGGTCTCCGCCGGCGCGATCATGATCGAGGCGGCGCGGGCGAGCGGGGCTACTCTGCTCCCGGTCGATTCCGAGCATAATGCGATCTTCCAATGCTTCGACCGCGCCCGCCCCGAGGCGGTGCGGCGGATCATCCTCACCGCCAGCGGCGGGCCGTTCCGGCGGCTGGGCCTGGAGGAGATGCGCCACGTCACTCCGCGCCAGGCCGTCGCCCATCCCAATTGGTCGATGGGCGCCAAGATCTCGGTCGATTCGGCGACGCTGATGAACAAGGGGCTGGAGCTGATCGAGGCCTTCCACCTCTTCCCACTCCCCGCCGATGCGTTCGAGGTGGTGATCCACCCGCAATCGGTGGTCCACAGCCTCGTCGAATATGCCGACGGCTCGGTCCTCGCCCAGCTTGGGGCGCCCGACATGCGCATTCCGATCGCCTATGCGCTCGCCTGGCCCGACCGCATGGCGACGCCGTGCGAGCGGCTCGACCTGGTGCGCATCGCCGCGCTCGACTTCGAGGCCCCGGACGAAACCCGCTTCCCGGCCCTCGGCCTGGCTCGGGCGGCGCTGCGGGCGGGCGGGGCCAAGCCGGCGATCCTCAACGCCGCCAACGAGATAGCGGTCGCGGCCTTCCTTGACGGGAGCATCGGCTTCCTCGATATCGCGTCCATCGCGGCGGTAACGCTGGAGGAATGCGATCCACCGGCGCCGGGCTCGATCCAGGACGTGCTCGAGATCGACCGCCAGGCCCGCGCCGCCGCCGCCAGGATCATGGGAAGGTATGGAATTTGACCGGTAATCCGGGAGTCGTGACGACCGTCTTGGCCTTCCTGCTCGTCATCGGGCCGCTCATCTTCATCCACGAGATGGGCCATTACCTCGTCGGCCGCTTGTTCGGGGTGAAGGCGGACGTCTTCTCGATCGGCTTCGGCCGTGAGCTGTTCGGCTGGAGCGACCGCCGCGGCACGCGCTGGAAGGTCGGCTGGCTGCCGCTCGGCGGCTACGTGAAGTTCGCCGGCGACATGAACCCGGCGAGCCAACCGTCGCCGGAATGGCTTTCCCTCCCGGCCGCCGAGCGCAACCGCACCTTCCAGGCCAAGCCCGTCCTCCAGCGCTTCCTGATCGTCGCCGCCGGGCCGGTGACCAACCTGCTCTTCGCCATCGTCGTGTTCACGGGCTTGAGCCTGGCGCTGGGGCAGCCTTACGCACCCCCCGTCATCGAACGGGTCGAAGCCGGATCGGCCGCGCAGCAGGCAGGCCTCCGCGCGGGCGACCGTATTACCCGCATCGATGGCGGATCCGTCGAGCGCTACGAAGACATTTATTTTCGAGTCCTGATGAAGCCCGGCGGGACCGTTTCGATCAGCCTCGAGAGGAACGGCCATCCGCTTACCGTGACGGCGAAGCTCAAGGCGGTCGAAGAGCATGACCGCTTCGGCAATCGCGCGTTGATCGGGCGGTTGGGCGTGCTCGGCCGTCCGCCCGTCTGGCGGAGCGCTTCCCTGGCCGAGGCCGTCGGCGGCGCCTTTCACGAGGTTCAGCGGGTCATCGGGACGACCGTGGAGGGGATCGGCCAGATCCTCGTCGGCAAGCGCTCGGTGAAGGAGCTGGGCGGTCCGCTCAAGATCGCGAAATTCTCCGGGGAGCAGGTGAGCCTCGGCTGGCTGTACTTCGTCTCCTTCATCGCCGTGATCTCGATTAATCTGGGATTCATCAACCTGTTGCCAATCCCCATGCTCGACGGAGGCCACCTGTTCTTCTATGCGATCGAAGCCGTACGCCGGAAGCCGCTCGGGCCGCAGGCGATGGAATGGGCCTTCCGGACCGGCCTTGCGGCTCTGCTCGCGCTGATGATTTTCGTGACGCTGAACGACCTGGCTTCTTTTGGTCTGTGGTCGAAGCTTGGCGGCTTGATCGGGTGAGCATGATCGGGCAGGGCAGGGCAGGACAGGGAACGGCACCGGCCACACTGCCGGCTATAACCTTAAGGGCGGGGACCGCGTGACACCCAACAGTTCGAATTCCAACCGCCGCCGGCTGTGCTCGGCGCTGCTCCTCGGTACGATTCTCGGCGGCCTCGCCGTCCCCGCGCAGGCGCAGACCGGGCAGCCGGCGGCACCGGCCAACGGGCCGCAGCCCGCCGCCGCCACGCCGGCGGTCCAGCCTCCGCTGGCCGGAGCGCCGCTCCCGGGAACCGGCACGATCCATTCGATCGTCGTCACCGGCAACCAGCGGCTCGAGCCCGAGACGGTGCTCTCCTACATGAACCTGCGCGCCGGCCAGCCCTACGACCGCGAGACGCTCGACCAGGCGATCAAGCAGCTCTACGACACCGAGCTGTTCGCGGACGTCCAGATCCTCGGCGGCGACACCGGCAACATCGTCATCCAGGTGCGCGAGAACCCGGTCATCAACCGCATCATCCTGGAGGGCAACAAGCGGCTCAAGGAAGAGAAGATCAATCCTGAGATCAAGCTCGCGCCGCGGCAGATCTTTACCCGCTCCAAGGCGAGGGCCGACGTCGCCCGCATCATCGAGCTCTATCGCCGCCAGGGCCGCTTCGCCGCGCGCGTCGAGCCCAAGATCGTCCAGCTCGAGCAGAACCGCGTCGACGTGGTGTTCGAGATCACCGAAGGGCCGCAGTCGCGCATCCGCGCCATCAACATCATCGGCAACGAGAAATTCTCGGACCACGAGCTGCGCTCGAACATGGTCACCAAGCAGTCCGGCATGCTGAGCTTCCTGAGCTCCGGCGACGTCTACGACCCGGATCGCCTCGCCTACGACCAGCAGAAGCTGCGGCAATTCTACCTGACCCAGGGCTATCCGGATTTCCGCGTGGTCTCGGCGGTCGCCGAGCTGACGCCGGACCGGCGCGACTTCATCATCACCTACGTCGTCGAGGAAGGCGAGCGCTACAAGTTCGGCGACGTCAAGGTCGAGAGCCAGATCCGCGACTTCAAGGGCGAGGCGCTCTCGCGCATGCTGCCGATGAAGGCGGGCGACTGGTATAACGCCAAGCAGGTCGAGGACACGATCACCGCGCTCAACGAGAGCGCGGGCCTGTTCGGCTACGCCTTCGCCGACGTCCAGCCCGATTACACGCGCGACAAGGACAAGCGGACGATGTCCGTGGTGTTCAACGTCGCCGAGACGCCGCGAGTCTATGTCGAGCGGATCGACATCAACGGCAATACGAGCACCCGCGACAAGGTGGTCCGCCGCGAGTTCCGCCTCGCCGAAGGGGATCCTTTCAACAGCGTCCGGGTCAAGCGCTCCACCGACCGCATCAAGTCGCTCGGCTTCTTCCAGGAGAATGTCGAAATCGAGCAGACGCAGGGGTCGACGCCGGACCGCGTTATCCTGGGCGTAAACCTCGAGGAGAAGGCGACCGGGCAGCTGGAAGTGTCGGCGGGCTTCTCCAGCCTGGAGCGCTTCCTCCTCAACCTCTCGATCACCCAGCGCAACTTCATGGGCAAGGGCCAGGAGCTGCGCGCGGCGGTCAGCTATTCCACCTACTCGAAATCGGTCGAGCTGGGCTTCACCGAGCCCTACATGTTCGACCACAATATCGCGCTCGGCGTCGACCTCTACCGGCGCGATTTGTCGAGCTTCAACTTCGTCAACAACAACCGCAACACCACCTACAAGCAGACCACGACGGGCGGGCAGATCCGCGCCGGACTGCCGCTCACCGAATTCCTGTCGGCGGCGGTGCGCTACGGCCTCAACTATGACGAGGTCACGCTCGACAAGACCTTGTTCTTCAAGGATCCGGACGGCGCCGGCCCGCTGCCGGCGGTCTGCGATCCGTTCCAGGCCGGCCGCTATCTGTGCGAGGCGATCGGCAACCGCCTGACCTCCTCGATCGGCTATTCGATCGCCTATGACAGCACCGACAACCGCATCCGGCCGACGCGCGGCCAGCGTTTCCAGCTGAACCAGGATTTCGCCGGCCTCGGCGGCGACGTCAAATATATACGCACCAAGATCAGCGGCGCCAAATATTTCCGGATCGGCGGCGGCTTCGTCCTCTCGGTGGGCGGCGAGGCGGGCTACATCAAGAGCCTCGAAACGGCGCCCAGCGCGGACCAGGATCCGGTCCGCCTGATCGACCGCTTCTTCCTCGGCGAGCCGCAGATACGCGGCTTCGACATCCGCGGCGTGGGCCCGCGCATCCAGCGCAAATTCTACCAGCTCGACGCCAATGGGCAGGCGGTGCCCGATCCCGCCCATCCCGGGCAGTTCCTGTTCAACAACGACCCCAAGACGATCGTCGACGACGCGATCGGCGGCCGCTCTTATTATCTGGGCCGACTTGAGGTCGAGATCCCGGTCAGCTCCAGCATCCGCGAGCTCGGCCTGAGGCCGTCGGCGTTCATCGACATCGGCGCGCTCTGGGGCGTGCGGCGTCCGGCCACGCAAGACATCCCGCCGGGCGACCCGCGGCTCAGCACGCCGACCATTTCGGGCACCGGCAACTGGGTCTGCTCGGACAATGCGACGACGCCGACCAATACCGAGATCCCGATCAACAGCGCCTGCCCGGCCGGGACGACGCTGCTCCAGACGCAGCTGTCCAACCCGTTCAGGGAATTCTTCTACGGCAACACGCCCAAGCCGCGCATCTCGATCGGCTTCGGCGTCAACTGGAACTCGCCTTTCGGCCCGTTCAGGATCGATGTAGCCAAGGCGCTTACAAAAGCGCCCGGAGACGACACCAAGCTTATTACTTTCAACGTAGGGACTGCATTCTGATGAAAAGATACCTTATCGGCACGGCGCTCGCCGCGCTTTCGCTCGCCGTTCCGGCCGCCGCGCAGCAGCGCACCCCGGCCGCCGTCATCGTCGTCGTGGATACCAACCGCATCTACAACGAATGCACCGCCTGCCGCGCCGCCCAGGCGCAGCTGCAGACTATGCTGACCACGGCGCAGCAGCGCCAGCAGCAGCTCGGCGGACCGATCCAGACCGAGATGCAGTCGATCCAGCAGGCGGTCACCGCCGCCCAGGGCCAGCCGGCGGGCGCGGCCCGTACCGCCGCCGAGGCGTCGATCCGCCAGCGCGCCCAGGCGCTCGACGCGCGCCAGGGGGCCGCCCAGCAGGAGCTGCAGCGGCTCGAGCAGAACCTCCAGTCGACCCGCGCCAACGTGGCGCGCCAGATCGGCGACCGTTTGAACCCGCTGATCAACCAGGCGATGACCGCGCACGGCGCGAACCTCGCCCTCGACTTCGACGCGACCCTGGCGCACGCTCAGGGCCTCGACGTCACCGCCGAGGTGCTGACGGCGCTGAACGCCCAGCTTCCGAGCGTCAGCGTCACGCCGATGCCGGCGTCGGCCACCCCGACGCAGCCGCAACCCCAGGGCCGGTGACCGAGACTTCGGCAGAGGCCGCCTTCAGCCCGCTGGACATCCGGCGGGTGATGGCGGCGCTGCCGCATCGCTACCCGTTCCTGCTGATCGACCGGGTCGAGGAGCTGGTTCCGAAGAAGCGGATCGTCGTCATCAAGGCGGTGACGATCAACGAGCCCTTCTTCCAGGGCCATTTCCCGGGCCGGCCGATCATGCCGGGCGTGCTCCTCGTCGAGGCGATGGCGCAAGCGTCGGGGGTGCTGGCGGTGGAATCGCTCGGCCTCTCCGGCTCGGGCAAGCTCGTCTATTTCATGGCGATCGACGGGGCGAAGTTCAGGAAGCCGGTGGAGCCGGGCGTGCTGCTGCGCATCGAGGTCGACCTCGTCCAGGACCGCGGCAAGGTGTGCAAGTTCGCCGGGCGGGTGATGGTCGACGGGCAGCTCGCCGCCCAGGCCAATTTCACCGCGATGATCGCGGACCCGCCGGCGGACTGAGCAGCCGCCAGGCGCCGCCGGGGCTCCGCTCCACGCCGAATATCCTCGCGATATCCGGCCCGGCGAGGATCGCGTCGGGATCGCCGTCGGCCGCGATCCCGCCTTCCTCCATGACGATCAGCCGGTCCGCGTGGCGGGCGGCGAGATCGAGGTCGTGCATCGCCGCGACCACCGCCGCGCCGCGCGCCTCCTCCCTGAGCAGCGCCATCAGGCGGAGCTGCCAGGCCGGGTCCAGATTGGCGGCGGGTTCGTCGAGGAGGAGCAGGCGCGGGCGCTGGGCGAGGGCGCGAGCGATCAGCACGCGGCTGCGCTCCCCGGTCGAGAGGCGGTCGACTCTTCGGTCGGCCATTGCACCCAGGTGGAGGGCGGTGAGGGGGGCGGGGTTGGGGCCGCCTAGGGCGATGAGGGAGCGGGCGGTTATTGGCCAGGGGATGTCGCGGGAGGCGGGGAGATAGGCGAGGAGGCGCTTGCGGGCGGCGGGGGGCAGCCGCTCGGGGTCCTGGCCGTCGATGCGCAATGTGCCGCCGGGCCGGCCGATTCGTGCCAAAGCCTGCAAAAGGCTGGTCTTGCCGCTGCCATTCGGCCCGACGAGGCAGATCAGCGCCGGCGTATCGATCACCAGGTCGGTGGGGCGAAGCCGGCCGGGCAGGCAGAGCCCGCGGCCCTCGATCAGCGGCGTCATCGCCCCAACCTCCAGCGCATGTGGACCACCAGCCAGAGGAAGAAGGGCGCTCCGAGCAGAGCGGTGACGACTCCGATCGGCAGCGTCCGTCCGAGCGGCGCGGCGCGGGTGACGAGGTCGGCGGCGAGGAGCAGGGCGCCGCCGATCAGCGCGGCGGGCAGCAAGGCGCGCCCGGGATGGCCGCCGGTGAGGCGGCGCGCGAAGATCGGCGCGACGAGCCCGACGAAGCCGATGGCGCCGCAAATGGCGACGCAGGCGCCGACCCCGATCGCGGTGAGGCAGACCACCTGGAGGCGGAGGCGGCCGATATCGTGGCCGAAGGAGGCCGCGACCTCCTCGCCCAGAGTCAGGCTGTCGAAGGCGGGCCGGAGGCGAATGAGGAGGAGGATGGCGACGATCCCCGGCGCCGCCGCGAAGGCGGCCTGGGCGAGGCTGCGGTCGACCAGCGAGCCCATCAGCCACTCATAGGCGTCGTAGAAAGCGAAGGGGGAGGGCGCCAGAGCGAGGGCGAGGGTGGTGAGCGCCCCGGCCAGCGCGCTGATCGCGAGGCCGGCGAGGAGCAGGGTCGCGGTCTCGGCGCGCGGGCCGGCGAGCGCGAGCAGGAGCAGGAGCGCTCCGAGCGCGCCCGTCACCGCTCCGATCGAGAGGGCGAGCGGGGAGACGAAGCCGAGCAGATAGGCGGTCACCACCGCCCCGAAGGCGGCGCCGCTGGTCGTGCCGGTCAGATCGGGCGAGGCGAGCGGGTTGGCGAACAGCGCCTGGATCGCGGCCCCGGAGGCGCCGAGGGTCGCGCCGTAGACCAAGGCGAGCGAGGCCCGCGGCAGGCGAAGCTCGCGCAGCACCGCCCAAGCGAGCCCCCGGTCCTGCCGCGCCAAGTCGGCAAGGGCGGAGACGGGCAAAGCGAGCGACAGCGCGAACAGCAGCAGGACGCACGCAACGAGGGCGAAAGCGGTCCGGCGGCTCATAGCGCCGCCCCGCGCCGCAGCCGTTCGATTTCGGCGACCATCAGGGGGCCCATGCAGGTCCACAGCCGGCCGTCGGTGACGAGCGTCCGCTTCGCCTTCGCCTGGGCGGCGAGCGGGTGCGCGAGCCAGCGCTGCCCGGCGGAATATTGGCCGCTGCGATAGTCGCTGCGCAGCAGCACGGCGGGCGGGCGGACGAGCAATTGCTCGAGCGAGACGCGATCGCCGGTCAGGGGCCGCTGGGCGAGGCCCGCCAGGCGCATCCACTCGGCGGCGAGGCCGGTGGCCGCCACGCTGCGGCCGCCGCCGCCGAGCCAGATCGAGTCCGCGCCCCGCGCCGGGCGGGAGCGGCGAAGCGCCTCGATCCGGGCGACGACCGCCCGGCCCGGCCCGGGGCGGCCGAGCGCGTCGGCGACCTTCGCCACCGCCGCCTCGATGTCCGCGACATTTTGCGGATAGGGGAGGTCGAGCAGGCGGATGCCGAGGCGCGCCGCGATTCCGGCCCGGTCGCGCCCGCCGCCGCCCATGGCGAGGACGAGGTCCGGCTTCAGCCCGGCCACCGAGACGAGGCTGCCGTCGTTGCGCGGATAGGCCCGTGCTCGCCGCCAGAGGGGAGTCTCGGCGGGGCTCTGCGCCAGGTGGGTGACGGAGGCGACCTGCCTCGGCTCGGCGAGGAGCAGCAGCAGCTCGTCGCTGCACAGGTTCAGCGACGCGACGCGCCGCGGCGGCGCGGCGGCGGCCGGGGCCATCGCGAGGCTAATCGCCGAGGCGCAGGCGAACGCCCGCATAAACCGTCCTTCCCGGCATGTTGTAGCCGACCACGTCCTGATAGGATTCGTCGAACGCATTTTCCGCGCGGACATAGGCTTCCAGGGCGCGGCCGATCCGCCAGCCGAGGCGCGCGGAGGCGAGGACATAGCCGCCCAGCCTCACCGTCCGCGATGGAAAGACGTTAAAGTCGTTGTCGGTGCGCGCGCCGACATAGGCGCCGCTGGCGCTCCAGCTCAGCCGCCCCGACGTTCCGGCGGCGATCAGGCTGGCGGTATGCTTCGGGCGCCGGACCTCGCGCACCGCCAGGGCTCCCGCGATGCGCTGCTCGCCGGCGTCGAGGAAGGTGTAGCTCGCGGCGAGGCGCAAGGCGGGCGACGGCCGGTACTCCGCCTCCGCCTCGATCCCGCGCCGACGGCTGCGGCCGGTGACGTTGGCCGTGCTCGAGATGAAGGTGGCCGGATCGAAGATTCCGACGATCTCGTCCTGGAGGCGGTTGGCGAAGGCGGTGACCCCGACCGAGCCGCGAGCGCCTGCCCAGCGGAGCCCCGCTTCCCAGCCCCTGGAGCGTTCCGGCTTCACGTCCGGATTGCCGCGGAACGCGCCGGGGAAGAAGCCGTAGAGGTCGTAGAAGGTCGGCTGGGCGATGCCTTCCCCATAGGCGGCGTGCAGCTGCCAGTGTTTCGCCGGCGCGACGATGGCGGCGGCGCGCACGGTGGTCGCGTCGGCGAAGGCGCTGAAGGAATCGTGGCGAACGGCGAGGTCGGTCGAGAGCCCTTGCGCCCAGCGCGCCCGCCATTCGCCGACCAGCGCGGTCACCCGCCGGGCGCGGTCCTGGTCGGTGCCGCCGAAATAGACCTGGTCGCGGGCGTGGAAATGCTCGTCCTGATGCTCGACGGCGGCGATGAGCTCCTGCCCGCCCAGCCGCTTCGACGCCTGCGCGCCGAGGGTGAGGCGTTCGCCCGCCGTCCGGTTCGTCGGCCGGTCCTGGAAATAATTGCGGTTGGCGCTGCCGAGCCAGCCGGCCTCCGCCTTCGCCGACCAGCCGCCGCTCGCCAGCGCCGCCCAGCCGCGGACGGCGCCGATCCGGTTCCGAGTCTCCAGATCCTGGGTCGGCGCGAAGGTGACGGGGTCGGAGCCGTCAAATTCGCTCCGCCCGGCGATCAAGTGGCCGACCAGGCCCAGCTCCAGCGAGGGGAGGGGCTTCGCCACCGCCTTGACGCTCGCCGAGCGCGCTTCGAAGCCGTCGCGGTCGCCCGCCGCGCCGACGGCGTTGATCCCCTCGCTGCCGATCCAGCCGGCCGAGGCCGAGACGCCGACGACCCCGGCGCGGGCGCTGCCCTGGACCGAGGCGCGGCCGCTGCCGAGGCTGCCATATTCCCCGAGCGCGCCGAGCGCCCGGCCCGCGAAAGGATCGGCGCTGTCGACGGCGATCACCCCGCCCAAAGCCTCCGAACCCCAGAGCGCCGATTGCGGCCCGCGCACGACTTCGACACGGGAGAGGGCGTCGTTGGTGAGCAGCTCGAAGCGGGCCTCGTTGCCCGCGGCGGGATCGTTGAAGCGGATGCCGTCGACGAACAGCAGGGTGTGGCGGGCTTCGGCGCCGCGGATCCGGACCTGGGTCTGAGTGCCGCGCGGGCCCGACGTCGCCACCGCGACTCCGGGGGCGAGGCGAAGCACGTCCGCCGTCATCGGCAGCGCCAGCGCTTCGAGCGTCGCCCGGTCGAACACGGTCGCCGACACCGGCGCCTCCGCCTCGGGCACCGGCTCGCGGGCCGCGGTGACGACGATGGTTGCATCGGCGGTTTCATCGGGGGTTTCATCGGCCGGGGCGGCGACCGCCGCCGCGGCCAGGAACAGGATGATGGGCATGGTCTTCCTCCTTCGACGACAGGATTGCCGTCTCGGAGGTACCGGAGGTGACTATTGCCGCCGCCGGTGCCACGCATCGCAGGCTGGACCCGGCCGGATGCGGACGACAAGCGAAGGCAGGTCTCCTGACTTTGCGGGTCGCGGGCCGGTCCCTTCCTTAAGAAGAGGGGCCTCGCCGCATACAGTTGCGGGCACAGCGCCGGAATCCCACCGGCTTCCCATTTTCACCGCCCGGTCAAGGGCGGCACCTTCGCTGGCGGCGGTGCTAGGGCGCCCTGCCGCGGCTTGTCAATCGGCGGTTCGAAAGCTATGGGCGGCGGACCTTTTATGAGGCTGGTCGGAACCAGCCACAAATCCAGGAAAATCAAGATGAAGACCGACGCCCATCCCGATTACCACATGATCAAGGTGCAGATGACCGACGGCACCGTGTTCGAGACCCGCTCCACCTGGGGCAAGGAGGGCGACACGCTGCAGCTCGACATCGACCCCAAGGTCCACCCGGCCTGGACGGGCGGCAATGCCCGCGTGCTCGACACCGGCGGGCAGGTGGCGCGCTTCAACAAGCGCTTCGGCGGCCTGACCCTCGGCAAGAAATAAGCGGCTCATGGACGGCGCGCCGACGCTCGAGACCGAGCGCCTGCGCCTCCGCGCCGCCCGCGCCGAAGACCTGGACACCCAGGCCGCGGTGATGGGCGATGCCGAGGTGGTGCGCCATCTCGGCGGCACGCCTTTCTCGCGCGAGGAGACGTGGCGCAAGATGCTCGCCGCGCCGGGGCTTTGGGTGCTGCTCGGCTACGGCTATTGGGTGGCGGAGCGCAAGTCGGACGGGGCCTATCTCGGCCAGATCGGCTTTGCGGACTTCAAGCGCGACATGCAGCCTTCGATCGAGGGCCTGCCCGAAATGGGCTGGATCTTCGCGCCACTCGCGCAGGGCCAGGGCTACGCCTCCGAGGCCGCCGCCGGCGCTTTGGCTTGGGCGGACGAGGCGCTCGCCGGGCGTGAGATCACCGCGATCATCGACCATCAGAACGCGCCCTCGATCCGGGTCGCGGAGAAGACCGGCTTTTCGATACGCGAGGAGGCGACCTATCGTGGCGCCCCCATCCTCCTCTTCCGGCGGCCGGCCGGGTAGGGCGCGCCCTCAACTCCCCTCTCCCTTTGGGAGAGGGGAAGCTGGGGTGATCGCCGGCGCTTTGGCCTGGGCGGACGAGGCGCTCGCCGGGCGCGAGACTGCGGAGTCAGTATGGATGCCAGCCTGCGCTGGCATGACGAGGGAGGCTCCGTCGCCCCAGCGAAGGCTGGGGCCCATGCGGACGCGCTGCCGGCCCCTCCCTTCCAGGGAGGGGGGTGATTCCGGGAGGGCGCGGCCCCTCAACTCCCCTCTCCCTTGGGAGAGGGGCCGGGGGTGAGGGGTTCCGCCTTATCCGGAGACGCACGAACCCCTCACCCCTACCCCTCTCCCCTAGGGAGAGGGGAATTTAGGGGGCTGAGCCGAACCGAGGTTATCTGTCCCAGCGCCCTAGAAGAGGGTCGTGAGGCCGTAGAAGAGGGCGCCGACGGCGGCCGAGGCGGGGATGGTGATGATCCAGGCCACGACCACGTTCTTGGCCA
Source organism: Allosphingosinicella sp. (assembly GCA_036403015.1). Taxonomy (GTDB): domain Bacteria; phylum Pseudomonadota; class Alphaproteobacteria; order Sphingomonadales; family Sphingomonadaceae; genus Allosphingosinicella. Next base: position 26,625 of record DASWRU010000104.1, read on the forward strand.
CGCCCCAGCGGACCGCCGACACCCGCCGGGCGACTCCGGCGCCGACGATGCAGCCGGTGATCGTGTGGGTGGTGGAGACCGGAATGCCGAGCCAGGAGGCGGCGAACAGCATCACCGATCCGCCGGTCGAGGCGCTGAAGCCCTGGTGCTGCGAAAGCTTGGTGATGCCCGTACCCATCGTCTTGATGATGCGCCAGCCGCCGCTCAGGGTGCCGAGCCCGATCGCGACGTAGCAGCTGATCGCCACCCAGTGCGGGACGTGGAATTCGCCCGAGAGATAGCCGGTCGAGTAGAGAAGGACGGTGATGACGCCCATCGTCTTCTGAGCGTCGTTGAGGCCGTGGCCGATCGAGTAAGCGGCGGCGGAGACGAGGTGGAGGCCGCGAAAGCTCCGTTCCGCCCCGCGCGGCGTGGCGCGAGTCGCCATCCAGCTGGTCGCGAGCATGATCAGCATCGCCAGGATCATGCCCAGGGTCGGCGACAGGACGATGGCGATCAGAGTCTTGTTGAGCCCCGACCATTGCACGCCGGTGAGGCCGGCATGGGCGATGCCGGCGCCGAGCAGCCCGCCCACCAGCGCATGGCTGGAGGAGGAGGGGATGCCCTTCAGCCAGGTGACGACGTTCCAGAACATCGCGCCGACCAGCGCTCCGAACACGACCGCCGGCGTGATGTCGTCGACGAGGCCCTTGCCGATCGTGTCGGCGACCTTGTGCAGGCTCGGCACGGCCAGAGACAGGAAATAGGCCGCGAAGTTGAAGAAGGCCGCGAAGAAGACGGCCTGCACCGGCCTCAGCAGGCGAGTCGCGACCACCGTCGCGATCGAGTTGGCGGCGTCGTGGAGCCCGTTCAGGAAATCGAACGCCAGCGCCACGAGGATGAGGCCGATGAGCAGCGGCAGGGCCAGCTCGTGCATGGTCTTGGCTCCTCAGGCGTGGTCGATGACGATGCCGGAGACCTCGTTCGCCACGTCCTCGAAGCGGTCGAGGACCTTCTCGAGGTGGCTGTAGATTTCGCGCCCGACAATATAGCCCATCGCATTGCCGTCGCGGTGCGCCTGGTAGAGCGCCTTCAGGCCGGCATCGTGGAGATTGTCCGCATCCTCTTCCAAATGGACGATCTGCTCGGTGAGGGTGTCTAGCCTGGCATGGTTGCTGCCGACCGAGCGAAGCAGCGGCATCGTCTCGCGGGCCAGCTTCGCGGCCTGCTCCGCGAGCGCCGCCATCTCGCACATCTGCGGCTCGAAGCGGGTGACCTCGAACTGGGTGATCGCCTTGGCCGTCTTCTGCATCTCGTCGATCGCATCGTCCATCGAGGAGATGAGGTCGGTGATGGCGCTTCGGTCGAACGGCGTGATGAAGGTCCGGCGCACCGCGTGGAGCACCTCGCGGGTGACGGCATCCGCCTCGTGCTCATGCTGCGAAATCAGGCGGCAGCCTTCGCCGATATCCTCCTGGCCGGCGAACATCCGGGCCATGACCTCCGAGCCGGCGACGAGGGTCTCGGCGTGGCGCTCGAACATGCCGAAGAAGCTCGACTCCTTCGGCATGATCGACTGGAACAGCTTCAGCATCCGGAATCCCCTGTACCGATGCCGCCCTCTACAAAAGGCGCGGCCTTCTGGGAAGCGTCGCTAGGCCGTGACGAAGACTCGGCGGTGACGTTCCTGTTTCACTTTTGTGACGGCGGCGCCGCCGCCGCTCAGCCGCCGCCCTCCACGTCCAGCGCGTAGCCGGCCGAGCGGACGGTGCGGATGATGTCGGGGCGGCCGCCTTCGTTCAGCGCCTTGCGCAGGCGCCGCACATGGACGTCGACGGTGCGGTCCTCGATGTCGCTGTCGTGGGTCCAGACCGAATCGAGCAGCCGCTGGCGGGAGAAGACCCGGCCGGGATGTTCGAGCAGGTGGCGCAGAAGGCGGAACTCGGTCGGCCCGAGCGCCACCGGCCTGCCGGCGCGGCGGACCCGGTGCGAGACGACGTCCATCTCGACGTCGCCATAGCTCAAGGTCTCTCCGGCGAGGGCCGGGCGGACGCGGCGCAGCACGGCGGCGACCCGGGCGATGAGTTCGGCGGGGCTGAACGGCTTGGTGACATAGTCGTCGGCGCCGGTCTCGAGGCCGCGGATGCGGTCCGCCTCCTCGCCCCGCGCGGTCAGCATGATGATGGGGACGTTGGCCGTCTCGCGGCGGCGGCGGAGGCGGCGGCAGACTTCGAGCCCCGAAATTCCCTCGATCATCCAGTCGAGGATGACGATGTCGGGCGGAGCCTCCTCGGCCATGAGCAGGGCTTCCTCGCCGTCGGGCGTATGGCGGACGTCGAATTCCTGGCGCCGGAAGTGCCAGAGGAGAAGCTCGGCGAGCGCCTTGTCGTCCTCGACGAGGAGGAGCTTCCCCTTGGTCATGGCCTCGCCTCGATGGTTGCGGCTGCGAGCCTATAGCCGTGCGACGGTCGGGTTACACCTTTATGACGGCCCGGATGAGCGCGGCCAGATCGGGCTCGTCGACCGCGGCGGCGGCCTCGTCGGGCGCGAACCAGCGCCGCTCCCGCTCGCCCCGCTCGGGCCAGGCGGCGCATTCCTCCGCCACCGCCATCCGGAACAGCTCGACCTCGGCCGGCACCGAGCCGCCGTCGCGGCGGCGCTTCTCGTAGCGATAGGTGCCGATCGCCTCGGGCTGGACGGCGCCGCGGATGCCGGCTTCCTCATAGGCTTCCTGGGCCGCGGCTTCGTGCTTCCTGAGGCCTGGAATGGGGTTGCCGCGCGGCACCACCCAGCGCCGCGTCTCACGCGAGGTGATGAGCAGGATCTCGATGTCGCCGCCGCGCCGCCGCCGCCATGGGATGACGCCATATTGGACCAGCAAAATCGTGTCTCCTCAAGGGCCTGAGGCACGTTCATGAGCCTGTCCGGGCGCCCGGACAATAACCCGGATCAGTGATCGAAGCCGCTTCCGCCCCCGCCCAGGGCCGGGCTGCGCCGCGCGGCCACCTGCCGCTTGCCGTCGATGACGATGGGGGAGGCGAGGCCGGGCGGGTCGCCCTCCAGCCGAAGCCCGCGATGGACGACCTGCGGATCGGCGAACACCGCGTCCACCGCGTTGATCGGCCCGGCGGGAATGCCGGCGGCCTCCAGTGCGTCCGATAATTCCGCGCGGCCGCGCCGGCCGATCGCCGCCTCGAGGCGCGGGATGAGATCGGCGCGGTGCGCCACCCGCGCCGGGTTGGTGCGGAAGCGCTCGTCCTTCGCCAGCTCCGGCAGGCCGAGCAGCGCGCAGAGCCGCTCGAACTGGCGGTCGTTGCCCACCGCGACGATCACCTCTCCGTCGGCGGCCCGGAAGGCCTGGTAGGGGACGAGATTGGCATGGCCGTTGCCCATGCGGTGCGGGACCTTGCCCGACACCATCCAGTTCAGCGCCTGGTTGCCGAGCACCGCCACCTGCGTGTCGAGCAGCGCCATGTCGACATGAGCGCCCCGGCCGGTGCGGTCCCGCTCCCTCAGCGCCGCCAGCACCGCGACCGTCGCGTAGAGGCCGGTGAAGAGGTCGGCATAAGCGATGCCCGACTTTTGCGGCGCTCCGTCGGGCTCGCCGGTCAGCGACATGGCGCCGCCCATGGCCTGGATGATGAAGTCGTAGCCGGCGCGGTCGGCATAAGGGCCGTCCTGGCCGAAGCCGGTGATCGAGCAATAGACGAGGCCGGGGTTGAGGGCGGCAAGGGACGGATAGTCGAGGCCGTATTTGGCGAGGCCGCCGACCTTGAAATTCTCGATCAGCACGTCCGCCTCAGCGGCGAGCGCGCGGACCCGCGCCTGCCCTTCGGGCGTGCCGAGATCGACGGCGACCGACGTCTTGCCGCGGTTGCAGGCGTGGAAATAAGCGGCGGCGCCGTCGTCCACGAAGGGAGGCCCCCACTGGCGGGTGTCGTCGCCGGCTTCGGGCCGCTCGACCTTGACGACGTCGGCGCCGAGATCGGCGAGCAGCTGCCCTGCCCAAGGCCCCGCGAGGATGCGGGCGAGCTCCAGCACCTTGAGGCCGGCAAGGGGCTTATCCACGAAACGTCGCCCCAGCGCAGGCTGGGGCCCATGCTGAATCCGGATGGACCCCAGCCTTCGCTGGGGTGACGGAGAAGGTCAAAACGCGGAAATCCCCGTGATCGCCCGGCCGAGGATCAGGCCGTGGACGTCGTGCGTGCCCTCATAGGTGTTGACCGTCTCGAGGTTGTTGGCGTGGCGCATGACGTGGAACTCGGCCGAGATGCCGTTGCCGCCGTGCATGTCCCGCGCCGCCCGGGCGATATCGAGCGCCTTGCCGACATTGTTGCGCTTGATGAGGCTGATCGTCTCGGGGATCAGCTCGCCCTCGTCCATCCGCCGCCCCACCCGCAGCGCCGCCTGCAGGCCGAGCGCGATCTCGGTGATCATGTTGGCGAGCTTCATCTGGACGAGCTGGGTGGCGGCGAGCGGCCGGCCGAACTGCTTGCGGTCGAGCGTGTAGCGCCGAGCCGCCTCGTAGCACGCCTCCGCCGCGCCCATCGCCCCCCAGGCGATGCCGAAGCGGGCGCGGTTCAGGCAGCCGAACGGCCCCTTCAGCCCCTCGACTCCGGGGAGGAGGTTCTCCTCGGGCACTTCGACTCCGTCCATGACGATCTCGCCGGTGATCGAGGCGCGGAGCGACAGCTTCCCGCCGATCTTCGGCGCGCTCAGCCCCGCCATCCCCTTTTCGAGGATGAAGCCCCGGATGCGCCCGTCATGCTCCTCCGATTTCGCCCAGACGACGAAGACGTCCGCGATCGGCGAGTTGGTGATCCACATCTTCGAGCCGGTGAGGCGGTAGCCGCCGTCGATCCGCGCCGCGCGAGTGCGCATGCTGCCGGGATCCGAGCCCGCGTCCGGCTCGGTGAGGCCGAAGCAGCCGATCGCCTCCCCCGTCGCCAGCCTGGGCAGATATTTCATCCGCTGCGCCTCCGACCCGTAGGCATGGATCGGATACATGACGAGCGAGGACTGGACCGACATGGCGGAGCGGTAGCCGCTGTCGACCCGCTCCACCGCGCGCGCGACCAGGCCGTAGCTCACGTAATTGAGGCCGGCGCCGCCATATTGGGCCGGGATGGTGGCGCCGAGCAGGCCGAGCTCGCCCATCTCGGTCATGATCTCACGGTCGAACCGCTCGTCGAGGAAGGCGGAGGTGACTCGGGGGAGCAATTTCTCCCGCGCATAGGCTTCGGCCGTGTCGCGGACGAGCCGCTCCTCATCCGAGAGCTGGGCGTCGAGCGCGAACGGATCGGCCCAGTCGAAACGGGCCCTGGCTTGGGACATGCCAACCTCGGATGAGCGTTGAAGGACGGGGTCCTTTCGCGCTTTGGCCGGGCGCTGTCTACCTCTTGCCCGGGCCGAGCGGGGGCGGGGGCGTGAGCTTGGGCGGCACGATCGGCTCCGCCCCCGGCGCCCCCTTCGCTTTGGCGCGGGCGAGCATCGCCTGCGCGACCGCCGCCATTTCGGGCTCGTGCGGGCTGGAGGCGAGCGGCGTCAGAAGCGCCGCCGCCTCGTCATATTTGCCGCGCATGAGCAGCATGTTGGCCGCGTTCATGGTGATTTCGTTCACCTGCGGCGCCAGCTGGTGGGCAAGCAGCATGACGTTGGTCGTGTTCTCGGTGAGGAAGCGGGACTCGCCGACCAGGCTTTCGGCATAGCGGGCGAGGGTCTGGAACTGGTCGGGATCAGCCTTGTGCGCCTTCACGAACCAGGTCTGGGCGAGCTTGTGCTCCTTCGCCGCGGCCGAGTCGTCGCGGCGGGCGGCGACGAGATGGCGCATCCCCTCCCAATAGAGGAGCTCGGCGTCGTTGGGGGAGGCGGCGAGCAGCGGATCGAGCAGGCGGTCGGCCGCCGCGGAGTCGCCGTAGAGCGCCTCGGCCTCCGCCAGCACGCGGGTCGAATAGGAGTCATGGTTCTTCGCGGCCGCGGCGCGGACCCTGGCGAGGAGGGCCGGCACGGCCTCATCCGAAACGCCCACCTCCATGGCCGCTTGGGCAAGCAGCAGGTCGTCGGCGGAGGCGGGAAGCTGGGTAATAGCGATCGCCGGCGGCGTGGTCGCGCTCTGCCGCTTCAGGCGCGAATAGGTCATGTGCTTGTAGCCGTAATCCAGCATGTCCTTCTGCATGACCTTGGGATCGACGGCGAAGATGCGCTGGAAGGCGGCCTTCGGAGCCTCGCCCCTGGCGGTCGAGGTGAGATAATCGACCAGCTTCGCCTTGCGGGCGGAGTCGCGCAGCAAATAGTGAACGAGCAGCCAGCTCTCGGCATAATAAAGCGCGCTGGCGGTCCCGTCCCGCGGCGGCGGCTGGAAGAGTATCTGGTCGAGAGGCAACCAGCTGGCGTTCATCAGCCACGACGCCCGGTTGGTGCTCGCCTGGCCGAACTCGATCCGGTCCTTCTCGAACGTGGCCGTCATCACATATTCGGCGAAGCCTTCGACATACCAGGGCGGATAGGCCGAGGGCCGGTATTGGAGCATGAAATGGTGGGCGATCTCGTGGAGGAGGATCTGGTTCTCCTCCGGCCCACGCTGGCTGGCGCCGTTGTCGACGAAGGCGGCGATGCCCGATCCGGTTGCGGTGTAGAAACCCGCCACGTCCTCCGCTATGTCCGGCCGAACCAGCTTCAGCGCGTTATGGCCGCGCACCTCGTAGACGTCGAGCTTCGTAGGGGGCGGCGGATCGGCGATGCCGGTGAGCAGCCTCAGGAAGGCGTTATAATCCTCGAGCAATGCCGCGTCGGCGCGAAGCTCCGCCTCGCTGCCCTGGCTGTAGACGACGAAATTCGCCGTCTCGGCCCGCCGCCAGGCGGCCTGCGCTCCGGACGGCAGCAAGGCGGCCGCCGCCAGTGCGGCAATCGCCGCCGCCTTCTTCATCGTCACCATCGGAGCCCCTCGCGTCTTTTGCGGCCATCTTAGCCGCGGCGGGGCTGAGGGCAAGCGGCGGACAGGGTGGGATTCGAACCCACGGTGGGCGTGAACCCACGGCGGTTTTCAAGACCGCTGCCTTAAACCACTCGGCCACCTGTCCCCGAAGCCCGCCTTAGCGCCGGCGGTGCTTCGCGCAAAGCTGGTGCGATGAGGAACGGCGGTTTTGACGCGTGCGGCGTCGTCTCCGGCCGGCTGGCGCCGGCCTCTTGCGGGCGAGCTCCGGCGGCGCGTCGGCATTGGCCCCAGCCTTCGCTGGGGCGACGGAGCCTCCCTCGTCATGCCAGCGCAGGCTGGCATCCATGGGGACTCCGAGTTTCGGCGGCGCGTCGGTATGGGCCCCAGCCTTCGCTGGGGCAACGGAGTGTCCCTCGTCATGCCAGCGCAGGCTGGAATCCATACGGACTCCGAGCTCTCCCCTCTCCCCAGGGAGAGGGGAATCCAGGGCGCACGAGGCCGCTCGTGCAAGCCGCGCGCCGAGCCGAGTAGGCAGCGCGGGGGCGGCTGTGCCATCAAGGAGGCCGAGAGTGGAGGGTAGTTTGCGTCACATCCTGCTTGCGGCCTTTGCGGGTCTCCTCGCGGCTCCGGCCGTGCCGGCGCCGGCCCAGAGCTACGGCCTCAGCCGGGAGGGCTTCCAGGCGTGGCTGCCCGAATTGCGCGACCAGGCCTATCGCGCCGGAGTCAGCCGCGACACGATCGAGAGCGTCTTTCCGGCGCTCGAATTCAGCGCCCGCACCGTCGAGCTGGACCAGGCCCAGCCCGGCGGCACCGCGGGGAGCAGCGCGACGCCGCCCTTCGGCCCCTATCGGGCGCAGCACGTCACGCCGGCGCTGATCGCCGCCGGGCAGCGCCGCTATGCCGCCAACCATGCCCGGCTGCAGGATATCGGCCGGCGCTACGGCGTCACGCCGTCGGTGCTGGTCGCCATCTGGGGGCACGAAACGAGCTACGGCGCCGTCACCGGCAATTTCGACCTTTTGAACAGCCTCGCGACATTGGCCTATGAGGGCCGGCGCCGGCAGCTCTTCGCCGACGAGTTCGTCGCCGGCCTCAAGATGCTCGACCGCGGCGTGCCGAGGAGCCGCCTCAAGGGCAGCTGGGCGGGGGCTACCGGCCATCCCCAGTTCCTGCCCTCGACCTGGCTTCGCCTCGCCGTCGACGGCGACGGCGACGGCCGCGCCGACATTTGGCGGAGCGAGCCCGACGCGCTCGCCTCGATCGCCAATTATCTCTCCAACGCCGGCTGGCGGCCGAACGTCCCCTGGGGCCTCGCGGTGACGGTGCCGGCGGACCTCGACCGCGCCGCGCTGCGCGCGCGCCTCGCCTCGCCGCGCTGCCCGCGCGTCCACGAGCGCCAGAGCCGCTGGCTGACGATCGCGGAGTGGCGGCGAATGGGCTTGGCGCCCGCTGGGGGGACCTGGCCGCGCGACCAGGAGATGGCGTCGCTGCTCGAGCCGGACGGACCCGGCCGCACCGGCTATCTCCTCACCGGCAATTACCGCGCGATCCTCGACTATAATTGCTCCAACTTCTACGCTTTGTCGGTCGGCCTGCTCGCCGATGCGATCGCCCGCTGATCCGTGTGGCGCGGCGCCGCGCATGAAGCTAAGAGGGGCGGCAACGGGCCGAGCGGCTCATGTGACAGCTTAGAATTGTTCGAGGAAACGATGCGCAAGAGCTTGATTCTGCTGATTTCGACCGCCGCCATGGCCCTTCCCGCGACGGCCGCCGCGCCGCCCTTCGATACGCCGGCCCGGATCGCCTACATGGTCGATCTCTCCTCCGGCGCCGTGCTCTACGACAAAGGCGGCAACGTCCGCATGCCGCCCGCCTCGATGGCGAAGATGATGACCGTCCACATCGCCTTCAACATGATCAAGCGCGGCGAGCACAAGCTGGCCGAGACCTGCCAGGTACGGCCCGAGACGTGGCAGCGCTGGCACGGCCCCGCCGCCGGCTCGACCATGTTCCTCTCGCCGGGCGAGCAGGTGTCGATCGAGAACCTCCTCCACGGCATCGTCACCCTCTCGGGCAACGACGCCAGCGTCGTGCTCGCCGAATGCGTCGCCGGCACCGAGCCCGCTTTCGCCGCGCTCATGAACCAGGAGGCGCAGCGCCTCGGCATGGCCAATTCCCATTTCGGCAATTCGAACGGCTGGCCCGACGAGGGCATCACCTACACCACCGCCCGCGACCTCGCGACGCTGGCGAAGGCGACGATCGAGACGACGCCGGACCTGTACAAGACATTCTACACCCAGAGGAGCTTCACCTGGGGCAGGACGATGGGGGGAGGCCAGCCGATCGAGCAGGGCAATCGCAACCCGCTGCTCGACAAGGTGCCGGGTGCCGACGGCCTCAAGACGGGCCATACCGACGAGGCCGGGTACGGCTTTACGGGCTCGGCCGAGCAGAACGGCCGGCGCATCATCATGGTCGTCGCCGGCCTCTCCAGCTTCGGCCAGCGCGCCGAGGAATCGGTCAAGTTCATGGACTGGGGCTTCCGCGCCTGGAAGTCGCAGCCGCTGTTCAAGGCGGGCCAGAAGGTCGCCGACGCCCGGGTGCAGCTCGGCGGCGAGAGCGAGGTGGGGCTTGTCGCCCCGCGTAATCTCGCCGTGACGCTGCCGGCCGGCGCCGCGGGGAACGTCAAGGTCAGCGTCGTCTACAACGGGCCGATCAAGGCGCCGTTCGCCAAGGGGCAGCATATCGCCGACCTCGTCGTCTCCACGCCCGACACGCCGCCGCAGACGATGCCGCTCGTCGCCGCCGAGGCGGTGGGCGCCGCGGGCTTCTTCGGCCGCATCTGGGCCGGGCTGACGTCGCTCTTCGGCTGAGGTGAGGAGCGGCCGCTTCATCAGCCTCGAAGGCGGGGAGGGGGCCGGCAAGTCCACTCAGGCGCGGCGCCTCGCCGAAGCGCTCCGCGCCCGCGGGCTCGAGGTCGTCGAGACTCGCGAGCCGGGAGGCAGTCCCGGGGCGGAGATGATCCGGAGCCTGCTCCTCGACGGGCCGGAGGAACGCTGGACGGCCGAGGCCGAGGCTCTGCTCTTCGCGGCGGCGCGGGCCGATCATGTCGCCCGCACCATCCGGCCGGCGATCGAGCGCGGCGCCTGGGTGCTCTCCGACCGCTTCCTCGACAGCTCGCTCGCTTACCAGGGCGGCGCGCTCGGCCTCGGCGTGAAGGCGGTGCGCGCCCTCCATGCCTTCGGCAGCGGCGTCTATCTTCCGGACCGTACTTTGCTCTTCGAGCTGCCCGAGGATGCCGCCGCGCGGCGCCTCGGCCGCCGCGGTCTCGCCGCCGACCGGATCGAGGCGCGCGGATCCGGCTTCCACGACGCCGTCGCCGCCGCCTTTCGCGAGCTTGCCGAGGCCGAGCCGGCCCGGTTCCGGCGCATCGACGCCGCCGGGGCGCCCGAGGCGGTGACCGACCGCGCCCTCGCCGCGATCGGGGACCTGCTGTGACCCCGCTGTTCGGCCACGATTCCGCCGTCGCCGCCTTTCGCGACAGCCTCGCTTCGGGGCGGCTCCACCATGCCTGGCTGATCAGCGGCCCGGCGGGCATCGGCAAGGCTTTGTTCGCCGACAAGGCGGCGCTGCGCGTGCTGGCCGAGGGGCAGGGAAGGGTGGACCTGCCCGGCCTCGACGTGCCCGACGACCATCCCGCCGCGAGGCTCGTCGCGGCGGGCAGCCACCCGGACCTCGCCCGGCTGGAGCGACTGCCGCGGGAGAGCGGCGCCGGGGAGCTTGCCCGCGGCATCAGCGTCGAGCAGGTGCGCGGCCTTGCCCGCCTGTTCACGACGACCGCGTCCATGTCGCCCTGGCGGGTCGTCGTCATCGACGCCATCGACGATCTCGAGCGTCCGGCCGCCAACGCGCTGCTCAAGAACCTGGAGGAGCCGCCGCCGCAGAGCCTGTTCCTGCTCGTCAGCCACGCCTCGGAGCGCCTGCTCCCTACCCTCCGCTCGCGCTGCCGCCAGCTCCGCCTCTCGGCCTTGAGCGACGACGCCATGACGTCAGCCCTTAAGGCGGCGCTGCCCGACGCCTCCGAACGCGAGATTGCCGAGCTCGTGGGAGGAGGGCAGGGCTGCCCGGGACGGGCGCTCGCCCTCCAGGGCCTCGACATAGCCGGGCTCGACCGCGCCATGCTGGAGCTGGCGCGCGAGGGGGATCCGACCAATGCGCGGCGCAGCGCGCTCGCCCAGAGCCTCGCGCTCAAGTCCGCCCAGCCGCGCTACGAGGCCTTCCTGGCCCGAGCGCCCTCGATCGTCGCCGCCGAGGCGAAGAGGCGCCGAGGCGCCGCGCTCGCGGAGGCGTTGACGACCTGGGAGCGGGCGCACGGCCTCGCCGCGAGCGCCGCCCATCTGTCGCTGGAGCCGGAGAGCGTCGTCTTCGAGCTCTCCGGGATGATCGCCTCGCTGGCCCCGGGCCGCGCGCCCTGACTCGAAGGCAGCGCGCGCCCCTACTCAGGCGCGGATTGAGCCGCTAAAGGCCCCGACATGGCCGAGCCTTTCTACATCACCACCGCGATCAGCTATCCGAACGGGCCGCCGCATATCGGCCACGCCTACGAGGCGATCGCCACCGACGTCGTCGCCCGCTTCCAGCGGCTGATGGACCGCGACGTCTTCTTCCTCACCGGAACCGACGAGCATGGCCTCAAAATGGCCCAGGCGGCGCGCGAGAAGGGCGTGGCGCCGCAAGCGCTGGCGGAGGAAATGTCGTCCCTGTTCAAGGCGATGGACGAGCAGCTTCAGATTTCGTTCGATCGCTTCATCCGCACCACCGAACCCGACCATCACCGCGCCAGCCAGGCCATCTGGCGGGCGATGGCGGAGCGAGGCGACCTCTATCTGGGCCGCTACGAAGGCTGGTACTCGGTCCGCGACGAAGCTTATTACGACGAGGAGGAGCTCGTCGCCGCCGACACGGGCGAGAAGCTGTCGCCGCAGGGCACGGCGGTCGAATGGACGGTCGAGGAGAGCTGGTTCTTCCGGCTGTCGGCCTATCAGCAGCCTTTGCTCGACCATTATGCGGCCAACCCGGGCTTCATCCGCCCGGAGAGCCGCCGCAATGAGGTGCTGCGCTTCGTCGAAGGGGGGCTGTCGGACCTCTCCGTCTCGCGCACCAGCTTCGACTGGGGGGTGAAGGTGCCCGGCAGCGGCAACCATGTCATGTACGTGTGGCTCGACGCGCTCACCAACTATCTTACCGGAATCGGCTATCCGGACGTGGAATCAGAGGCTTACCGGCGATACTGGCCGGCCGACATCCACATCATCGGCAAGGACGTGGTGCGCTTCCACGCGGTCTACTGGCCCGCCTTCCTGATGTCGGCGGGCGTGCCGCTCCCGCGGCAGGTGTTCGGCCACGGCCATGTCCTGCTGCGCGGCGAGAAGATGTCCAAATCCGCCGGCAACGTCGTCTCCCCGCAGGCGATGGCGGCGGCCTATGGCGTCGACGCGGTGCGCTATTTCCTCGTCCGCGACGTCACCTTCGGACAGGACGGCAGCTACAGCGCCGAAGCGATCGTCACCCGGGTCAATGCCGATCTCGCCAACAGCTTCGGCAACCTCGCCCAGCGCACCTTGTCGTTCATCGCCAAGAATCTCGGCGGCCGGCTGCCGGGGCCGGGCCGCGGGGAGGGCGCCGACGCCGAGCTGCTCGACCAGGTGCGGCGGGCGAGCGCGGAGGAGCTTCCCGCGCATTTCGGCCGGCTGGAGCTCAGCCAGGGGATCGAGGCGTGGCTGCGCGCCGTCTTCGCCTGCAACCAATATATCGACGCGCAGGCGCCCTGGACGCTGCGCAAGACCGACCCGGAGCGGATGGAGGCGGTGCTGGCGACCTTATGCGCGGCGCTCCTCGACCTGGCCATCGCCATCTCGCCGGTCGTGCCGGGCGGGGCGGCGCGGCTGCTCGACCAATTGGGCGCGCCCGCGGAGGAGCGCGATTTCGCGGCGCTGGCGGACCGCGAACGCTATGCGCGCCTTGTGGCTTCGGGCTTCGTCCTCTCCCCTCCGGCGCCTATCTTCCCGCGGCTGGAGCTGCCGCCGGAGGAATAGGCGCGGGCGCAGGGGCGGGCGGGGCCGGCACCAGCTTGTGGCCGAGGCTGTCCTTGAGATGCTGGCCGTGCTCGAGGATGATGGCGCAACGCTGCACCCCGTCGCAGGCGATCAGGGTGCCCTTGCGCGTATCGACGCGGACGATCTCGTCGCCGGCCATCATCGCCTGGAAGCGGGGCGGCGCAGGGCGTGCGTAGATGGCGAGCGCGATCACCGCGCCGGCAAAGGCGATGGCGGTGGTCAGCCGGCGCATGCCGATTTCGATCAGGTCGGCCGGCGACGGGTCGGCCGGGCCGGAATCGCGCGGCGGCAGGTGGCGCTCGGAGTCGGTCATGGCTTTTTCCCTTCCGTCGGCGGCGCGAGCGCCGGTACGGCGATGCTCAGGTCTCCGTATCCATCGCGATCACCACCTTGCCCGAGGCATGCCCCCTTGCGAAGTACGCGATCGCCGCCGCGGCGTCCTCAAGCCTGTACCGCCTGTCGATCACCGGCGCCACCTGTCCCGCCGCGACCAGGCGGGCGAGCTCGGCCAGGTCTTCGGCGTCCACCTTGGCCATGACGAAGACGAGCTTCTGGGTGGTGAACCGCGAGCGCAGGAATCCGAACAGCTGCCGCACCACGCAGCGGAGGAGCCATCCCGTCCGGGGCGCTCCGCCCCCGCCCGCGAGCCCGGCGGGAAGCAGGATCCCGTTCGGTGCGAGCACCCGCCGCCAGGTTCCGAAAGAGCGGCTGCCGGCGAGGTCGAGGATGACGTCGTAGCGCGCGTCGCCGCGGGTGCAGTCCTCCTGGGTGTAGTCGATCGCCGGGTCCGCGCCGAGCGAGCGGACCAGCTCCACCTTGCCGGTGCTGCAGACCGCGGTCGCCTCCGCGCCCAAGGCCCTGGCGATCTGGACGGCGAACGTGCCGATGCCGCCGCCCGCGCCGACCACGAGCACCCGCCGGCCGGGCCCGACCCCGCCTTTATCGCGAAGCGCCTGCAGCGCGGTGAGGCCCGCGACCGGCAGCGCCGCGGCCTGCTCGAAGGAAAGCGCGGCGGGCTTCGCGGCCAGCCGCGCTTCGTCCGCGCAGGCATATTCGGCCATCGACCCGCGGCAGGCCCCGAACACCGCGTCGCCGGGCGTGAAGCGGGTGACGTTGCGGCCGACCGCCTCGACGATGCCGGCGACGTCGACCCCCGGCCGGGTCATTTTCGGCCGCCGCAGGCCGAAGGCGAGGCGGGCGATGGCCGGCTTCCCGCGCATCGGGTGAACGTCCATCGGATTGACCGAGGCGGCGCGCACCCGCACCAGCAGTTGATCGTCGCCCGGAACCGGCCGCTCGACCTCCGCGATGCGGACGACCGCCTCGGGCGGCCCGTAGCGCTCGTAGACCGCGGCCTTCATCGGCCTCGGGCGGCGCCGCCGCAGGGATATTTGCGGGCGAAGGCGGCGCGAAGCGCGTCCTTCACCGGCGTCTGTGCGCGCCGGGCGGGCGGCACCGCGTTCATGGCGGCGAAAATCTCCTCGGGCACGAGGCTCGCTTTGTCCGCCGGGCAATAAGCGGGGCGGCGGCCGGCGCGCTGGGCGGCGAGCCGCTCCTGCTTCAGCGCCCGAGCGTCGGCGAGGGTCTCCGCCTGGAGTTGCTTATACTCGCCCGAAAACATCGCCATCATGCCTTGTTGCCGGAGAATCTCCGCCTTGGCGAGGTAGGCGGCGACGTCCATCGCCGCCGCGGGAGTCACCGGGACCGCGGCCAGCAGGGCCGCCGCGACGACGAGCATCTTCATGTCTTTTCTCCCAGGCTTCGCCGGGGGGAGGCCAGCATTCGAATTCCCCCTTGGTCTTGCGCTGTGTCGGAGTATTATGCCGCCAACACACTGTTGATATGACCGCCGGAATCAGACTTATGCTCTGACGTTGCAGGAGGCGCCGCGATGTTTCAGCCGACCGTTGCGGCGGGTTTCGCCCGGGGCCTCATTGACTTCGCGGCCGGGAAGGGGGCCGACCGCCGGGCGCTGGCGGAGCGCTCCGGCATCGCGCCGGGGGAGATCGAGGACCAGGACAACCGCATCCCGTTCGCGCGCTACGTCGCGCTGATGCGGGCGGCGAAGGACCTCACCGGCGATCCCGCGCTCGCGCTTCACTATGGCGAGGCGGTCGACATCACCGACCTCTCCATCGTCGGCCTGCTCAGCCAGGCCTGCGCGACGCCGATGGAGGCTTTCGCCGAGGTGAGGCGCTATACGCCCCTCGCGGTCGACCTCGACATGGGCGACGCCGACCGCATGGAGCTGGTGGCCGAGGGCGACACGTTCTGGCTCGTTGACCGAAGGCCGGACCCCAATGCCTTTCCCGAGCTTACCGAGAGCGCCTTCGCCCGGATGATGTCGGGCGCCCGGCGCCTCGGCCTCGCGGCGCCGCTGCGCGAAGTCCACGTCACCCACGAGGCGCCGTCCTATCGCGCCGAATATGACCGTATCTTCCAGGCGCCGGTGGTATTTTCCAGCCACTGGAACGCCGTCCGGTTCGACCCCGCAATCATGTCGGCCCGAATCGCGCTGCAGCCCCGTTACATGTTCGGCGTGCTGAGCGAGCGGGCCGACGCACTGCTGGGGGAGCTGGAGCGCGAGAACACGATGCGCGGCAGCATCGAGCGCCTGCTCATCCCCATGCTGCACACCGGCCAGGCGAGCCTCGCCGCCGTCGCCGCCAGGCTCGGCCTCAGCCGCCAGACGCTCCACCGCCGCCTCAAGGCGGAAGGCGCGACCTTCGAGCAGGTGCGGGACGCTTTGCGCCACCGGCTGGCGCTGGACTATCTCGGCGACCGCAAAGTCTCGGTGAACGAGGCCGCCTATCGCCTCGGCTTTGCCGACCGCGCCGCTTTCTCCCGCGCCTTCAAGCGGTGGCAGGGATGCGGGCCCGGCGCGATGCGGGGCTGAGGGGTGGCGGACGGTGCCGGGGACGACTGGGGTAGGGCGTGCCGGCTTATTCCTTGGCGCGCCCGGAGCTCGAACGGAGCTAGATGGTTAGATTGTCGTCCGCCCCGGGGGGCTCAGGTTCTGGCTCGTCGCTATAGTCCTGAACAGGTGCATGGGCTGCGGCCCACGCTCGCGCCTCCGTGTTGCTGGCACAATATTCCAGCCATGCAATCGCGAATGTGTCGGATGGTTCAGACTCGAGACCGTCGTTCGACGTGCTGGCGTAAACGACGTCCGCATCTTTGGGCACGACGAAGTCTTTGAAGCCCGTATAGGCCCCGTACCTGTTCTTCCCGTTATACTGTCCGCAAACGGCGCCCTTCCGCCCGAGCCTGACCCTTTGGTACTGAGCTGAAAAAGGGTCGAACAGGTATTGGGCGAGCACTTTTCTTGCTCGGCTGAGCGCCTGGTTTTCTTCCTTCGCCGACTTCTCTTGTTCGTCCCGAAGCGCCTTCGCCCTCAGCTCCAGTGGTGAAAGTTCGCTGAGCGATGATGGCGGCTGTGGCCCCGCAGCCTGCTCCTGAACATCCTCCGCCTTCTGGGAGGTGGAGCTGCAGTCGGCGAGCATCGCGGACAGCAAGATGAAAGCAATCGCGGAACGCATTCCAGACTGTCCTCCCCAAGGTGCCTCGATGATCAGCCCCGGCAATCGGCGGAGTCAAGTCAGCTTCAACTATGCTAAGCTACCCGCGCAACGGCGGCAGGGCTGGAATGGATAACTGGATAGAGGCGCTGGAGAAGCTGGCGGGTTTGAAGGACAAGGGCGTCCTCACCGATGAGGAGTTCTCTGCTCAGAAAGCGGAAATTCTGCGACGTCAGCATACGGCCCCACCCGCTCCCACTGAGGAAGCCGCCGGCACCCCATCCTGGCGAACGCGTATGCGGGGACGGCCTCTCCTCCTCGCAGGTGTCGGGGTGGCCGGAGCATTGGTAATCGGAGCATTGATCGCTTGGTCGATCACCACTGACATTCAAAGCTTGAAGGGGAGCGGTGGCAGTGCCGATTCGAATAGCTCGAAGACGGCCGCGGCTGACGCGGTGGTTACCGAAAGCACCAATCTCGATTCCTTCATACGCTTCGCAGCGGCTCAAACTTGCGCTCCGGATGGCGGCCTCGCCACACTTCTGCGCGTCCTCTCCACACTTCCTGCGTCTGATTCTGCGGAGGTTGGAGAACCAGTTCCCCTCGAGGGTCTTCACGCCTCGCTCCAGCCGCTCGTGGGGCAGCTCAGTCCCAAAGCGGATGGTTCCCGGGTGACGGTAGCCGAACTACCTCTGCTTGGCACCTGGCACAGTCTTCATGTGAGGGGAATTAGAACGGCTGTTTGGCAGGACTCCGGTTTCACGAGCTTTCAGATCAGGTTTGCGGAGCCGGTCGGCGATGTGGGTCCTGTCTTGAGGCGGCTCGGTTTCGCCTTGGGCGGGCCGGGTCGGTTGAAATACTCGCAAGCGAAGGGTGAAGGCGCGGTGGCAGGCATTGAACAACAGGCGCAGGGCAGCGCGCTCACCTGCGCCCGCGGCTATCCATCCGAGCCCGCCGCGGTGGCGGTCCCGGCGAGCGAGGCTCAAAACGCTGGCATGTGACCGCCAGTCCGGCGACCGCCGGAATCGCCGCTTGCATGGAGGGGAGGGGATCGGGCTAAGGAGCGGCCCATGTTCACCGACAGCCACTGCCACCTGAACTACAAGGGCCTGGTGGAGGACCAGCAGGCCGTGCTCGAGCGGGCGCGGGCCGCCGGGGTGGGGGCGATGCTCAACATCTCGACCCGGCAGTCTGAGTGGGACGAGGTCGTCGCGGTGGCGGAGCGCGAGCGCGACGTCTGGGCGTCGGTGGGCATCCATCCGCACGAAGCGGATGCCCATCCGGACGTGCAGACCGCCACCCTCGTCGAGCGGGCCGCGCACCCCCGGGTGGTCGGCATCAGCGAGAGCGGGCTCGATTATTATTACGACCATTCGGACCGGGCCCGGCAGCGCGCCAGCTTCCGCGCCCATATCGCCGCGGCGCGGGAGACGGGGCTGCCGATCATCGTCCATACGCGCGACGCCGAGGAGGACACGGCCGCGATCCTCGAGGAGGAGATGGGGAAGGGGGCTTTTCCCGGCGTGATCCACTGCTTCACCGCCAGCGCCGATTTCGCGCGCAAGGCATTGGCGCTGGGGCTCTACATCTCCATCTCAGGGATCGTGACGTTCAGGAACGCCAAGGACCTGCAGGAGACGGCGAAGGCGCTGCCGGCCGACCGGCTGCTCATCGAGACGGATTCGCCGTTCCTGGCGCCGGTCCCGCACCGCGGCCGCCCGTGCGAGCCGGCCTATGTCGCCGATACGGCGCGCTTCCTGGCCGCCTTGCGCGAGGAGCCGGTGGAAAGCCTCGCCGCGACCACGTCCGCGAACTTCCGCGCGCTCTTCGCGAAGGCGGCGTGATGGAGGTGAGGATCCTCGGCTGCGGCACCTCCTCGGGCGTGCCGCGAGTCGGCAACGACTGGGGCCAGTGCGACCCGGCCAATCCGAAGAACCGCCGCCGGAGGGTGTCCATCCTGGTCAGCTACGGCGACACCCGCATCCTCGTCGATACCGGGCCGGACCTGCGCGAGCAGCTGCTGGACGCCGACATCACCGACATCGAGGCGGTGATCTGGACCCACGACCATGCCGACCATTGCCACGGCATCGACGATCTGAGGCAGCTCTACCACGCGCGGGGCCGTCCGGTGGCGGGCTATGCGCGGCAGGAGACGGTCGACAGCCTGAAGATCCGCTTCGCTTATGCGTTCGACGGCAAGGACGGCTATCCCGCCGTGGTGCGGCTCAGCACTCTGCCCGACCATATCAACCTCGGCGGCATCTCGGTCCGCACGGTCGACCAGCCGCACGGCCCGATCACCACCGCCGGGCTGCGCTTCGACGCGGGAGGAAAGACGATCGTTTATTCCACCGATTTCGAGGACTTGACGCCGCCAATGGAGATTGCGTTTCAAGGCGCCGACCTGTGGATCGTCGACACGCTGCGGCGCCGGCCGCACCCGACCCATCCGCATCTGCCGCAGTCGCTGGAATGGATCCGGCGGCTGGCGCCGGCTCGGGCCTTGCTCACCCACATGGACAACAGCATGGACTATGACACCCTGCTGGGGGAGCTGCCCGAGGGGGTGGAGCCGGCCTATGACGGGCAGGAGATCCGGCTCTGATGGAGGCCGACGGCGATCAGGCGCTTACCTTCGTCTATCTGATCGGCGTGCTGGTGCTCGTCCTCAGCGCGCTGATGGTGCGGCGCGTACCGATCGGGCAGGGCCTCAAGATGTTCGCCGGCTGGGTGCTGATCTTCCTCGCCGCCTTCGTCGCGTTCACGCTCAAGGACGATTTCATGGCCCTCGGCAAGCGCGTCCTCAAGGAGACGCAGGGCGAGGGCGAGGTGGTTCAGGCGGGCAAGGAGCTGCGCATCAGGAAGTCGTTCGACGGCCATTTCTGGGTGACGGCGCGGGTCAATGGCGAGCGGGTGCGCTTCCTGATCGACAGCGGCGCGACGACGACCAGCCTGTCGGCCGCCACCGCTCGGCGCGTTCACGTGACTCCGGGCGACGGCTTTCCAGTGCTGGTCGAGACCGCCAACGGAGTCGTGACGGCCCAGCGCGCGAGCGTCGCTCGGCTCAGGGTCGGCACGATCGAGCGGCGCGACATGTCGGTCCAGGTCGCCGAGGCGTTCGGCGACATGAACGTGCTCGGCATGAACTTCCTGTCGTCGCTGTCCGGCTGGGGGGTGCAGGGCCAGTGGCTGGTGCTGAAGCCGTAAGGGGGGCCGTGCCTCACCCTCTTCGCCGCCTCTCTGTATTTTACATAATGTATATTATCACACTTTGAAATGAACATCGCATAGTGTCCACTTCGTCCACTTCCCTCTCCGATCTGGTCGAGATCATGCGCCGGCTGCGCGATCCGGCGACCGGCTGCGAATGGGACCGGGAGCAGACGTTCGAGACGATCGCCCCTTATACGGTCGAGGAAGCCTATGAGGTGGCGGACGCCATCCGCCGCGGCGACATGGCGGACCTCAAGGACGAATTGGGCGATCTCCAGCTCCAGATCGTCTACCATGCCCGCATTGCCGAGGAACGCGGCGCCTTCACCATCGATGACGTCATGGCGGCGATCTGCGCCAAGATGATCCGCCGCCACCCGCACATCTTCGGCGACGCGGCCGAAAGCCCCGGCTGGGAGGCCCTGAAGGCCGCCGAGCGCGACCGGCACGAAGACCGGAGCGCGCTCGCCCACGTCGCCCTCGCCCTCCCCGCCCTCAGGCGCGCCGAGAAGCTGCAGCGCCGCGCCGCCCGAATCGGCTTCGACTGGCCTGACCCGTCCGGGCCGCGGGCGAAGATCGACGAGGAGCTGGGCGAGATCGACGCCGCCGCCTCGGCCGGGGAGCGTTCCGCGGAACTGGGCGACCTGCTGTTCAGCGTCGTCAATTATGCCCGCCATCTCGACATCGACCCGGAAGCGGCGCTGCGCGAAGCCTCGGCGCGCTTCGAGGCGCGCTTCCGCAAGGTGGAAGAGATCGCCGACAAGCCGCTGACGGATATGGATATAAATGAGCTGGAAGATCTCTGGCAGCGGGCGAAGCGGGAGCTGTAGGGCGTCAGAGGCCGCTCTGGATTGCTTCGCTTCGCTCGCAATGACGGCTTAGGCGTGGAGCTGCCTCGCGTCGAACCTTGCCCAGCCGGTGTCGGACATGCGGACGTCGAACTCGGTCGCCATGCCGTCGTGGCGCCGGGCGACGACCTCGCCATTGGCGTGGAGCCAGGCGATGGCCTCGCCGTCGCTCGCGGAGAGCCGCACGGTGCGCAGCCTGGCGCCTTTGCGGAGGTGGCTCGCGGCGCAGTCGAGCAGCCTGTCGACGCCCTCGCCGGTCAGCGCCGAGATGAGCACGACGTCCTCGCGCCGCTGCGCCTCGGCGCGGACTCGCCCGGCCTCCTCGCCGGCGAGGAGGTCGATCTTGTTCCAGGCCTCGATCATCGGCCGCCCCCCTTCCCCGCCGGCGCCGATCTCCTTCAGCACCTGCTCGACGTCGGCGCGCTGGGCGTCGCTGTCGGGGTGCGAGATGTCGCGGACGTGGACGATGAGGTCGGCCGAGATCACCTCCTCCAACGTCGCCCGGAAGGCGGCGACGAGCTGGGTCGGCAGCTCGGAGATGAAGCCGACGGTGTCCGAGAGGATCGCCTTCTCGAAGCCGGGCAGCGGCACTTCGCGCATGGTCGGGTCGAGCGTCGCGAAGAGAAGGTTCTCGGCCATGACGTCGGCGTCGGTCAGGCGGTTGAAGAGCGTGGACTTGCCGGCATTGGTGTAGCCGACGAGCGCGATCACCGGCCAGGGCGCGCGCTGCCGCCTTGTGCGGTGGAGGGCGCGGGTGCGGGTGACCTGGTCGAGCTCCTTCTTGAGCTTGGCCATGCGGTCGCGGATCAGCCGCCGGTCGGCCTCGATCTGGGTCTCGCCGGGGCCGCCGAGGAAGCCGAAGCCGCCGCGCTGGCGCTCGAGGTGGGTCCAGCTCCTCACCAGGCGCCCGGCCTGGTAGTCGAGATGGGCGAGCTCGACCTGAAGCCGCCCCTCCGCGGTGGCGGCCCGCTCCCCGAATATCTCGAGGATGAGGCCGGTGCGGTCGATCACCTTGGCCTTGGTGCCGGTTTCCAGGTTCTTCTGCTGGATGGGCGTGATCGGCGCGTCGACGATGAGCAGCTCGGCCCCTTCGCGCTCCACCGCCTCGGCGATCGCCTCGACCTGGCCCTTGCCGAACAAGGTGGCGGGCTTGGGCGCGCGGATCCTGAAGCGCAGCCTCTCGGCCACCTCCAGGCCGATCGCTCCGGCGAGCCCAGCCGCCTCGTCCAGGCGTGCGTCGGGGTCGCGGCGGGTGGCGCCGCCCATTTCCGGGAGGGCAATGACGGCGCGGGCGCCGCGGGTAAACTCGCCGTCGGACTCGCGATCGAAGACGCTCAGGAGGCCTGCTCCTCGTCCTCGGATTCGACAAAGCTTACCGGATGCTCGGGCTGCACGGTGGAGACGGCATGCTTGTAGACGAGCTGCGACAGGCCGTCGCGCTGGAGCAGCATGCAGAACAGGTCGAAGGCGACGATCTCGCCCTGCAGCATGACGCCGTTGACGAGGAACATGGTCACCGGCTCGCCCGAGCGCCGCACCGCGCCGAGGAACACCTCCTGCAGCAGGGCCGGCTTCTTCTTCTCCATCTGCTCGGCGAAGGCGCGCTCCATGTCGCCGAGCTCGATCGGGTGCGACGGCATGATCGTGGAGATGGCGTGCTTATAGATGAGCTGAGCATTGCCGTCGCGGCGCAGCAGCACCGAGAAATTGTCGAACCAGGTGATGATGCCCTGGAGCTTGACGCCCTTGACCAGGAACATCGTCACCGGAGTCTTGGAACGCCTGAGGCTGTTGAGGAACATGTCCTGGAGGTTGTTGACCTTGTCGGCCATGGCCCACTCTCCTTATTGGCGGGTCGTTGCCCGCGGAGGCGCCCGCGAAGGGCGTCTTTCATAGCTGGTGACAGCAAGGCGACGCCATAGCATGCCCGCCTTGCGCCCGCCACGGCTCAATCCTCAATCGCCGCTGTCGCTCTTGGTGTCGCCGATGCCGAGCGCCTTCAGCTTGCGGTGCAGCGCCGAGCGCTCCATGCCGATGAAGGTCGCGGTGCGCGAGATGTTGCCGGAGAAGCGGCGGATCTGGACCTTGAGATATTCGCGTTCGAACGTCTCGCGCGCCTCCCTGAGCGGAGTCCCCATGATCGCCTTCACCGCCTCGGACGGGCTGAGGCTCGCCTGCTCGTTCAGCAGCTCCGGCGGCAGCATGTCGATCTCGATCGAGCCGACGCGGGCGCCGGGCGCCAGGATAATGGTCCGCTCGATGACGTTCCTCAGCTGGCGGACGTTGCCGGGCCAGTCATAGGCCTGGAGCGCGGCGACCGCGTCGGCCGAGAAATTGGGCGTCGCGAGGCGCTGCTCGGCGGCGTAGCGGGCGGCGAAATGGGCGACCAGCTCGGGTATGTCCTCGCGCCGCTCGGCGAGCGCCGGGAGGTGCACGGGGACGACGTTGAGCCGGTAATAGAGGTCCTCGCGGAAGCGGGCTCCGGCAATCTCGTCGGCGAGGTGGCGGGCGGTCGAGGAGACCACCCGCATGTCGACCTTGACCGTGCGCTGCCCGCTGACCCGGGTGAAGCTCTGGTCGGTGAGGACGCGCAGGATCTTGGCCTGGGCCGGCATCGGCATGTCGGCGATCTCGTCGAGGAACAGGGTGCCGCCATGGGCCTGTTCGAGGAGGCCCGGGCGGACCAGCTCGCCCCCCTCCTCCACCCCGAACAATTCCTCCTCGACCCGCTCCGGAGTCATCCGCGCGGCGCTGACGACGATGAACGGCGCCCGCGCCCGGTTGCTCCAGTCGTGGAGCAACCGCGCGGCGACCTCCTTGCCGACCCCGGCCGGGCCGGTGATGAGGACCCGGCTGCCGGTGCCGGCGACCCGCTTCAGCGTCGCCCGCACCGCGTTGATGCCGACGCTGGAGCCGGTGAGCTCGGTGTCCTGGCCGATCTGAGCGCGCAAAGTCGCGTTCTCGCGGCGAAGGCGGTCGGTTTCGGTGGCGCGGGCGACGAGGTGGAGGAGGTGCCCGGCCTCGAACGGCTTCTCGATGAAATCGACCGCGCCCTGGCGGATCGCGGCGACGGCGGTGTCGAGATTGCCGTGGCCCGAGATCATCAGCACCGGCAGCGACGGATCGCGCCGCTTGATCTCCTCGAGCAGCTGCAGCCCGTCGAGCTTGGAGCCCTGCAGCCACACGTCGAGCAGCACCAGCGAGGGCCGCCGCTCGGTCAGCGCCTGCAGCGCCTCCCCGGAATTGGCGGCGGTGCGGGCGGCATAGCCCTCATCCTCCAGCACCCCCGAGACGAGATCCCTGATGTCCTGTTCGTCGTCGACGATGAGGATGTCGAGCGCCATGCTTTATCCGTTCGCTGCCTGGGTGTCGTGGAGCTCCGCCCCGCCGGCGAGGCGGGCGAGCGATTCAGAGTCGAAGACGAGACGCACGAGGGTTCCCCCGCCGGCCTGGTCCTCGAACTCGATGCTTCCGAAATGTTCCTCCACGATCTTCTTGACGATGGCGAGGCCGAGCCCGGTCCCCTTCACCCGGGTGGTCATATAGGGCTCGGTCAGCCGCCCCCGCTCGCTCGGCAGCCCCATGCCGGTGTCGGACACTTCGAGGATCAGCCGCTCCCCCTCCTCGCGGATTCGGAGGACGATCCGGTCGGGCGCGTCCTTGCGGCCCTCTTCCCGTTTATGCTGAATGGCTTCGACGCCGTTCTTGACGATGTTCGTCAGCGCCTGGCCGAGCTGGCGGCGGTCGCAGACCAGCATCGGCGAAGGCTCCGGCGAATCGAGGCTGAAGGCGATGTCGGGGTGGGCGACCTCGTGGAGGAAGAGCGCGTGGCGGGCGATCTCCGCTACCGGCTCCTCCTGGAAAACCGGCTTGGGCATGCGCGCGAAGGAGGAGAATTCGTCGACCATGCGCCTGAGGTCGCCGACCTGACGGACGATCGTGCCGGTGAGCTGCTCGAACGTGCCGCCGTCGGCGCCGATCTCGCTGCCGTAGCGGCGCTGCAGCCGCTCCGCGGCGAGCTGGATCGGGGTCAGCGGGTTCCTGATCTCGTGGGCGATGCGGCGGGCGACGTCGGACCAGGCGGCCCGGCGCTGGTCGTTCAGCTGCTCGGTGATGTCGTCGAAGGTGAGCACGTGCCCCCCTTCCACCTTCACCCTCTTGACCGCCAGCGTGCGCGGTTCCCCCGCCGAGGCGAGCTGGACGATCGCCTCCCGCTCCTCGCTGTCGAGCTGCGCGTCGAGCTCGGGCGCCAGCGCGGCGAGCTTCTGCCCGATCGCCGCTTCCTTGCCGGTCTTGAGCAAAGCCTCGGCCGAGCTGTTGATCAGCCGCACGTTACGCGCCTGGTCGACCGAGATCACGCCGGCGGTGACGCCCGACAGCACCGCCTCGATGAAGGCACGACGGCTGTCGAGCTGGGCATTGGCCGAGACGAGGGCCCCGGTCTGCTCCTCGAGGCGATGGGTCATACGGTTGAAAACGTTGCCGAGCGTGGCGATCTCGTCTTGCACGCGCGACGGCGGCACCCGGGCGGCGAGGTCGCCGGCCCCCACCCGCCGCGCAGCATCGACGAGTTGTCCGACCGGCCGCACGAGGCGGTCAGCGACCGTGAGCGCTACCCAGATCGCGATCCCAACGATGAGCAGGGACACGAGCAGGAGCAGCGCGTTGAACCGGAACTGGAGGTTGCGTGCTCGGACCAGCGTCCTCTGGTAATCGCTGGCCGCGTCGCGTGCCTTGGCGAGCGCGCCCGTCGCCTCCGGCGAGACCGCGCGCGCCCCGTAAAAGTAGATCGCCGCCTGCGGGTCGAGCCGCACAAGCGCCTCGATGCGGTCGGGCCGGGGTTGGAAGACCTTGACGTCGCCTGCGGCCAGCCCGACGAGCGTCTTCACGGGGACCTGTTCGGCAATTGGTCGCTTGTCGGGGTTCCAGGCGATCCGGGAGTGTAGCTTGCCATTGAGATCAACGGTGAGGATCGCCGACTCGCTGAGCTGCCGCACCGCGGTTTGAAAGTAGAGGTTCGCCTTGAATGCTTCGGTATTGAGGCCGAACTCGTTGATCCGCTGGACCATGTCGGCACCCATTGCCTCCACGTCCAGGCGGATGCGTCCGATATGTTCGCGCTCGTAAATCTGGGAGACGTTCTCGGCGCTGGACAGCACCGTCCTTGCCCGCTCCGAAAACCAGAATTTCATCCCGTTCTGAAAGAGCAACGAGGCGAAGATCACGACCAGGAGTGTCGGCACACTAGCGAGGACGGAGAACAAGGCGACGAGCCGGACGTGCAGGCGTCCCCTTCCCCCGACCGGAGAACGAGCGGCCCGGCGCATCGCCACTCGACGCGCGACGAGCACCATCAACACCATCGCCGGAACAAGATTGGCTACCAGTAGCGCTGCCACGATCGGCGGGCTGAGCAGCGTCTCCGGAGGCCCTTGAACCTTGACGATGAAATAGCTGCCGACTGCAATGAGGATGAGCGCTGCGACCGTCGCAATTTCAATCATCGGGACGAAGCGGTTGCGATGCAACGCGATTGACAGCCGGCGCCGCCAGCGCGGTTTGACGTTACGAGGGATAGTCGCTTCGGCGTTCACCCTGCAGCGCTAGCACAACGCTGTGGCAAAAAGAACACAGTATCTGCCCGGTGCGTTAACGATTCAGCGCTGCCTCAGCCGATCCGCGTGCTCGTCCGCCTTCCACTCAGCAGTCGCTCGAAACTTCCCCTGATCGGCTCTGGCGGTAATTCCGCGCTTCTTACGCCGCCGCCCTCGTCAGCCACGGCGCGTAGAAGTCGTACAGCATCGCCTTGGCGCGCTTCGGGTCGCCCTGCTGGTTGAAGGCGTTGCGGAACTCGGCGGAGCCGTGGAGGCCTCGAGTGTACCAGCCGATATGCTTCCTTGCGACGTTGACGCCGATCTCCGGGCCGTAATGGGCGAGCATCGCCTCATATTGGTCGAGGATGACGGCGAGCTGCTCGTCGAGCGACGGGTCGGGCACCCGCTCCCCGGCGGCGAGCCAGCGCATCGCCTGGCCGAGCAGCCAGGGCCGGCCATAGGCGCCGCGGCCGATCATCACCCCGTCGGCCCCCGATAAAGCGAGGGCCGAGTCGACGTCGCCCAGGGTGCAGATGTCGCCGTTGACAATCACCGGCACGGTGACCGCCTCCTTCACCCGGCGGATGAACGCCCAGTCGGCCTCGCCCTTGTACAATTGGTTGCGGGTGCGGCCGTGGACGGTGATCATCCTTACGCCGAGATCGACCGCGATTCGGGCGAGCTCGGGCGCGTTCAGGCTGGCATGATCCCAGCCCATCCGCATCTTCAGAGTCACCGGCACCTTGACGGCTTTCACCGTGGCATCAACGATTTGGGCGGCCAGCTTCAAGTCGCGCATCAGCGCCGAGCCGGCGTCGCCATTGACCACCTTCTTGACCGGGCAGCCCATGTTGATGTCGATGATCGCGGCGCCTCGGTCCTCGTTGAGCTTCGCGGCCTCGGCCATCTCCACCGGCGAGCAGCCGGCGAGCTGCATCGAGACCGGGTCCTCGATCGGGTCCCACGCCGCCTTCTGGAGCGACTGGCGGGTCTCGCGGATCGCGGCCTGGCTGGCGATCATCTCGGTGACGGTGAGCCCGGCGCCGTAGCGCTTCACCGCGCGTCGGAACGGCCGGTCGGTGACGCCAGTCATCGGCGCCAGGATGACCGGCGATTCGACCCGGACGGGCCCGATCTGGAGAGGCTTGAGCTGGCGCATCAGAGGGCGCGAGATAGGGGCAAAGGCGCCGAGGGGCAAGAACGCCCCTATCCTGCTCCCCTGCCTGCAAGGGAAGGGAAGCCGTTGCGGGGACGGCGCGCACGGCTTACGCCGCCGCCATGGTTGAAGCGGGAAAGACCGTCGCGCTGATCGTCGCCGCGGGGAGCGGCACTCGGACCGGCGGGGACGTGCCCAAGCAATTTCGCTCGCTCGGCGGCAAGGCGGTGCTGCGCCGGGCGGTGGAGCCGCTGCTTCGCCACCCGGCGATCGGCGCGGTGCGGGTGGTGGTCGGGCCGGGCCAGGAGACGCTCTACGAGGCGGCGGTGGCGGGGCTCGCTTTCCCCTCCCCGGTCGCGGGCGGCGCCGAGCGGCGGGATTCGGTGCGCCGCGGCCTCGAAGCCATTGCGCAACAGGGCGGCGCCGGGGCGGTGCTGATCCACGACGCCGCACGGCCCTTCCTCCCCGCCGCGGTGATCGACCGGCTGCTGGCGGCGCTGGACGGCGCGGACGGGGCGGTTCCCGTCCTCCCGGTCGCGGACACGCTCGCTTGCGCCGGCGCCTCGCTCGGCGAGGTGGTGCCGCGCGACGGGCTGGCGCGGGTGCAGACGCCCCAGGCCTTCCGCTTCGACGCCATCCTCGCCGCCCACCGCGCCTGGAGCGGCGGCGAGGCGAGCGACGACGCCCAGATCGCGCGGGCCGCGGGACTCGCGGTCGCGATCGTCGCCGGCGACCCGGCGCTGGACAAGCTCACCTTCGAGGCGGATTTCGAGCGGGCGGAGGCGTGGCTGGCGAGCCGCATGGTGAGCCGCACCGGCCTCGGCTTCGACGTCCATGCCTTCGGCGAGGGCGAGGCGCTATGGCTCGGCGGCGTGCGCGTCCCCCACCCGCGCGGGCTCAAGGGCCATAGCGACGCGGACGTCGTCCTCCACGCCGTTACCGACGCGCTGCTCGGCGCGGTCGCCGGGGGGGATATCGGAGTCCATTTCCCGCCGTCCGACCCGCAATGGCGGGGCGCCGCTTCCTCCGCCTTCGTCGAGCATGCCCGGGCGCTGATCGAGGCGAAGGGCGGCCGGATCGACCATCTCGACGTCACCGTCATTTGCGAGGCGCCCCGGATCGGCCCGCATCGGGACTCGATGCGCGCGCGGCTGGCGGCGCTGTTGCGGGTGCCCGTCGCGAGGATTAGCATCAAGGCGACGACGACCGAGCGGCTCGGCTTCACCGGCCGCGGCGAAGGCATTGCGGCGCAGGCCGTGGCGACGGTCAGGGTCCCGGAGGAGGAATGAGCGAGGAGAGAGACCTGGTGCTGCCCGCCCGGCTCGTCGAGGCCGCCCGCAAGGTGGTCGAGGCGAACCGCGCCGCCGGCCTTCGAGTCGCGGTGGCGGAGAGCTGCACCGGCGGGCTGGTCGCCGCCGCGCTGACCGAGGTGCCGGGCTCGTCCGAAATGCTCGAGGCGGGCTTCGTCACTTATTCGAACCACGCCAAGACCGCCTTGCTCGGGGTGAGCGAGGACGTGGTCGACACGTTCGGAGCGGTGTCGATCGCGGTCGCCTGGAACATGGCCCAGGGCGCGCTGGCGCGGAGCGGCGCCGACACCGCCGTCGCCATCACCGGCATCGCCGGCCCCGGCGGCGGCAGCGAGAGGAAGCCGGTCGGGACGGTGGTCTTCGCCCGCGCTCGGCGCGGCGCCGACCCCAAGGAGATCACCGCCGACACCCGCGCGTTCGGCGATCTGGGCCGCGGCGGGATTCGGCTTCAGGCGGCGCTCTGCGCGCTCGAGCTGCTCATGCCAGTGACCGACCCCGCCTCCGCCCCCGGGCCGTAGAGCACCCGCGCGCGGTCCTCGAAGGCGCCGATCATCCGCCGCAGCGCGCGGTCGAACATCTGCCCGGCCAGGCTTTCGAAGATCCGCGACCGGAAGGCGAAATCGACGCAGAAATCGACCTCCGACCCGCCCTTGCCGTCGGCCCGGAACACCCAGCTGTTCTGGAGATATTTCAGCGGGCCTTCGATATATTCCGTTCGGATCCGCGAGGGCCGCTGCTTCTCGACCCGCGAGGTGAAGGTCTCCTTCAGCGCCTTGAAGCCGACGACGAGGTCGGCGATCATCAAAGTCTCGCTGTCCGAGCGCACCCGAGTCGCCGCCACCCACGGCAGGAATTCCTGGTAGCGGGCGACGTCGGCGACGAGGTCGAACAATTGCTCCGGAGTCCAGGGCAGGCGGCGGGTCTCGGTATGGCGCGGCATCGCCGCTCCTAACGCGCCGCGGCCAGCTTGGCTTCCCGCGCCGCCTTCATCTTCGCGAAGTCGTCGCCGGCATGGTAGCTGGAGCGGGTCAGCGGGCTCGCCGCGACCAGCAGGAAGCCTTTCGCCCGCGCAATCGCCGCATAAGCGGAGAAAGCGGCGGGGGGGACGAAGTCCTCGACCCGGGCGTGGCGGGGGGTGGGCTGGAGATATTGGCCCATCGTCAGGAAGTCGACATCGGCCGAACGCATGTCGTCCATCACCTGGTGCACTTCTAGCCGCCCTTCGCCGAGGCCGACCATCAGGC
Source organism: Allosphingosinicella sp. (assembly GCA_036403015.1). GTDB lineage: Bacteria > Pseudomonadota > Alphaproteobacteria > Sphingomonadales > Sphingomonadaceae > Allosphingosinicella. Next base: position 56,543 of record DASWRU010000104.1, read on the forward strand.
CCGATTTGGTGAAGATGGTGGGATCCTGGCGCTTGACGCTCTCGAGGAGGCGCAGCGAGGCGTAATAGCGCGCGCCGGGGCGGATGGTCGGGTAGAGGCGCGGCACCGTCTCGAGATTGTGGTTGTAGACGTCGGGACGGGCGGCGACGATCGCCTCGACCGCGGCTTGCGGCTTGTTGCGGAAGTCGGGGGTCAGGATCTCGATCGTGGTCGAGGGGGTGTTGCGCCTCAGCGCCTCGATCACCCGGATGAACTGTTTGGCGCCGCCGTCGGGCAAATCGTCGCGATCGACCGAGGTGACGACGATGTGGGTGAGGCCGAGCTCGGCCGCCGCGGTGGCGACATGCTCGGGCTCCAGCGGATCGACCGCGCGCGGCATCCCCGTCTTGACGTTGCAGAAGGCGCAGGCCCGGGTGCAGGTGTCGCCGAGGATCATCACCGTGGCGTGCTTCTTGGTCCAGCACTCGCCGATATTGGGGCAGGCGGCCTCCTCGCAGACGGTGGCGAGGTTGAGCGAGCGCATCAGCCTCCTCGTCTCGGCGAAGCCCGCGCTGGTCGGCGCCTTGACCCGGATCCAGTCGGGCTTGCGCTGGCGGGGCGCGGTGAGGGAGGCGGCCGCTTCGGTCATGGCGCGCAGATAGCGATGCGCAACCGATCTTGCCACCCCTCCCCTCCTCCGGCTAGCGGGGCGCCATGGCCAGCTTCAGCGACCTGATCGAGGGCTATCGCCGCTTCCGCGAGACCGGCTGGGCGCGCGAGCGGGAGCGTTGGTCGGCGCTGGCGGAGGGACAAAGCCCGAAGGTGATGGTCGTCGCCTGCTCCGACAGCCGGGTCGACCCCAGCCAGATATTCGACGCCGGGCCCGGCGAGATGTTCGTCGTCAGGAACGTCGCCAATCTCGTCCCGCCCTACGAGGTCGGCGGCGGCCGTCACGGCGTCTCGGCGGCGCTGGAATTCGCCGTCACCCAGCTCCAGGTCGAAGAAGTGATCGTCATGGGCCACGGCTTTTGCGGCGGCTGCGCGGCGGCGCTGACCGGCCAGTTCCGCACCGCCGCGCCGGGCGAGGGCGGCTTCGTCGCCCGCTGGATCGAATTGCTCGACGGCGCCCGAATCAAGGTCCGCGCCCGCCACGGCCATAGCCTCGACCGGGCGGCGCTGGAGGATATGGAGCACGAATCGGTCAAGGTGAGCCTCGACAACCTGCGCACCTTCCCCTGGGTGAAGGAGCGCGAGGGGCGCGGCGAGCTGGCCCTGCGCGGCGCCTTCTTCGCCATTGCCGACGGCATCCTCCATCTGCTCGACGAGCGGACCGGCCGCTTCGCGCCCGCCTGATCCAGACCATTTGAATAGAGCCTGATTCACGCTTTCGGCGGAAGCGCGAAGCGCTTCCACCTCAAACGACCAGGCTCCAGCGGCGCGATTTGACAGGCGCGGCGCGGGCGCACAAATTGACACCATGCGCCGCTTGGCCTCCCTTGCCGCCCTCGCCTGCGCCGGCTTCGCGCTGGGCGCCGCCAAGCCAGGCGAGCCGGCCGCGCCGAAAATCTGCCGCGCCGCGGAGGCGTCGATCGGCAGCCACATCAAGCGGGCGCCGACCTGCCGCACCGAAGCGGAATGGAAGGCACTGGAGGAGGCCCACCGCGCCGCCCCGCTCCAGACGAAAGCGCCGCAGCCCGAAGCCTGGGAGCGCACCCGCCCACAATAGCCGGACGACCTACCGCCCCGGCAGCCGCCGCGCCGTGACGATGACGATGCGGGGCGAGAGCATCTGGCCGCGCATCACCCCCTCCCCTTCGGTCGGCGAGGTTGGCGCGGCGAGGATTCGGCGGACGACGTCCATGCCCTCGACCACCCGCCCGAAGACCGCGTAGCCGAGGCCGTCTCCCGCCGAGCCCGGCCCGGCGTCGAGATAATGCTGGTCGCCGACCATGATCGTGAAGTCCCCCCGGGCGGTGCCGACGGCGAAGCGGGGCGCCGACAGGGCGCCGTCGACATGGCTGAGGCCGGTCCGGCTGGTCGGCTCGTGGGCGATGGGCGGGAACAGCTTGCGCGGGTCGCGCACCCCGCCCTGGACCAGCCCGGCCTCGGGACCGGTCTTCATCGCGCGGTAGAATTCGGCGCCGTCGAGCCGCCGGGAATCGACATAATGGAGGAAGTTCGCCGCGGTGACCGGCGCCCGCTCGGTCTCGACCGCGACGACGACGTCGCCCGCGCTGGTGTGCAGCCGGACGCCGACCGTCGCCGGGACGTGCGGCTGCGGCGCCGGCTGCGCGCCGGCCGCGCTGCCGAGGCCGAGGAGCAAGGCGAGGAGCAGGCGGGCGATCATGGCAGGACCTCCCGCCCGGCGACGCTCCGGCGCGACCCGTAGAGGAAATAGACGGCGAGCCCCACCAAATGGGCGAAGAAGAAATATATCTGCGTGGTCCGGGGCAGGCTGTAGAAGAGGTAGAGGCAGCCGAGGATGCCGATGCCGCCGACCAGCCAGGGCATCGGCGTCGAGAATTTGCGCACCGTGTCCGGCGCCCGGCGGCGCATGATCAGCATGCAGGCGCAGACGGCGATGAAGGCGGTGAGCGTGCCGGCATTGGCGAGCGCGGCGAGCTGGGAGAGCGGGACGATCCCGGCCAGTACGCCGACGACGATGGCGGTGAACAAAGTGATCCGCACCGGCGTCCCCCGCCCCGAGACGCGCGCCAGCTCCGGCGGCAGCAGCCGGTCGCGCGCCATGACGAAGAAGATCCGGCTCTGGCCGTAGAAGAAGGCGAGGATCACCGTCGGCAGCGCGATCACGGCGGAGGCGGCGAGATAGCTGGCCGCCCTCGATTGGCCGATTTCGCGCAGGATCAGGGCGAGCGGCTCGGGACTGTCGGCGAAGCGCGTGTAGGCGAGCGCGCCGATCGCCGCCCCGGCGACCGCCATGTAGATGATGACGCACACCACCATCGATCCGACGATTCCGATCGAAAGATCGCGCCCCGGATTCTTGGTCTCCTCGGCCGCGGTGGCGATCGCGTCGAACCCGTAAAAGGCGAAGAAGATGATCGCCGCCGCCGCCATGACGCCCCGTTCCACCCCGTCCGGCCCGAGGCTCTTGGGGAAGCCGTAAGGCATGAACGGATGGAAGTTGGACCCGTTGAAATAAGGCAGAGTGACGACCACGAACACGATCAGGGCGACGATCTTGACCAGCACCAGGACCGCGTTGACCGTCGCGCTTTCGCGGGTGCCGTAGATCAGCAGCCCGGCGACCCCGGCGATGATCAGGATCGCGGGCAGGTTCACGACCCCGCCCAAAGCGGGGCCCGCCGCCAGCGCCGTCGGAACGACGAGGTTCGGCAGAAACGACACCGCATCGTGGAGATGGCCCATGAAGCCGACGAAATAGCCCGACCAGCCGACCGC
>DASWRU010000105.1:0-14258 GCA_036403015.1 Allosphingosinicella sp.
CGCCATCCTCGAGGCGATCATGGACATCTGGCCCGCGACCACCCTGGGCGTGGCGGACCGCGGCATCAGGGAGGGCATCCTGCGCTCCCTGATGGCGCGGGACGGGCATAGCTTGTGAGGGGCGCTGAACCCGTGCCTCCCCATCTCCGATGGGGAGGCAATTCGTGACCCGCCTCCGCACCGCCAAGGGCCGCAAGACGAGCTCGACCAAATGGCTCGAGCGCCAGCTCAACGACCCCTATGTGAAGCGCGCCAAGGCGGAGGGCTACCGCTCGCGGGCCGCCTACAAGCTGATCGAGCTCGACGAGCGCTTCGGCTTCCTGAAGGGGACCGAGCGGGTGGTCGACCTCGGCGTCGCTCCGGGCGGATGGACGCAGGTGGTGCGCCGGCGCGTGCCCAAGGCGGCGGTGGTCGGGATCGACCTGCTGCCGACCGAGCCGATCGAGGGGGCCGTGCTGTTGCAGATGGACTTCCTCGACGAGGCGGCCCCGCAGCGCCTGCGCGAGGCGCTCGGCGGGCCGGCCGACCTCGTCCTCTCCGACATGGCGGCTAACACCGTCGGCCATCCCCAGACCGACCATTTGCGGACGATGGCACTGGTCGAGGCGGGGCTCGAATTCGCCGTCGAGGTGCTGAAGCCGGGCGGCGCCTTCGTTGCCAAGGTGCTGGCCGGCGGCGCCGACAACAACCTCGTCGGCGAGCTGAAGCGCCGCTTCGCCACCGTCAAGCACGCCAAGCCCCCCGCCAGCCGCAAGGGCTCGTCCGAATGGTATGTCGTCGCCCAGGGCTTCAAGGGCGCGCCCGAAGCGGGTTGACCCTTCCGGGCCCGCGCCCTATCTCGCCGCCCACGCTGCCCGATCGTCTAATGGTAAGACTACGGACTCTGACTCCGTCAATCGAGGTTCGAATCCTCGTCGGGCATCCAGCCTTTTTCTGACCCGTCATTGCGAGCGACGCGAAGCAATCCAGAGCGGCCTTGGAGCCCGCTGGATTGCCGCGTCGCTTTGCTCCTCGCAATGACGAGTCCTTCTACTTCAGCGGCGGCACCTGCTTGCGCACGCCTCAAGCTCGGCAAGGGCGACGGCGTTTCCGGCCTTCAGCTCGGAGAGGGTTCAGCCGCCTATGCCGGTGCGGACGATCGCCGGCTCCTCGCAGCCGCCGACGCGGCGGTCGACGGCGAGATAATGATTGGCGGGGGGCTGCTCGCTGAGCTTCTGGACCCGTGTCGCGACTTGGCCATCGTGGGCGAAAGTCGCGCGCGGCAGGCGGCATTCCCCCTTCGCAGGCATCTGGATGGAGCGCATGGCGGGCTGGGGAGCGGCGGTAGGCGGGGCGGGCGCCGCCGAGACCGCGGTCAACGGCAGGATGAGGGCGGCCATGAACGACAAGCTGCGCATCGCAAACCTCCTTTGCTTCCCGCCTTTTACCATGGCCCGGCGGCGCATCCAATCGGGTCGAAGGCGCGTTGCAGCGCTCATGACCCGAATCCTGCCGAGCGCGCTGGTGCTGGCGTTCCTCGCCGGCTGCGCGACGATTCCGCCGATCCGCGACGCCGACACGCGCGCCTGGTGGAAGACGACGGCCGACTTGTCGAACGACCGGATGGAAGGCCGCGACACCGGCTCGCCCGGCTATGAGCGCGCCGCCGCCTATGTCGCCGACCGCTTCCGCCGAGCCGGTCTCGTCCCGGCCGGCGACAACGGTACCTATTTCCAGCGGGTGAGCCTCACCGAGGTACGCGTCGACAAACCCGGCACATCGTTCGACATCGTCCGCAACGGCGGTGCCGCCGTGCCGCTGCGCTTCCTCCGCGACACCACCATCCGGCCCACCGACCGGCTCGCCGCCTCGCTCGACGCGCCGCTCGCCTTCCGCGGCTATTGCTCCAAGGCGGAGATGAGCGACGTCGCCGGCAAGGTGGCGGTGTGCTTCAACACCCGGCGCACGGCCGGGGAGCGCAACGCCGCCGCACTGGCCGCCGGCGCAGTCGGCCTGATCGCCGTCGACAATCCCTATTTCACGGTGGAGCCGCCACGCTGGCCGGTCGCCTACGCGCGGACCGTGCGGATCGAGGGCGCGGAGCCGCTCCCCGATGCCCCACTCGCCGCCATGCGGCTCAATGCGGACGCCTTTCCCGCGCTAATCGAGGGCTCGGGCAGGGATCCGGCCGCCATCCTCGCCGCCGGCGGCCGGGACGCGCCGCTCGCCGCCTTCGAAATGCCCGCGCGCCTCGTCGCCCGCTTCGCCATCCGCACCGCCCGCTACAGCTCGCCCAACGTGCTCGGCGTCCTGCCCGGCAGCGATCCGACGCTCAAGGCACGCTATGTCGTCCTCGGCGCCCATCTCGACGGCTACGGCTATGGCGAGCCGGTGGACGGCGACGCGCTCTACAACGGCACGCTCGACGACGCGGCCTATGTGGCGCTGCTGACGCAGCTCGCCGACCGGCGGAAGGGGCGGCCGTTCCGCCGGTCCATCGTCTTCGCGGCCTTCACCGGGGAGGAGAAGGGGCTGCTCGGCTCCAATTATTTCGTGAAGCACCCCACTGTGCCGGCGCCCGCGATGGACGCGATGATCAACCTCGACCAGCTCCGCCCGCTCTTCCCGCTCGACATCCTCACCATGCTGGCGGTGGACGAGAGCGGCCTCGGCGCTGCCGCGCGCGCCGTCGCGGCGCCGATGGGCATCCGCATCCAGCCCGATCCCGAGCCGGAGCGCGGCCTCCTCCAGCGGGCCGACCACTGGCCGTTCATGGGCATCGGCGTGCCGGCGACCGGCTTCATCTTCGGATACGAGCCCGGAACCGAGGCGGAGCGGCGCTACCGCCTCTGGTATCGCACCCGCTACCACCATCCCGCCGACGATCTCACCCAGCCGATGGACTTCGCGGCGGCGGCGAAGTTCAACGCCTTCTTCTACCGCTTGGTAGAAGCGGTGGCCGACGCGGACGCGGCGCCGTCCTGGAACCCCCAGAGCCCGTATCGGCCCCGTTCCAAATAGCGCCGCGTCGGGCTAAGGCACCGGCAAATAGAAAATCCGAGGAGGATGTGATGCGTCGATCGATCCTGGCCGTGCTGCTCGCCGCCACCGCCGCCTGCGCGGCCGCCCCGACGAGGCCCGTCGCGACCGCCGAGACGCAGGGCTACAGCCTCGCCGCCCAGCGCGCGAAGATCGCCCGGATCGAGATGCGCCCCGACACGAGCTTCCTCACCGCCGAGGAGCGCGACGTGGTGAACCTCCTCATCCAGGCCGCCGACCTCCTCAACCCGATCTTCCTGCGCCAGGTCAGCGCCGACAACCCGCGCCTCCGCGAAGAGATCGCCCGCTCCGCCCGGCCGGACCGGGCGCGGCTGCTCGACTGGTTCGACTTCAACGCCGGTCCGTGGGACACGCTCGCCGACAATCGCCCCTTCTGGGGCGACCGGCCGCTCCCGCCGGGCGGCGGGGTCTACCCCGCCGACCTGACGAAAGAGGCGCTCGACGCCTATCTCGCCGCCCATCCGGGTGAGAAGGACGCGCTCACCAGCCCCTATACGGTGGTCCACCGCCAGGGCGACCGGCTGGTCGCGGTGCCGTACAGCGTCGAGTACCGGCAGTGGCTGGAGCCGGCGGCGCAGCTGCTCGAAAAGGCGGCGGCGCGGACCAGCAACGCCAGCCTCAAGCGCTTCCTCACCCTGCGCGCGCAGGCGTTCCGCTCGAACGATTATTACGAATCGGAAATGGCCTGGATGGACGTCTCGGGCACGCCGATCGAGGTCGTGATCGGCCCCTACGAAGTCTATGTCGACAATCTCTACGCGCAGAAGACGGCGTTCGAATCCTACGTCACCGTCGCCGACCCGCGGCAGTCGGCCGCGCTCGCCCGCTACAAGGCCTTGCTCCCCGACATGGAGCGCAACCTGCCGGTCGACGCCAGATACAAGAACGCCAACCGCCCTTTCACCTCGCCGATCCTGGTGACGGAGGAGGTCCATGGCGGCGGCGAGGCGGGCCCCGGCATCCAGACCATCGCCTTCAACCTCCCCAATGACGAGCGAGTCCGCGCCGCCAAGGGCGCGAAGAAGGTGATCCTCGCCAACGTGCTGGGCGCCAAATACGACCGTATCGTCGCGCCGCTCGCCGGCCTCGTCTTCGTCCCCGAACAGGCACGGTCGGTGACGAGGGAATATATGACCCAGGAGACGCTGTTCCACGAGCTCTCCCACAGCCTCGGGCCCGGGATCATCACGGTCGCCGGCCGCAAGACCACGGTCAACGCCGAACTCAAGGACCAGTATAGCGCCATCGAGGAATCCAAGGCCGACGTGATGGGGGCCTGGAACATCCTCTACCTGATGCACCGCGGCGAGCTGCCGCTCGCCGAGCGCAACCAACTCCTCGCCAGCTATATGGCCGACGTCTTCCGCCACCTGCGCTTCGGCACCGCCGACGCCCACGGCCGCGGCGCGGCGATGCAATACGGATTTCTTCGGGACCATGGCGGCATCGCCTGGGACGCCTCCGCCGCGCGCTTCCGGCTCGATTACGACAAGCTCGAAGCGGCGATCCCGGCCCTGGTCGCCGAGATCGTCAGGATCGAAGGCGACGGCGATTATGCCGGGGCGAAAGCCTTCCTCGACCGCTACGGCCGCCTCGATCCGCAGGCGCAGGCGGTGATCGCGACGATGGGCCACATCCCCGTCGACATCCAGCCGATCTATCCGTCGCGGGTCTGACGCCATGGACTATCAGGCCATCCTCGACGAGGTCGTCAGCGACGTCTCCGCCTATCGCGGCCAGGGGACCGTCGCCTCCTACATACCGGCATTGGCGCGGGTGGACCCGCATCGTTTCGGTATCGCGCTGGTGCTGGAGGACGGCTCGACCTTCACCGCGGGCGATTCCGACGAATGTTTCTCGATCCAGAGCATCTCCTACGTCTTCGGCCTGAGCCTGGCGCTCCAACAGCTCAAGTCGGCGCTCTGGAACCATGTCGGGCGGGAGCCGTCGGGCTCGCCCGTCGGCTCGATCATCCAGCTCGAGATCGAGAAGGGGCGGCCGAGGAACCCGATGACCAGCCCGGGCGCGATCGTGGTCTGCGACCAGCTGATCGGCCGACGCCCACCCGCCGAGGCGCAGGACGCGCTGCTCGACTTCCTGCGCGAGCGGGCGGACGACGCGGCGGTGGGGATCGACGAGGGGCTGGCCATGTCGGAATCGAAGGCCGGCGCCTTCAATCGCAGCCTTGCCCATTTCATCGCCGCCTTCGGCAACCTCGTCAATCCGGTGGAGGAGGTATTGTCCCTCTATTACCGCCACTGCTCGATCGCGATGAACTGTCGGCAGCTGGCGCGGGCCGGCCTCTACCTCGCCTTCGACGGGACCGATCCGGTGACCGGGGACGCGGTGACCACCCAGTCCCGCTCGCGCCGCATCAACGCGTTGATGCTGACCTGCGGCCATTACGACAATAGCGGCGACTTCGCCTTTCGGGTGGGCCTGCCGGGCAAGAGCGCGATCAGCGGCGGCATCCTCGCCGTGGCGCCGGGGCGGGGGAGCGTCTGCGTCTGGTCGCCGGGTCTCAACGCGGCGGGGACGTCGCTGGTCGGAGCGATCGCGCTGGAACGGCTGGTCGAGGCGACCGGCTGGTCGATCTTCTAGCGCGATGCTGCTCGCCGCCCTGCTCGCGGCCGCGGCCCAGTCGGCCGAAGCGCGCAGCGCTCGACCCCAGACGACGACAGGCTCTAGAAAAAATTCACGCGGCCGAGATCCAAACAGGGGCCGGCATCCGTCCCAGGGACAGAGAAGGAGGAGGGGCCTCCGCAGGACAAGGATCGGGAAATGCCGGTAACTGAAATGATCATCGGAGTGAGCGCGGGGCTATTCATGCTGACGGGCTTCGTCTTCTTCCTCCGCCTCATCCAGGCGTGGCTGCTTCACCGCACGCTGCGCGAGGCGATCAAGCGCGATTCCGCCGTCGCCGCCACGCTGGTCGACCGGGTCGGCCGCGGCGACGTCCTCGCCGTCGAGCGGGCGGCGTCCGGCAATGACGACCGGACGGGGATGGTGCTGATCGCGGTCGGTGTGGCGCTCGCCGGCTTCTCGCTGATCGCGGGGGATCCGGAATGGCTGCGCTACGGCTTTGGCGGCGCGCTTTTCCCGGTGCTCATCGGCGCGGCGCTGCTCCTCCGGCACTATATGCTGGGCCGGCCGGACGAGACGGACGTTGCCGCCGGATCGTGAGGCCGATGCCCATCTCTGCCGGCGCGCGGCGGGAGGCGACGGCGTCGCCTTCCGCCTGCTCGTCGAAACCCACGAGCGCCGGCTGCGCGCCTTCCTCGCCCACGCCGCCGGACCGGAGCTCGGCGACGAGCTGGCCCAGGAGGCCTTCGTCAAGGCGTGGCAGTCGCTGGCGAGCTTTCGCGGCGACTCCGCTTTCTCCTCCTGGCTCTGCGCGATCGGCTGGCGCTGCTTCATCGACTATGTCCGGCGGGAGCGGAGCGAGGGCCGCAAGCGCGCCGCGGCCGGCGCCCTCGCGGACACGGCCGCGGCCGCGCCCACCGGGGACCGGCTGGACCTCGCCGGCGCCCTGGCGCGGCTCGAGCCGGTGGAACGGGCGGCGCTCGTCCTGTGCGAAGGCCATGGCTGGTCGCACGGCGAAGCGGCGGGCATATTGCGGCTGCCGCTCGGCACCCTCAAGGGGACGGTGCGGCGGGCGAAGCAGAAGTGCCGCGACTATCTGGAGGTGACGGCGCATGGATGACGCGGATTTCGATGCGCTGCTGCGCGAGGCGCTCGCCCCCCCCGGGCGTCCGGCCGACCGCGGCTTCGTACTCGGCGTCGAGCGCGCCGTCGCGGAGGCGGAGCGCTACCGCCGCTGGCGCTCGGCGCTGGTGCGCCAGTTCGTGACCGAAGGCCTCGCCGTCGGCGCGATCGCCGGCAGCCTCGCCTTCATCGCCCAGGTGCCGGAGGTGCGCGGCGCGCTCGACCAGGCGCCAGGGCTGATGTGGTCGGCGCTCCTCTCGCTCTTCCTGTTCTGGCTCCTCGTCCGGGGCCGCGGCGGCGCCTTCGCCTGAGTGCCCCGCTTGTGCTAGGCGCCATGCATGGGAGTCGGTGAGACGGCACTGGTGCTGGCGCGGGCGCAGTTCGCGTTCACCATCTCGTTCCACTTCATCTTCCCCGCTTTCTCGATCGGCCTCGCCAGCTATCTGGCGGTATTGGAAGGGCTGTGGCTGAAGACCGGGCGCGAGGTCTATCTTACCCTGTTCCGCTACTGGCTGAAGATCTTCGCCATCGCCTTCGCGATGGGCGTCGTCTCGGGCATCGTCATGTCCTACCAGTTCGGCACCAACTGGTCGGTCTTCTCCGACAAAGCCGGGCCGGTCGTCGGGCCGCTGATGGCCTATGAGGTGCTGACCGCCTTCTTCCTCGAGGCGGGGTTCCTGGGCGTCATGCTGTTCGGGCTGGAGCGGGTCGGCAAGCAGCTCCACTTCCTCGCCACCTGCCTGGTGGCGGCCGGCACCGCGCTCTCCGCCTTCTGGATATTGAGCGCCAACAGCTGGATGCAGACGCCGCAAGGCTGGGCGCTGAACGGGCAAGGCCAGTACGTGCCCGCCGGGAGCTGGCTGGCGATCATCTTCAATCCGAGCTTTCCCTACCGGCTCGTCCACACCGTGATCGCCGCTTATCTGACCACCGCGCTCGTGGTCGGCGCCGTCGGGGCCTGGCACCTGCTCAAGGGCCGCGACAACCCCGCCGTGCGCAAGGCGTTCAGCATGGCGATGTGGATGGCGGCGCTCGTGGCGCCGGTGCAGATCGTCGCCGGCGATTTGCACGGCCTCAACACGCTGGAGCACCAGCCGGCAAAGGTGCTGGCGATGGAGGGGGATTACGATCCCTCGCCGCGCGGCGCCCCGCTCATCCTGTTCGGCTTTCCCGACGACGAGGGCGAGCGGATCCGCGCGAAGCTGGAGGTGCCGAAGCTCGGCTCGCTCATCCTCCGCCACGATCCCGACGCGGCCCTTCCCGGCCTCCGCGACTTTCCGAAGGAGAACCGGCCGCCCGTGGAGATCGTCTTCTGGTCGTTCCGGGTGATGGTGGCGCTCGGCTTCCTGATGTTCGCCCTCGGCCTCTGGAGCCTGCTGGCAAGGCTGCGCAAGCGCCTCTACGATTGGCGCCGGCTGCACCTGTTCGCCGTGGCGATGGGCCCGGCCGGCTTCGTCGCGGTGATCGCCGGCTGGGTGACCACCGAGGTCGGGCGCCAGCCCTGGGTCGTCTATGGCCTGCTGCGTACCCGCGACGCAGTGTCGCCGGTCGGCGCGCCCGGCGTGACGGGGTCGCTGATCGCCTTCGTCCTGGTCTATTTCACCGTCTTCTCCGCCGGCACTCTCTACATCCTCCGCCTGATGGCCCGCGCGCCGGCGCAAGGCGAGGGCGACGAGCCAAAGGCGCCGATCCGGACGGCGGGAGTTACGCCGGCGGCGGGCGTGGCGGGAAGGGGGGAGCTGCGGCATGAATAAATCCGTTCGCCCCGAGCGAAGTCGAGGGGCCACTCCGAGCGAAGCCGAGGATCGGAAGTCTCGGCTTCGCTCGACAGGGTGTCTCGACTTCGCTCGACACGAACGGTTTGGGGCCGACCGACGATGCTAGACCTCACCGTCATCTGGGCGTTCCTGATCGCCTTCGCCGTCGCCGCCTATGTGGTGATGGACGGCTTCGATCTGGGCATCGGCATCCTCTTCCCTTTGTTCCGCGTCGGCCGCGAGCGGGACCAGGCGATGAATGCGATCGCGCCGGTCTGGGACGGCAACGAGACCTGGCTGGTGCTGGGCGGCGGCGGCCTGCTAGCTGCCTTTCCGCTCGCTTATGCGATCGTGCTGCCCGCCCTCTACGCGCCGCTCATCGCGATGCTGCTCGGCCTCGTCTTCCGCGGCGTCGCCTTCGAGTTCCGCTGGCGCGACGCGGGCCACCGCAGAGGGTGGGACGCCGGCTTCTGCCTGGGCTCGGCGGCCGCCACGTTCGCGCAGGGCGTGACTTTGGGCGCCCTCGTGCAGGGCATTGAAGTCAGCGGCCGGGCCTATGGGGGCGGCTGGTGGGACTGGCTCACCCCGTTCAGCCTGCTCACCGGCGCGAGCCTCGTCGTCGGCTACGCGCTGCTCGGCGCCTGCTGGCTGATCTGGAAGACGGAGGGGCCGCTGCAGGCCGATGCGCGCCGGCTCGCCAGGGTCGCGATGCCGGCCCTGCTCGTCGCCATCGCCGCCGTCAGCCTCTACACGCCGTTCCTGGAGAACCAATATTGGCGGCGCTGGTTCGGCTTTCCCGGCCTGCTGGTGAGCGTGCCGATGCCGCTGCTGGTCGGCGGTGCCGCATTGGCTTTGTCGTGGAGCCTCGCCTGGCGCAAGGACTGGCTGCCCTTCCTGCTGACGCTCGGCCTGTTCTTCCTGTCGATGGTCGGCCTCGGCATCTCGATCTGGCCCGACGTCATCCCCGGGCGGCTCAGCATCTGGCAGGCCGCCGCGCCCCATTCCAGCCAGCTCTTCATGCTGGTCGGGGCGCTCGTCCTCATCCCGCTGATCCTCGCCTATACCGCCTGGTCCTATTGGGTCTTCCGCGGCAAGGTGGGGAAGGAGGGTTATCATTGATGGGCCGGCGGCTGGTATGGTTCCTGGGGCTGTGGGCGGCGGGGGTCCTGAGCGTGGGCGCGGTCGCCGGCGCGTTGCGATGGTGGCTGAGCTGAGCCGGCCGCTCCTCGCGGCGGGCGCCGTCCTCGCCGGAGTGGCCGTCGCCCTCGGCGCCTTCGGGGCGCACGCGCTGAAGGGGGTGCTGTCGGCGGAGGCGCTCGGCTGGTGGCAGACGGCGGTCCAGTACCAGATGTGGCATGCGCTGGCGCTGGTGGCGCTTGGCGCCGCCGGCGCGGCGTGGGCGCGGCTTCCGGCCTGGCTGCTCGCAGCGGGCGCCATCGTCTTCTCCGGCACCCTCTACGCCATGGCGCTGACCGGCGCGCGCTGGCTGGGCGCGGTCACGCCGCTGGGCGGGCTGCTGATGATCGCCGGCTGGGGCTTGCTCGCCTGGCGGGCGTGGCGGCAAGCGCGCTAGAGGGCGTCGACTTCGCTCATCAGGCCGAACAAATTGCCTTCGCTGTCGCGCCCGACAGCGAGCCAGACGTCACGGCCCGCGACGGTCGCGATGCGGCGCGGCGGCTCCTCGAAGCCGGTGCCGGCGCCAACCATGGCCGCGTGCGAAGCGACGATGTCGGCGACGGCATAATAGAGGATCGAGTTGCCGGCCGTCTCCGGTCCCTCGGGCTGGCTCAGCATCAGCCGCGTCGCGCCGCACTGGAAGAAGGCGAGGCCGGGCGGGGCATCGAACAGGTGCGGGAGGCCGAGCAGGTCGCGGTAGAAACGCTTCGCCCGCTCCACGTCTCGAACGGTGATCGCGACCTGGGCGAGGCCGGTTGCGGCGGCGGTGGCCATGGATTCGCTCCCATGCTAAGCTTTGTGGAAGAACAACTATTAGCATAGCTAATTAAGGCAGGCAAGATGGGGTTGGACGACGTACAGGACATGGCCGGGCGGCTGCACTCCGCCGCGATCCGAATGCTCAGGATGCTGCGGCGCGAGGACCGGGCGAGCGGCCTCACCGGTCCGCGCCTTTCCGCTTTGTCGGTGCTCGTCTTCGCCGGGCCGATGTCGCTCGCGGAGCTGGCGGCGGCGGAGCAGGTCAGCCCTCCGACCATGACCCGGGTCGTCGAGGCTCTGGTCCAGGCGGGCCTCGTCACCCGCGAGGCGGAGCCGAACAACCGCCGCAGGGTGCGGATCGCGGCGACCGCGGAGGGCGCGCGGCTGCTCGAGGAAGGCCGCGAGAGGCGGGTGCGGGCGCTGACGGAGCGGCTCGCCCGGCTCGCGCCAAGCGAGCGGCGGGCGCTGGCGCGGGCCGTCGAGATATTGGAGGTCGTGCTGCGCTGACGGAACCGCCCTAGTCACGCCGCATTCCTGTGGCTATGGGCGCGCGACACCTTCCTCGCAGGACCTATTTGAAATGAGCCTCCGCAACGTGGCGATCATTGCGCACGTCGATCACGGCAAGACCACGCTCGTCGACCAGCTGTTCCGCCAGTCCGGCACCTTCCGCGACAACCAGCGCGTGGAGGAAAGAGCCATGGATTCCAATGACTTGGAAAAGGAGCGGGGGATCACCATCCTCGCAAAATGCACCTCGGTGGAGTGGGAGCATGGCGGCGAGACCACGCATATCAACATCGTCGACACGCCCGGCCACGCCGATTTCGGCGCCGAGGTCGAGCGCATCCTGTCGATGGTCGACGGCGTCATCCTGCTCGTCGACGCCGCCGAAGGGCCGATGCCGCAGACCAAGTTCGTCACCGGCAAGGCGCTGGCGCTGGGCCTTCGCCCGATCGTCGTCGTCAACAAGATCGACCGCCCCGACGCCCGGCCGGCCGAAGTGCTCGACGAAGTGTTCGAACTGTTCCTCACTTTGGAGGCGAGCGACGAGCAGCTCGACTTCCCGACCCTCTACGCGTCCGGCCGCGCCGGCTATGCGGGCCTCTCGGACGACGTCCGTTCCGGCGATCTCACGCCTTTGTTCCAGGCGATCGTCGACCATGTCCCGGCGCCCGACGCCAATCCCGACGGCCCGTTCCGGATGATCGGCGTGCTGCTCGACCGCGACCCGTTCCTCGGCCGCATCCTCACCGGCCGGATCGAGAGCGGCCGCCTCCAGGTCAACATGCCGATCAAGGCGCTCGACGTGGAAGGCAATGACGTCGAGGCGGGCCGAGCCACCAAGGTCTTCGCCTATCGCGGCCTCGAGCGGGTGCCGGTCGAGACCGCCCAGGCGGGCGACATCGTCGCCATCGCCGGCCTCACCAGGGCCACCGTCTCCAACACCATCGCCGAGCCGGCGGTGACCCGGCCGATCGCCGCGCGCCCGATCGACCCGCCGACGCTGGCGATGAGCTTCGCGGTCAACGACAGCCCCTATGCCGGGCGCGACGGCGACAAGGTCCAGAGCCGGGTCATCCGCGACCGGCTGCAGCGCGAGGCCGAGACCAACGTCGCCATCCGGGTCATCGAAAGCGCCGAGAAGGACGCGTTCGAAGTCGCCGGCCGAGGCGAGCTCCAGCTCGGCGTGCTCATCGAGACGATGCGCCGCGAAGGCTTCGAACTGTCGATCAGCCGTCCCCGAGTCCTCTATCGCGACGGCCCCAACGGCCGCGAGGAGCCGTACGAGACGGTCGTCATCGACGTCGACGACGAGCATTCGGGCACCGTCGTCGAGAAGATGGCGCAACGCAAGGGCGAGATGACCGACATGCGCCCGTCGGGCGGCGGCAAGACCCGCCTGACCTTCTCCGCCCCGTCGCGCGGCCTCATCGGCTATCACGGCGAGTTCCTCTCCGACACCCGCGGCACCGGCATCATGAACCGCCTGTTCGAGCGCTACGGCCCCTACAAGGGCCCGATCACCGGCCGCCAGAACGGAGTCCTCATCTCGATGGAGCAGGGCGAGGCCGTCGCCTACGCCCTCAACATGCTCGAAGTGCGCGGCGTTCTGTTCATCTCGCCGGGCGAGAAGCTCTACGAGGGCATGATCATCGGCGAGAATGCCAAGCCCCAGGATCTCGAGGTCAACCCGCTCAAATCCAAGCAGCTCACCAACTTCCGCGCCTCCGGTCCGAAGGACGAATCGATCCGCCTCACCCCGCCCAAGCGCATGACGCTCGAGCAGGCTATCGCCTACATCCAGGACGACGAGCTGGTCGAAGTGACGCCGAAGAGCATCAGGCTGCGGAAGCGCTTCTTGGATCCGCATGAGCGCAAGCGGGCGAGCCGCAAGGCGGAAGCCGCGTAGCCGGCCGTAAGCTGGAGTTGCTTCGATCTCCGCCGCGGTGGTGGAATCACTAGCATTCGAGCCGGCGAGATTTCGAGGCAGTCGCACGAGCGAGGAAGCGTTCGGCCGGCTAGGGCGCACCTGCTCTCAGGTTGAGGCTTCACGCCTAGCCCCGGATATGACAATCTACCCATGCGCCGCGATCGAAAGTTGCGACGCTGCGGCGGAAGCCGCGAGGCTCCACGAAATTGGAGGAAGCGATGGACAAGCTACCGGCGTACTCGACGCTATTTTCATGCCTCCATGACGAACCTGGCCCGGTCGGGAATTTAGGCAGGGGCACTCATTACTCAATTTTCCGAAGTGTCGAATGGCTCGATGTCGAGCGTCAGCCTCTGGCGAGACCGCAAGTCCATGATTTCGCTGTGATATGGGATGAGGATCACGATCGGCGTGTGATCGAGGTGATCGAGAAAGTCTACATGGCGGGGCTTTTCTCTCCAATCCAATTCATTGGCGAGCGGAAAGGCATGCTTAAGGTCGTTGTGGCCGCGAGATTCGGCGTGGGGCACCATGGGCCAGAGATCGATCGGTACGTTCGAGAACTCGAGGCATTGTCCGAGGTGGAAGGTGATACGTGGCCTGTGGAAATCGGGACCTTCGATCGGCATGACACCTCAACCCGAGGACACCAGACGGACCTTCCCGGCATCATTGACGACAAGGACGAGGCGGTCTTCACGTACCTAAAGAACATCGACTACCTATGGAGACTTGGGACTAAGAACTGGCAACCTAGATCAATCTACAATTCGTCTATGTCACCGACCTCGCTGGTGCTCGCTCAGGACTAGCCGGCGATAAGCGACTCCGTCACTAATGACCCCAGCGTGCCATTCTGCGTTCCGTTTTAGATGGGGTGACTAGGATAGCCGCGGAACGAGCATCCTGGCCCACAAGAGGTCGGGCGCCGACGGATGACCGTGCATTGGCTTACGGGAAACCGTGATGCTCGGGGAGCAATGAGAGGGGTCTACGCGCCAATGCTCTGGATCGAAACAGAAACCGACAAGGAAGCGCAAGAGCTTCGGGCCGCCATCTGGGATCCCGTCATCTCGATCCAGCCGGACGGCGAAATGATCGCGCGATCGCCGGGGCCCGTCGAGGCCGAAGGCGAGTTCTGGTACGACACGCTTCAGCGGGAAAAGTCCGATCCGGCTCGTCGCTACGAGATAGCGCGTCGGCACCTCCCCCTCCCGGCCGCCTGGCGCGAAATGGCGGTCGCGCTGCGCGCGATCATCAAGCAGGCGCGAAAGGAGGAAGTGGATTTCGAGGCTCATCTTCGTGAGCTGCACCAGCTCGCTGCGATCTGGAGCTTCAGCGCGCCAGCGCCGAGCGGCCGAGCCGGGGCAGGTTATCGCGTAATCGAG
>DASWRU010000106.1:0-50025 GCA_036403015.1 Allosphingosinicella sp.
AGAGCGGCCGCCGACCGGCTCGACACGGCCGTCGCCGGCGAGCTGGCGCCGCTGAAGCTCGACGCCGCGAAATTCCGCACCGCCGTGGAAGCCGTGCCCGAGCCGCAATGGGGCGGCCGCGGCCGCGACCGGGTCGAGTTCGAGGTCGCGACCAACCCCGGCGCGCCCTTCGCGCCCCTGACCCGAATCGCCAGCGGCGGCGAGCTTTCCCGCTTCATCCTGGCCTTGAAGGTGGCGCTGGCCGAGCGCGGCGGAGCGACGACGATGATCTTCGACGAGATCGACCGCGGCGTCGGCGGCGCCGTCGCCAGCGCGGTCGGCGAGCGCCTCCATCGCCTGGCGGAGGGCGCCCAACTCCTCGTCGTCACCCACAGCCCCCAGGTCGCCGCCCGCGGCCACCGCCACCTCCTCATCGAGAAGAGCCACGACGGCCTGGTCACCCGCACCGGCGTTCAGTTGCTGAGCGAGGAGCGCCGCCGCGAGGAGATCGCCCGAATGCTGTCGGGCGCCCGGGTCACCGACGAGGCGCGGGCACAGGCCGTGCGGCTGCTGGAGGCGGCGTAGGAAGAAGACCCTCATCCCAACCTTCTCCCGCAGGCGGGAGAAGGGGCAGAGCAGGGGGATTGATGAAAGCCCTCTCCCGCCTGCGGGAGAGGGTTGGGTGAGGGTCTTCTTCTTGTTATCGCCTCCGCGATGGGAGCCCCACCGACCGAGTCAGAAGCCGCCGCCGAGCTCGAACGGTTCGCCCGCGAGATCGCGCACCATAACCGGCTCTACCACGCCGACGACGCGCCCGAGATTTCCGACGCCGAATATGACGCGCTCATCCGCCGCAACCGGGAGCTGGAGGCGCAATTCCCGCATCTCGTTCGGGAGGACAGCCCGTCCCGGCAGGTCGGGGCGTCGCCGGAGGGGCCGCTCGCCAAGGTCGCGCACGCGCTGCCCATGCTCAGCCTCGACAATGCGTTTGCCGACGCGGAGGTCGCCGAGTTCGTTGGGCGGGTGCGGCGGTTCCTGAAGCTCGGCGAGGATGAAGAGGTCGCGCTCACCGCCGAGCCGAAGATCGACGGCCTCTCCTGCTCATTGCGTTACGAGAATGGCGTGCTCGTCCTCGCCGCCACTCGCGGCGACGGAGCGGTGGGCGAGGACGTGACTCCGAACGCCCGCACCATCGGCGACATCCCGCACCGTCTCCACCCCTCCCCTTCCGGGGAGGGGCTCACCATCCCAGACGTCTTCGAGATTCGCGGCGAGGTCTATATGTCGAAGGCGGATTTCGCCGCCTTGAACGCGCGGCAGGCGGAGGCCGGCGGCAAGATTTTCGCCAATCCGCGCAACGCCGCCGCCGGCTCGTTGCGGCAGAAGGATCCCGCGATCACCGCCGCCCGGCCGCTGCGCTTCTACGCCCATGGCTGGGGCGAGGCGTCGGGAGTGCCCGGCGCGACCCAGATCGAAGTGATGCGGGCGATCGACGCCTGGGGCGTCCCGGTCTCGCAAGACCTGGAATGTTTCACCAACCTCCCCGGCCTGCTCGCCTTCTACCGCGGCATCGAAGCGAAGCGGGCGGATCTCGGGTTCGATATCGACGGGGTCGTCTACAAGGTGAACCGGCTCGACTGGCAGCGCCGCCTCGGCCAGGTGGCGCGCGCGCCGCGGTGGGCGCTGGCCCACAAATTCCCCGCCGAACGCGCCGAAACGACGCTTGAGGCGATCGACATCCAGGTCGGCCGCACCGGCAAGCTGACCCCGGTCGCGCGCCTCACGCCGGTCAGCGTCGGCGGCGTCACCGTCACCAACGCCACCCTCCACAATGCCGACGAGATCGCCCGCCTCGGCGTCCGCGTCGGCGACCGGGTCCTGATCCAGCGCGCCGGCGACGTCATCCCCCAGGTACTGGAGAATCTGACGCCGAAGGCGGAGCGGGTGTCCTACGTCTTTCCCGACCATTGCCCCGAATGCGACTCCGAGGCGGTGCGCGAGGAAGGCGAGGTCGACATACGCTGCACCGGCGGCCTCATCTGCCCGGCCCAGCGGGTGGAGCGCCTGCGGCATTTCGTCTCCCGCCACGCGCTCGACATCGAAGGGCTCGGCATCGTCCATATCGAAAGCTTCTTCCGCGACGGGATCCTCCAGTCCCCGGCCGACATCTTCCGACTGACCAAGGACCGGCTCCTCGCCCGCGAGCGCTGGGCCGAGGTGTCGGCCGCCAACCTCGTCGCCGCCATCGACGCAAGGCGCCGCCCCCCGCTCGACCGCTTCCTCTTCGCGCTCGGCATCCGCCATGTCGGCGAGGTGACGGCCCGCGACCTTGCCCGCCGCTATCGCAGCTGGGGCGCCTTGCGGGCGATGGTCGAAACCGCGCTTCAGGTCCGGCGGGAGATGCAGCCGGCGCTCGGTGAGGAGGAGCGCAAGTTCCTCCAGCGCCGCGACAAGGCGGTGGTGGAGGCGGTGGCGACTCCGAACATCGGGCCGGAGGTCGCCAACGCATTGCTCGATTTCTTCGAGGAGCCGCACAATCGTGAGGTGCTGGACGATCTCTTCGCCGCCGGGGTCGAGCCCGAGGATGTCGTCTGGGAAACGAAGGATTCCCCCGTCTCCGGCAAGACCCTCGTCTTCACCGGCAGCCTCGAGACCCTCTCCCGCGACGAAGCCAAGGCCCAGGCCGAGACGCTCGGCGCCAAGGTGGCGGGCTCGGTGTCGGCGAAGACGGACCTGGTGATCGCGGGCCCCGGCGCCGGCTCGAAGCTCAAGAAGGCGGCGGAGCTGGGCGTGAAGGTCATCGACGAAGCGGAGTGGAACGCCCTGGTGGCGGAGGCGCAATAATCTCCCCTCTCCCAAGGAGAGGGGCCGGGGGTGAGGGGTTCGGGCGTCTCCGAAAGGGCGCGGTTCCTACCCTCATGCGCCGCAGCCCCTCACCCCCTACCCCTCTCCCCGGGAGAGGGGGGAAGCTCGACCAAAGCCTTGAGCCGCCCGAGCGCCGCCTCCCACTGCGCGGCGACCGTGTCGAGATAGGCCCGCGCTGGCGCCATCGCCTCCGGGCGCAGCGCGAATCGCGTTTCCCGCCCCCGGCGCGCGCTTCGCACCAGCCCCGTCCGCTCCAGGACGCGCAGGTGCTTGGTCACCGCCTGCCGAGTCACCCGCGCATTGAGAGACAGGCTGGCGATGGACCGCGCCTCGCCCGCGCTCAGCGTCCTCACCAGCGACAGCCGCGTCGGATCGGCCAGAGCGGCGAACACCGCCGCCGGCTCAGCCGCCGACATGGGCCGCGATGTTGCGCATCTGCGCCTCCCAGCCGCGCTCGTTCATGCGCAGGGCGTCCGGCCGGCGCTGCTCGGGCAGCGCCTCGAAGCCCGATTCGGTGACGGTGAGGCGGGTGCCGCCGGCGGTCGGCTCGAGCCGGAACTCGACCAACGTCATCGGCTCGCCGGAATAATCGACCGACGAATCGATCGCATAGGGATGCCAGCGGAAGGAGAAGAGCCGCGGCGCCTCGATCCGTTCCACCACCGCTTCCCAGCGCACATGCTCATAGCCGGGAATGGTCATGTGGCCGGTCGACGCTTCGCCGGCGGCGAACGGCCCGTCCAGCTTCACCCGGAACCACGTGCTGAACTCCTCATGGTCGGTCAGCGCCCGCCATACCCGTTCGGGCGACGCGCCCAGCTCGACGGTCTTTTGAATATCGCTCATCTGCAACCTCCTGGTTGCGCCTTCCATAAGCCTGGCAGATAAGAAGTGCAACCGAAAGGTTGCATGTTCCAGCCTTGAAAGGCGGCCGGGCGGCGTGTCAGACAAGGCGACGTCATCCGGAGGGACTATACATGAAGAAGGCGCTGATCCTCGCCGCGTCGCTCGCCTTGCTCCCCAGCTTCGCGCTCGCCCAGACGCCGCCGGCGCCGCCGGTGGCCGCGCAGAGGCCGCACGGCGTGCCCGGTCCCGGCGGGATCAGCCGCGACGATCCTTATTACTGGCTGCGCGACGACACTCGGAAGAATCCGGAGATGCTCGCCTACCTCAAGGCCGAGAATGCCTGGGCCGATGCGCAGCTGGCGCCGCTCAAGCCGCTCCAGGAGAGGCTCTACGCCGAGTTCATCGGCCGGCTGAAGCAGGACGATTCCAGCGTCCCCTACATGAAGCGCGGCTATCTCTATTACAGCCGCTTCGAGGCGGGGCAGGATTATCCGGTCACCGCGCGCCGCAAGGGCTCGATGGCGGCGCCCGAGGAGGTGCTGCTCGACCAGCCGGCGATGGGTAAGGGCAAGGGCTATTTCCAGATCGGCGCCTCCGCCCCCAGCGTCGACAACCGCCTCCTCGCTTATGCCGAGGACGTCGTCGGCCGCCGCCAATACGTCCTCCACGTCAAGGACATCGCCTCCGGCGCCGCGCTCGCCGACGAGGTGCCCAACGTCGAGCCCGACTTCGTCTGGGCCGACGACAACCGCACGCTCTTCTATATCGAGAAGGATCCCGTCACCCTGCTCAGCAAGAAGGTGAAGGCGCACGTCCTCGGCACCCCCGCCTCGGCCGACCGGCTGGTCTACGAGGAGAAGGACGACAGCTTCTACATGGGGCTGCTTCGGACGAGCTCGGACCGCTATATCTGCATCATCCTGCAGAGCACGGTCAGCAACGAGCAGCGCTGCACGCCGGCGGCCGATCCGGGCGCCTTCACCGTGCTGGCGCCGCGCGAGCGCGAGTTCCGCTACGAGGCCGATCATCTCGGCGGCCAATGGGTGATCCGCACCAACTGGAACGCTCCCAATTACAAGTTGATGCGGGTCGCCGATGCGAATGCCGCGGGCGGGCGGGCGAAATGGACCGACCTCGTGCCCCACAAGGCCGGCGTCTTCATCGACGACTTCAAGCCGATGACGGGTTACATCGCCATCGCCGAGCGTTCGGGCGGCAACAAGCGCCTCCGCCTCCTCACCGATGCGGGCGGCAGCCGGTTCGTCGCCTCCGACGAGCCGGCTTATGCGATGGCCCTCGACGTCAATGCCGAGCCCGCCACCGACTGGCTGCGGTACCGCTACGATTCGCTGACCACGCCGACCCGCGTCTACGAGGTCAATGCCAGGACCGGCGAGCGGCGGCTGCTCAAGCAGACCCCGGCGCCCGGCTACGATCCGGCCAATTACGTCACCGAGCGGCTGTGGGCGACGGCGCGCGACGGCACCCGGGTCCCGGTCTCGCTCGTCTACCGTAAGGGCTTCCGGAAGGACGGCAAGGCGGCGATGCTGCAATATGCCTATGGCAGCTACGGCCTGTCGATGGACCCATCCTGGTCGCCCACCGTCGTCAGCCTGCTCGACCGCGGCATGGTCTACGTCCTCGCCCACATCAGGGGCGGGCAGGAGATGGGCCGCGCCTGGTACGATCAGGGCCATCTCCTCAACAAGAAGAACAGCTTCACCGACTTCATCGACGTCACCCGCTGGCTCGTCGCCCACGGCTATGCCGCCAAGGGGCGGGTGGCGGCGCTCGGCGGCAGCGCGGGCGGGCTGCTGATGGGCGGCGTCATGAACATGGCGCCCGACGATTACCGGGTGATCGTCGCCCAGGTGCCGTTCGTGGACGTGGTGACGACGATGCTCGACGCCTCGATCCCGCTCACCACCAACGAATATGACGAGTGGGGCAATCCTTCCGACCGCAAATATTACGATTACATGCTGTCTTACTCCCCCTACGACAACGTCGCCCGCCGCGCCTACCCGGCGACCTTCGTCGGCACCGGCCTGTGGGACAGCCAGGTCCAATATTACGAGCCGACCAAGTGGGTGGCGAAGCTCAGGGCGCTGCGCACCGACCGCAATCCGCTCGTCTTCCGAGTCAACATGGAGGCGGGCCACGGCGGCAAGTCCGGCCGCTTCCGCCGCTACCGCGACGTCGCCGAATATTATTCCTTCATGCTCAGCCAGCTCGGCGTCGAGACGTAGAAGACGGTTACCGTCCCCATTTTCTGCGCTTGCGCATCACCAGCGTCGGCCACTCGCCCGTGTCGATCCGCCCGGTGAGCATCAGCCCCTGGCGCCGATAGGCGGCGGCCACCGCCCGGGCCTGGTGGTCGAGCAGGCCGGCGAGCAGCAGCCGCCCACCCGGCTCCACCGCCGCCGCTACCGACGGGGCGAGCTCGATCAGCGGCCCTGCCAGGATGTTGGCGATGACGAGGTCGAAGGGACTTCGGGCAACGAGGCGCGGATGCTCCAGCCCCGCCGCGACGGCCAGCTCGACTTGCCCCCGCCCCCGGCCGAGGCGGACGGCGTTCACCGCCGCATTCTCCCCGGCCACCTCGATCGCGACGGGGTCGATGTCCGACGCGATCGCCCGCGCCGCCGGCCACAGCTTCAGCGCCGCGAAGGCGAGCAGCCCGGTGCCGGTGCCGAGATCGAGCAGGTTGGCGAAGGCGAGGCCCTGCGCCCTGAGCCGGCTCAAGGCGAGGAGGCAGCCGCTCGTCGTCTCATGCTGCCCGGTGCCGAAGGCGCGGCCGGCGTCGATCTCCAGCGCGATGGCGCCCGCCGGCGCCTCGCCGCGATGCGCCGGCGTGTGGACGAAGAAGCGCCCGGCGCGGATCGGCTCCAGCCCCTGCTGGCTCAAAGTCACCCAGTCCCGGTCCTCGACCCGCTCGACCGCCGCCGCCGCGCCGCGCGCGCTCGGCACCAAGGCGGCGAGCATCGCCAGCATGTCCTTCGTCGGCTTCTCGGTGAAATAGGCGTCGAGCCGCCACGCATCGGGCTGCGCCGGGTCCGCCTCGCTGGTCATCAGCACCGGCGGGAAGTCGAGCAACGCCAGCGGACTGATATCCTCCCTGAGCCCCTCCGCCTCGGCGCGGGTGCAGGGGAGGGTGACCTTCCAGCTGTCGCTCACCTCAGATCCTCCTTTGGGCGAAGCTCAGGGGAGGATTAGCGGACAAAGCTCGCGCCGTTCACGTCGATCACCGCGCCGGTCGCCGAAGCCGGCGCGTCGAGCGCCAGCCACCGCACCGTCTCGGCCACCTCGGCCGCGCCCGCCACCCGGCCGAGCGGGATGTCGGCCAGCACCTGCTGTCCGCCGCGGCTTGCCATGTAATCGTCGATCATCTCGGACGCGGTGAAGCCCGGGCATATCGCGAAGGCGAGGATGTTCTCGGCCGCATAGCCGCGCGCGATCGACTTGGTCATTCCGACCATGCCCGCCTTGGACGCGGCATAATGCCAATGCTGCGGCGAATCGCCGCGATAGGCCGCGCGGCTGGCGATGTTGACGATGCGCCCCCCGCCTTGCTCGCGGAAGTGGAGCACGGCGAGGCGGCAGAGCTCGGCCGCGGCGGTGAGGTTGATCCGCATCGTGCGCTCCCACTCCGCGGCCCAGGCCCCGGCGTCGCCGTCGATCGGGTTCGCCTCGAACACCCCGGCATTGTTGACCAGCACGTCGATCCGCCCGCCGAGCCGCTCCAGCGCGTCGCGCCACAGCGCTCCGGCGGCGCCCGGCCGCGAGAGGTCCGCGGCGACCCGCCCGTCGCCGCCCGCGGAGGAATGGCCGACCACCTTCTGCCCGCCGAGCGCTTCGACGATGGCCTTGCCGATGCCGCGGCTGGTGCCGGTGACGAGGATGTTGAGCTGGGTCATGCGCGGCCGAATAAGCGCGGTGGCCGCAGCGGGCAAGCGGCCTCCCCGGCGCCGGGCCGACCGGCATGGCTAACGCGATCTTAACCTTCCGCCGCCACAACCGGCTTCCAAAGCTTGGAACGAGAGGTGCGTATGGGCGGGGTGCAGGACGTTCGCGTGGAAGGGCGGCTCGGCCGGTTCGATTCGGACGGCCGGCTTGCCGAAGATTGCCGCGAGATGGCCTCGCTCTTCGCCAACGACGCCGTCCGGGTCGCCCGCCGCTTCTGGAGCCATTTCGGCGCCGCGCCCGAGGTCGACACCCCGTTCGAGGGCAAGGAGATGGACGAGCTGGTGCTCAAAATCCTGCCCTATCTCGCCGCCAAATATAGCGACGTCGCCGGCCAGAAATGGGCCGACATGGTCGGCGGCTTCGTCGAGGAGGCCACCGCCGCGGCGGTCAGCCTCACCACCCTCCTCGCCTCGATCAGCGCCGCGGCCGAGGAAGGTCATGCGATATTGCGCGAGAAGCTGGCCGGCGAGCCCGACCGCCTCGCTCGCCTCGCCGCCTGCCTCACCCGCTCCACCTTGCTCGAGGCCGACGTCTTCGCCGCCCATTTCGACCTGCTTCGCGCCCGCGCCGAGCGCCAGCGCCGCGCCGCCAAGGGCGAGCAGTTCAACGAGGAGATCGTCGGCGCCGTCGAGCGTACCGCCTCCGACAGCCGGATGCTGCGCGCCCAGGCCGCCGACGCGTCCGCCGCCGCTCGCGGCATGCTCGGCAAGACCTCCGAGGTGGCCGCCGCCGCCGAGCAGTCCGCCATCGCCATGCGCGAGGCGGCGCAGACCGCCGCCGGCCTCATCCGAGCGATCGAGGACGCCCGCACCGAAGTCGAGACGGCCGCCGGCGTCGCCACCCGCGCGGGCGACCAGGCCTCCAAGGCGGTGGAGGTCAGCCATGCCCTGTCCGGCCACGTCCAGGCGATCGAATCGATCCTCGGCCTGATTCGCGACATTGCCGGCCAGACCAATTTGCTCGCCCTCAACGCCACGATCGAGGCGGCCCGCGCGGGCGACGCCGGCCGCGGCTTCGCGGTCGTCGCCCAGGAAGTGAAGTCGCTCGCGTCGCAGACCGCGCGCGCCACCGACGACATCACCGCGAAGATCGCCGCCATCCAGCAGGCGACCCGCCAGACCGTCGACGCCAACGGCTCGATCCAGCGCACCGTCGAGGAGGTGCAGACCTCCGCCGACCGCATCCGCGAGGCGATGGAGACCCAGGCGCGGACGGTGACGATGATCACCGCCGCCGTCGACGAAACCGCGCTCGCCGCCGATTCGATGTCGTCGACCATCGCCGCCATCCGCGAGGACACCGAGAGCGTCGCGTCCGAGATAGACGGCCTCACCCGCAATTTCGGCCATGTCGACGAGCAGATGGCCCGCTTCAAGGCCAGCGCCGGCGAGTTCGTGAAGACCTTCGCCGCCTGACGCTGGCGCCCACCCGCTTCGCGCCGGCGGGGCAGGCTTTCTCCGTCCCATCTCGCGCGGCCTTTCCCATTGTGCCCAGGGCCGTCCTCGGCGATAACTCCTCACCGTCATGGAGCAACATCGCGTCAGAAGGCTGACGGAGCAGCAGCGGGCCTGTTTGAGGTTCGTCTACGCGCACATGACGTCGAAGGAGATCGCCCCGCGGCTCGGCATCGAGCCCGGCTCGGTCGACCAGCACATCAAGGCGGCGATGCGGGTGCTGGGCGTCGGCGACCGCCGAACGGCGGCGCGCATCCTCGCCGACCATGAGGCGCGGGCCGCCGCCGAGTCCGCCAGCCCCACCCAGCCATTGGTATACCAACCGCCGGAGATTGCCTTTGACTTCGATCCGGCCAAGTTCGGGCCACCGATCGAGAGCGGGCGACACCACTCAAGCGGGTTGTCCGGCGTGATGATGAGGGAAGAGCAGGCTGCCTTCCGGATCTTCTCGTCGGGAGGGGCTCCCACGTTGCCGCTCCCGGTCGGTACAAGGCCGAGCGACCTCAACTGGGTCGCGAGGCTGGCGTGGATCGCGGCCATAGCCATTGGGGTGGCATTGGCCTTCGGCGGTCTGGTCTCGGGAGTCGAGGCATTGGTCCGGCTCACCCGCGGCTAGTCCGACATCGTCCAACACGAAACGGGCCGCGGGCGCATGCCTCCCGCGGGCGGGAGAAGTTATGCTGAAGAAACGCCGGGACGCCGCGATGAAGGTCGCCGAAAGCCTGTTCGCCGCCGAGGAAGCGATCGACATCGCCCTTGCGAGGGCCGCGGAGCTCAACGGCACGCTCGTGACGGCTCGTACCGATGCGCAGCTCTCGGCTTTGGTGGGTCAGGACGCATTCGAGGTTGCGGCGTCCGCGTTCGCGGCATTGGTGCGTGCGCGAGGAGATATCGTCGAGACCCACAAGCGTCTGAGCGACACAAAGATACAGGTCGGCTTGCGGACGATCGCGTTCGGCGATTCGCTTCCGAAGCCGCCGGCTACCAGTGGCGAAAACAGGGAGGGTAGGCACCTGCAGGCGGTGGCGTAGCTCGGGCGGTGGAGATCGCTTGACCCCGTCACGACCGCGTGATCGGGTCGAGTGATGCACATCTACCTAATCTTTGACGTCCTCCTGCTCATTTGTTGCGGATGCGCCTTTTACTGGGGCGGTGCGCCAGAGCGGATTGGAGCAGCTATCTATCTAGCTGGTGTGCTCCTCACTGATGTTGCGGCCTCCGCTGCCGCTAGGCGCTTCAGCTCAGTGGAAGTGGGGATTCTCATTGTCGACGTGACAATGTTGGTTGCTCTTTTGATCTTGGCACTACGCGCG
The DNA here is from genome assembly GCA_036403015.1 of Allosphingosinicella sp. Lineage (GTDB taxonomy): Bacteria > Pseudomonadota > Alphaproteobacteria > Sphingomonadales > Sphingomonadaceae > Allosphingosinicella. The sequence continues at coordinate 10,424 of DASWRU010000106.1, forward strand.
GAGAGATTTTGGCCGATATGGGTGACAGCACTCCAAGCAATCGCGGCCGCAGGCCACGCGGTAAAGCTGGTCGATCCGCACGTGATCAGGTGGGCCTACGCGTTCGTTCTAGCGATCTGGAGCTATCCGATGCTCCTCCTTCTGGTCTTGGGGACCTGGAACCACCAGCGCCGTCTGGCCAGGACCGGTGTCGACAGATCCTGGTCGAGCTTCTCCGGCCGATCGGCCCCTCCGCCGCCGACTGGGCCGACCGGCTAGTCGAGCGGTTCGGCTCGTTTGCCGTGGCGCTCGCGGCCGGGCCCAGGGCGCAGGCGCGGGCGCTCGGCGGCGACGGCGCGGCGGCGGTCCGCCACCTCGGCAATGTGCGCGCCGCCATGCTCCATGCGCTGCGGACGGAGGCGATGGCCGCGCCGCTGATGGGCGATTACGGCACGCTCATCGGCTATCTGTCGCTCGACATGGCGCACCTTCCAACCGAGCGCCTGCGCGTCCTCTTCCTCGCCTCCAACAACCGCCTCCTCTACGACGAGATCGTCTTCCAGGGCTCGCTTAACGAGACGCCCATCTATCCGCGCGAGATCATGCGGCGGGCGCTGGAGGTCGGCGCGACGGCCCTGATCCTCGTCCACAATCACCCCTCCGGCAGTCCCGCGCCGAGCCAGAGCGACGTCGACGCCACCCGCCTCATCGCCGAGGCCGGCCGGGCGCTCGACATCTGCATCCACGACCATGTCATCGTGGCCCGCCGGGGCTGGTCGAGCTTCCGCTCCATGGGCCTCCTGCGGACCGCGGAGGCGGCCTGATGGCCCGGCGAAGAAGCCTCTATGAATCGCCGCCGAAACGGATAATGTGGCGGCGGGGAAAGATACGTGGTCTACGAAGCCGATTCCACAAGGCTGGAGGCTGCGCTGGCGATCGTTCGCCAGGCGACGGCCCGACTCGCGGCGCTCACCGCCCGCTTCTCGCCGGAGCTTTCCGGCGGAGAGAGCCTGCGCGCCGTGGCTGATCGCCTCTACATCGAGCGCCGCCGGCGCGACGAATATTTCCCGCCCGGCCTGTTCGGCGAGCCCGCCTGGGACCTGCTCCTCGCTCTGTTCATCGCCCGCGAGGACGGCCGCGAGCTCGACCCGGACGAGGCCTATGAAGCCGCCACCGTCGACCCGGAAGACGGCCCCGCCCTCGTCGAGCGGATGATCGCCGCCGGCCTCGTCGCCCGCGGCCGAGCCCGCCACGACCGCCGCCGCACCGTCATCCTCCTCACCGACCACGCGGTAGAGCGGCTCAGCGACTATCTGGCGGATTTGGTCTAGGCGCTCCGCGGCCGACTACACCCGCGCCCGCTTCAGCGCCTCGTTGATGCGGGACTGCCACCCGGGGCCGGTCGCCCGGAACTTCTCCAGCACGTCCTTGTCGAGGCGGATCGAGACCGCCTGCTTATTGGAGCCGAGCGGGCGGCCGCCGCGCACCTTCGTGTTCGGAAAGGCGGCGAGCATGGCCGGCGGCAGCGATTCCGGCCCTTTGGCTGCGGCGAAATCGGCGTCGGTCCATTCGGGATTTTCAGGATCAATGTCCAATGACGAACCCATGGCGTTTCCTTTCCGTCCGGTTGGCTCGACGCAGGCTGATCGCGCGCACCGACGCTTCCCGGTATGTGACTACCGCGCAATGCAGATCGCCGCCGATCAGGCCGTAGAGGCGAAAGCGGCGTTCCCGATCCTGAGGCCGGTTGCTTTCGACCACCGCGACGATATCGAGCTCGGCCGTCAGCGCCAGCGATACGCCATGCTTCTCGACGTTGGCGGCGTCCTTGGCGGGATCGAACTCGACCTGCACAATTTTCGTATATACAAATATCAAGGGTGGTCAAGCGGTTTTCGTATATACAAGCCCAACTTGGCCAAGCCTCGCCCTTGCATCCCCACGCCCAACGCCTAAAACGCCCGCGAACCCATGTCCGCGAGGAACGGGCTTTGCCGGAGGGCTCCCCACGAGCTTCCCCGCAAAGCACCCCCTATGCGGGGAGACCTTTATGCACCGCGACCCAAGCCGCCCGCTCTCGCCCCATCTCACCGTCTACAAATGGGGCCCGCACATGCTGGTCTCGATCCTCCACCGGGTCACCGGCGGCGCGCTCGCCACCGTCGGCGCGCTGGTGATGGTCTGGTGGCTCTATGCCGCGGCGAGCGGGGCGGAGGATTATGCCCAATTCGCCAAGGTGGCGACGAGCTGGGTCGGCATCGTCGTCGGAATCGGCCTGACCTGGGCCTTCTTCCAGCATTTGCTCTCGGGCCTCCGCCACCTCGTCATGGACATCGGCGCCGGCTTCGAGCTTACCACCAACAAGATGTGGGCAATGGCCACCCTGGTCGGGTCGGTCGTTCTCACGGCCCTGTTCTGGGCCTGGATAATCTGGGGGAGATGATGGCGACGATGGAAACCCCGACCGCGCGGGTGCGCGGGCTCGGCTCGGCCAAGGAGGGCGGGCATCATTGGTGGACCGAGCGGATGAGCTCGGTCGCCGCCTTCTTCCTCTACGTGTGGCTGATCGTCTCCGTGGTGCGGCTGGGCACGCTCGATTATGCCACCGTCACCGCCTGGCTTCGCGATCCGCTCGCCGCGGTGCCGATGCTGCTCCTGGTCTTCACGACCTTCCTCCATCTGCGCGATGGCCTTCAGGTCGCGATCGAGGATTATGTGCATGACGAGGGCGACCGGTTCGCGACCCTCCTCCTCCTGAACTTCTTCGCGATCGGCGCCGGCGCGCTGGCCGCCTTCTGCGTGCTCCAGATCGCGCTCGGCGGAGGGGCCGCCGCGGCGCCCCTGCGCTGAGCCGCCGGCCGGGCGGCGGGCGTTTCGAAAGGAAGAAGGGCCGATGGCGCAGCCGAGGGAATGCCCCAAATGCGCGGGCGCGATGGCGGAGGGCTTCGTCCTCGACAAGACCCCTGGCGGCTTCGCCGCCGCGAGCTGGGTCGAAGGCGCCCCGGTGAAGAGCCTCTGGACCGGCCTCAAGCTCAAGGGCCGCACCCCCGTCCCCATCGCCACCTGGCGCTGCCGAAGGTGCGGCTATCTGGAGAGCTACGCGGCGGAGGGCTAGGCGGCGGCGCTAAAGCCGCCGCACCCGCGGCTCCGCCGGCGCCGGCCCGAGCATCAGCTCGGTCATCGCCCAGACCATCGCGTCCGCCCGGTCCGGGCTTCTCCCGGGGCCGCGATAATCGCCGCCCAGCACCAGCCCCGCCAGCTGGTCCTCCAGCTCCGGGAAGCGGCCGGCCAGCTTCGCCTCGCCCCGCTCGAACAAAGCGGCGACCGGCTCCGCCCGCGCCGCCTTGCCGACCCGGGCGTGGACTCGCCTCACCGGAAGGCGCGCGCCGGCGCCGCGAAGCACGGCTTCGACCATCTCCCCGCCCTGGTTGCCCTCGGCCACGATCCGGTCGGCGCTCCAGTCCGACGCCGCTTTCGCCACCCGTCGCGCCCACTGCTCGGGCGAAAGGCCGCCGGCGCTGAGGTCCGCGAGCACGTAGCCGGCGCCGTCGCGCCCATGGCCGCAGACGACGATCCCGCACTCGTCTCCCGCCGAGGAGACGGGCGGGTCGACCCCGATCGCGATCCGCCGCCAGCCGAACAGGCCGTTGCCGGTGACGAAGACCGGGTCGATTCTCGACTGCTCCAGCAGCGCCCGCGGGAAAAGCGCGCCTTCCATATCCTCGAGCAGAACCCCCTCGAGCTCCTGCCGTCCGAGGCGCGTGCCGCCGTGCACCCGCTCCATCATCTCGACGAACGGGGCGGCGACGTGCGGGTTGTCGCGAGTCGCGCCGCCGGTCGTCACCACCCCCTCCATCGCCAGGATCGTCCTCAGCAGCGGCCCCGTCCGCGGAGTCGTCGTCACCACGACCTGCGGCCTTGGCCCCGCGCGCAGCCCGAGCAGGAGATTGTCCCACGCCGCCTGTCCCCGCCGCCACTTGGCAAGCTCGTCGCACCAGGCGAAATCGTGCTCCGGCCCGCGCAGGCTCTCCCCGTCGGCCCCCGAATAGACGAAGGCCTGGGCGCCGCTGGCGAAAACCAGCCGCCGGCCCCTTCCGCCGCCCCGCCATCGTCACCTCCACAATGTGCTGAAAATTATTTTCGCTGGGCCGAAATCCGCCCGCCGCGCCCACAAAAAAGGCCGCCCGCCCGAGAGGCGAGCCGGCCTTGATTCCCGCTAGAGACACCTCTACAAGTCCAGGAACATTCAGCGAACGAGCGTCACGCTGTCAACGAGAAAATGGAAGAAACTTGTTCTCTCCCCGGTCCTTCCAAATGCCGCACGGCCTTGGGAAGAGAGCCCAGGGCGCGCTGCATTGCGCGGGGAGGCTAGTGCCCTTTCGGCACTTCAAGCTTGTCCACCGCCTCGTCAATCTGCTCGAGGCCCGGGTTGGCGCTACGAATCCACTGATCCAGGTCAGGGCTCTGATCCGAAGCATAGTGCGCCGTGTAGCTCACGACCTGCGCGCCTCCGTTCTCGAGCCCTGGGCCGGTCAATATGGTCCAGCGTGGGCCGAATTGGTACACCGCCTTGTACATGATCTTCGCCTGAAGCTCACCGACCCCGCCGGCACGCATTGCATCGTAGAACATCCTGTCGACGGCTTTCCATGACTCTTTCTTGGTGTCGCAATAATAATCGTGGATGACGGAGGCTCGACGGTACGGTCCCGTGTACGGAGACCCGACCATGCTCCACAACATCGGAGGTATGGAGGCGCCGTCGATCGTCCAGCCCTTTGGCACTTTCCACACCTTTCCGGTCGCGTCCCGGTAAGCAAACGGTTCGAGCAGTCGCATGCGCCGGCTGTCGCCTGCATCGTCTAGCCATTCGACTACGACGCGGCCCTGGAACTGGCCGAAAGCCGCTCCCTGAGGCCTCGGTTGCGCGGCAGCCGGTATGGCTTGAGTTGCAGCAATTGAGATCCAGAAGAGGATTGATACGGTTGACTTCGTCCTCATCGCCCGCTGCCTCCCCTAATCGCGCATCGTGATTGAAATCTGCCTCTATGAAGCTCGACAAGTCTGCTCCTCCAGAGCGACCACATCAATCCGGTGTTCCTGTACGCTGTCCCGACGATTTGCAGCGCCTTGCGCGAGTCGTCATCGAGTTGGGATGCCCCGGGGTTCGCGATACCGTGCTCGACGATCATTCTACGAATTGCAGGGCTAGGGTGGGACCGCATAGATAATACGGGACTGCGCGCCTCAGATAGGGCTGCGGAGGGGGAGCACCCGGGCCTATCCAGGCACTTGAGCACGATCGCAGCGGCGGCCTCTTCGGCCTTCGAAGCTTTTGGTGGCAAACGGCCCTTGTCCAGAGCGAACCGGGCGTCCCTACGCATTTCCATCATGAAGAAGTAGAAGCCCGGCCCCCACGGAAGCGCCCTGTCGACGATGATATTGCCCTCACCCCGGGAAATCTGTTCCGCCGCAATCTCATTCACAATCTTCTGCGCGAGAACGTCGGCTTCGACTTCTTCGATCCAGTTGTTCTGGAGTTCGGAGGCATCCCCGATTGCACTGGCGGGACTGCAGGGATCGTCCATCATCAGGGTCGCCTTTTTCCCTGTATGGCCGAGTAAAATATGCGAGTACTCGTGCGCTAGCGCGAACAGCTCGATACCCTGGAGAAATGCTATCGTGATGGGCGCGTCAAGTCCTTCAGCATCGGGCAAGTCAGGATAGTCGCCTGCTCCGTTGCTCGCCAGAATAGAGAGAGCGAAGTTCTCAAGAATCTCGGGTTGGCTTCTGAGCCTCAACATCGTCGCTTCGACCGAGGTATCGACTTGACCTGCGTCGTGCGGAACGCTTATGGCCGCAATCTTTGGAATAGCGATAGAGAGCAGAAATAGCCCATCATTGACCGCGACTATCCGTACCTTTTCGTCCGTGTTGGAAGTAACAGAAGCGTTGATTTCACGTAGCGGCAGCGATCCCAGTGCTGGTTCCTCCGATAATGATCGGCCAAGCTGCGGTAGAACACCAAGGATCTTATCCTTATAGGCCTGAAGCATAAGGTGGACCCCAGGGGTTTCGGACTCACTCCGCCGCGACTCGCATAGTTGTTTGATGTAATCCTTGGCGGAGGCAGCCTCGGCGGGGGATCCCCAGCGGCGCGTTATCTCTTCGATGCACTGGGCGGAGGTAAAAGAGCAAATCACCTCCTGATGTGATTTACATAAGCTATCTTGGAGCTGTCCAAGCCTTTCATAGCTCAGGCTCGTGTTGATCGCGGGTGTAGATCGCGTGCTTCCTGCGCTAAGAGCGATAGCGGACACGATGGCAAAAGACCTGAGCAGCATGTCTCACCCCTCGCCCACCGTACTTCATCCTCGTTGCAATGTCAGTACGATATCCTTGGAGCCGGAGCGGGCAAGGACGCCGATCTGAGGGTGGCCCGGGAGAGACACGGACGAGGCTGACGGTCCCTCGTATCGCCGATATGTACCTGATCCAGGGGACGCATGGGCGGCGGTTATGAAATCGTCTCTCCACTTGCTCCGGCGCCTGAGTTGATTGCCGGTATTTTCAAGATCAGACCGCGCGCGAGCCGACCCCCCTATTCCACGAACGCATCGTCCGGGTTGAACACTCGGTAGGCGATGATGGTCTGCGTGCGGTCGACATTGTCCCACTGGTCGGCGAGCAGGACCTCCATCACGGTGGTCTCGAAGTCCGGCTCGGCGCCGCGGGTGCGGACCATGGCGCGGACCATCAAATCCCATTCGCCGCTGATCGAATGGACCTCCTGCACCTCCGGCAGGCGCTTGCCGACCATCGCCAGCCCGACCTCGGACGTCTTGCCCGGCTTGCAGCGGATGAAGATGAAGAATTGCATGCCCGTCTCCCTCGCGCGGGTTCGTCGCACGGCTCTCATCAATGGTTGAGACCTTGATTCACGCCTCGGGCTGATTCAGCCTGAGACGATCAAGGTCTAGAGGAACGCGCCGCCCGCGGCGAGAGACCCTTTGCGCGGCGCCGCGGCTCCGGTCTAGGAAGGAGCGGGAGGAGACGGGGCATGAGCAAGGCTTGGATTCTCGCCGGCGCGGCGGCGTTCGCGGCGACGGGCGGCACAGGCTTCCTGCTGCTCCGCGGCCCGCCGCCGCCGCAAGGCGAGGAGGGGACGTTCGAGAACGATTGCTGCGGCACCGTCACCCTGGCCGGCGGCCGCATCGCGCTGAACGGCGCCCAGTCGATCCGCTACGACGTCGCCCGCGACTCGAGAGGCCCCTACATCCTCCCCCACACCTATGTCGGCGCGATGGAGGACCAGGGCTTCGAAGTCGACGGCACCCAACCCGCCCAAAAACTCCGCCTCGACCGCCTGCCGGCACCGCAGGCGATCCAGCTCCCGCTGGGCCAGCGGGCCTTCGTGTTCAGGCGGAAGGGGCTGCCGGCGACGCGGCCTTGAGGGCAGGATCGGCTGGTGGCGGCTCTAGGCTGTATCGACATTCGGCGCTGAGCCCGAACCTGGCTGCTTGCCTGCCTCCCCGGCGTCCAGTTACCCGCTCACGCGCGTGCGGCGTCGCCTCGTAGCAAAAGCCCCTGCCCTTCAGGGGAGGGGTTGGGGTGGGGAATGTGACCCCACCACCCTCCTCGCGACGCTCGAACCGACAAGCCCCACCCCAACCCCTCCCCTGAAGGGGAGGGGCTGAAGCAAGGCACTGCGCGAAATATACTGAATATCGATGCAGCCTAGAGTGGACGGGCCGTCGCTGACAACGAAGCCACGTTCTCCGCAAGCCGCAGCGCGTCGCGCCTGAGCGTAGCCATGCAAGCCTCGGCGCCCGTGAGCGTCCCCACTTCATGATCCACTGTCAGCACAATCTTGGTCGCGAGCGCCGGTAGGTCCGGCGCCCGGACGCGCATCAATCGCCGAAGCGCCGCATACATTGCATCGAGACGGTCGCCGTAAGCCGCCTCGATCGCCGCCTGCTGCTCCCACGGCGCGCCGGCAGTCAGCCTCTCATAAGCCCGCATCTCGGGCTCTGCGGCGCGGTAGGCGACGAGCGCGCGTTGCCAGGAAGTCGATTTGGCGGACGGCAGCAGAGGCGCGGCGGCGCCGGCGACGGGCAGCGCGACAGCCGCGCCTAGCACGGCGCGCCGCGACAGTTTATGCTCGGCAGCAGCCATCCTTCGCCTCCTTCACAAGGCGTTTGCTGGTCAGAGCCGGAGCGAGGTGCCAGCCTTGCTCCGGTTCGACTTACCGATAGCATCAAGTCTGGATAGGCGCAATAGCTGACAAGCCAAAAAAGAAGATGGGCCGCCCGCCAACCGGCATCGGCCCCGCCATCGGCCTCCGCCTTTATCCCGACCTGGAGGCGGACCTCGATGCGTGGATCGCACGCCAGCCGGAGCCGCGGCCGTCGAAGCCGGAGGCGATCAGGCGGCTGGTTCGGAAAGCCTTGTCGCAACCTTGAGGTTCAGAACTAGGATGCCGCGGGTTTTCATTTGCCATGCTAGCGAGGACAAGCTCGCGATTGCGCAACCGTTAGCCGAAGCGTTGCGTGATCGCGGCGTGGAAGTCTGGTATGATGAATTCTCACTAAAGGTTGGCGACGGTCTCCGAGCCAAGATCGACGAAGGTCTTGCACAATCGGAATTTGGGGTCGTTATCTTGTCGCCGGCCTTCTTCAGCAAACGCTGGCCCCAACGCGAGCTGGGCGGGCTCATCGCGCGCGAAATGGCTGGCACCCGTCCTGTCGTGCTGCCGGTTTGGCACGACATCGATCGAGATGAGATCTTGCGTCGCTCGCCCCCGCTAGCCGACGTGGTGGCGGCCAACTCGATTGATGGAGTGACGGCGGTTGTTGATCGCCTGCTTCGGACTATTCGGCCTACCGAAAGCCCGCTCGTGATTGCGCGGGAGCGCCTACGAGAATTTGGAGTGGTAGCGCCCTCGATCACCGACGATTGGTGGCTCGACATGGCAGAGATCAAGCAGTCACAATTCCTCTTCCCGGAGTATGCACAACCGTGGGCTTTCCCTCTACCATTCGAGCACGAAGAGAACTCCCACGAACGTGGCATGAATCTCGCCTCCACCGCTCTCCAGCTCGACTGGTGTTATGAAGCTGAAGAGCGGGGTTTGTGCCAACTCACCCACCCAGAGATCCTACACAAATTCCTTCGAGAGCACCCGGGCATGTGGGAAACAGCTCGACAGAGTCCGGGCACACTGGCCATGTACGCGCCCCAACTCACGCTTCCGGAATTCGACGACGGGTTAGCCGATGTTTTCGATGCCCTCCTAGATCCAGAGCGGGAGGACGCATATACGAGCATCGGCTATGACGGATGGGGGACTATCGATAAAAAGCCGCCAGCCTGTGGGGACCTCATCGCTTGGCGTCACCCTAAGCTGGGCGGGTTTACCTCACGCCATCTGGCCCATTCCTTCGTCAACTGCCACGATTTGTATTACTCTCGTGGGTCTCACTCCGGATTCGCCTGCCTAGCGTGGCTTTTGTCGGATGACTCATCCTGGCTACCGAGTCGAATTGCGACCCCGCTTAAACAGGGGTTCCACTTCGGCAGCCTCTGGTTCCACGATCTGGACGACATGAAAAATCCGTTCGTCGCCGCGCTCTATGAGCATGGCCGGAAGGGCTTCCGTGTCACGCGCAACGTCCGCCGTGGTGCGGAGGAGTTGTTCGCCACTGCGATGACACCGCTCAGGGTTGCAACCCCTGCAACAACGGTCGCGGCTCGGTTTTTCGAGGGCAATTTCGTCGACAGCTGGTATGCTGAGCAGGAGGCGATCCGCGCAAGGCGCAAACGCGGGAAGCGCTAAACGCCGGGTTCGAGGCGACTCGACCCGTCCCCCCTTCGCGGCTTGCCTTCTCGTCTTCGCCTCTTCGCGCCTTCGCGTGAATCATCCTCGGTCCGCTTGCCTCTCGCTGTCGAGGTCACGCAACCGCGGCCGGACCAAGCCTCCCTCCGCGTCCTCCGCGTCTCCGCGCGAACCCAAACCCACCTCAGAGCCCCACCCTTGCATCCCCCCGCGCGAGGGCTGGGAGCGCCGGCAGAACCACCCGGCGCGAAGCTCCCGCCTTGCGTCCTCGGGCAGCCCTCCGCTACGCCTCGGAAAATTGGGGAGGAAAGCCGATGCGTCCTGTCTCGCGTGCTGCGCTTGCGGGCGCCGCCGTGGTCTGGCTCATGGCCGCCGCGCCTCCTCCGGCGCCCGCCGGGCCGCCCGGCGATGTGCTCTGCATGCAGGCGATGACGATGACCCTTGCGCTGGCGAAGGATCGTCCCAGCGTGGCTCCTCCCGACGCGGTTCAGCGGATGGAGAATGCCGTGGCCTTCTTCGCGGGCGCTGCCGGGGCCCATCTGGACGACGAGGCGTTCGTGCGCGAGTTCCGCGAGGCGGCAGTCACGTTCAGCTCCACGGACCGGCTCAAGCTGTTCCAGGACTGCGACGCGCGCTTCGGCGCCGGCCTCCGGCGCGCACAGGAAATGCTGCACCGCTCGGCGGCGGCGGGCGGCGGCGGAGCTTCCAAGCCCTAAGCCCACGCCCGACCAAGGGCGCGCTCCCCCTTGCATCCCCCGCCTTCTGCCGAACATCGGCCCAAACGGGGTCGATCAATATGCAACTGTGTTTCGGCCGGCGGCTCTGTTAAAAAGAGAGCGCAAGCACGAGTCGCGATTTTCTTCCCGTTCGTCTTGGAGTGTTGAAAGCGTTGCGTTTTTCTGTCTTTCTGCCGTACGATAACGCGTATGGACATGCTGGCGCGGGATCGCGCTTTGGGTTCGGTGTCTCTCGATCGCCACTGGGGGTGGAAGCGGGCCATGACAAAGCAGGTCATCTTGGGAGGGATCATAGCCCTCGTTGCAATTCTGATCGGCGCCGCCGTTAACCTGTTCCTTGGCTATTCGCATGGGTGGGGCGGAGAAGCCCGAGTCTTCGTTTGGTTGGCGACGCTAGCCATGACCCTGGTTTTCGTCGCCGTGATCGGAAACGCGATCAACGGTCGCTGGCACGGCATAATCGTCGATGCCCGAAACCGGGTCAGCCTCTCCAAGTTCCAGGCGACGGCATGGACGATTCTCGTCAGCAGCGCGCTTGCGACCTATGCCGCCGCGCGCGCGGCAACGCCGACGGCCCATGGTATCCCGCTCGATGCGCTCGGCTTCACCATCCCGCCCGAGCTTCTTGTGGCGATGGGCATTTCGGCGGCGTCGCTGGTGGCGGCGCCTGCGGTGCTTTCCCTCAAGACGGACGGCGGCGCCGCGCCAATCGCGCCGGCGGGGACGGGAATCGACAAGGCCGACGGCCTGGTCGCGGCCCGTTCCGACCCGGAATGCGCAAGCTGGCTCGACATGTTTCGCGGCGACGAGGTCGGCAACGCGGCCGCGCCGGACCTGTCCAAAGTGCAGCAATTCCTCGTCTCGGTGGTGCTAATCACCGTCTATGCTACGCTGATCGCGGGTCGGCTGGTGGCCGGCGGCGCGACGGCGCTCGCCACCTTGCCGCCGCTCGACGAGAAAATGGTGTGGCTGCTCGGGATCAGCCACGCGACCTACATCACCTACAAGGCGGTGCCCCATTCCGGCTCCTCTCCGGGCGACGATCCCGCCGGCGCATCGGTTGGATGACGAAGAGCCGGCGGGCCGGAGTTTGGCTGGACCGATCGAGGAGCGAGCGATGCCGACGAGCAGCGACATAGCATGGTTCAAGGACCAGTTTGCCGGGGAGATCGAGCAGGCCGTGGCCGGCACGGCTTTCGACCTGGACATGGTGACGGCGGTCGCTTGCCAGGAGACGGGCTACATCTGGCAGCGGCTGCGGACACGGGACGACATGACCCCCGCGCGGATCCTCGAGCTTTGCGTCGGCGACACCGTTGACGCCCACCGCCGCGCCTTCCCCACCAGCCGAGCCGATCTCGAGGCCTGGGCGAATGGGCAAGCGATGTTTCAGATTGCCCGCGCCGCCCTTAAGGACATGGCGCAATACGTTCCGGGATATGAAGCCGCGGTCCGTAACCCGAACAAATTCTGTCACGGATACGGAATCTTCCAGTACGACCTTCAGTTCTTCAAAGTCGATCCCGACTACTTTCTGGAGAAGCGGTACACGCAATTCAGCCAATCGCTCGGCAAATGCATCGAGGAGCTCGAGAGCGCCCAGGAGCGCCTGCGCTGGCACGGCCGAACCTCGCTGACCGATCTGGAAAAGGCGGCGGTTGCGATCGCCTATAATACCGGCTCCTACGATCCCGCCCGCGGATTGAAGCAGGGCTATTTCGACGGCCGCAATTATTATGGCGAAAACTTCTATGCCTTCATGAAGCTGTCGCAGGGCGTCCCGGCTGCGGGGGCGGGCCCGGCAGCCGCGAGCGGCGATCCGCACGGGTCGCCGGCCACCGCGCCGCCAGATTACAAGGTCATTTCCAGCAAGCCGCTCAACCTGCGAGCGGCGCCCGACCGGAATTCCGCTTCCCTCGGCACCTACCCCAACGGCACCGCGGTCCACGTCGTCGCGCGCAACGGCGACTGGGCCCTTGTGGACCTCGCCGGAGACGGCAGCGCCGACGGCTATATGTGGGCCGACTATCTGGGAGCGGCCGCCTAGCGCCCGCCCCTCCCCCCACCCTTGCATCCCGCGGCGCGAGGGCTAGAAGCACGGCCAACCCGTCCACGGGCGCGGGAGCCTCGCCGCCGGGGCCCCCGCTATTGTCGGCCATGGTTCGCCGCAGGCGGACCTTAGTCGGCAGACAACCACTTAGTGGGGAAACCATGAGCACGTCCGCCTACCAGATCGTCGACCACAGCTACGACGTCGTCGTCGTCGGCGCGGGCGGGTCGGGGTTGCGGGCCACGATGGGGGCGGCGGAGCAGGGGCTGAAGACGGCGTGCATCACCAAGGTGTTCCCGACCCGCTCGCACACCGTCGCGGCGCAGGGCGGCATCGCCGCGTCGCTCGGCAATATGGGGCCGGACCATTGGACCTGGCACATGTACGACACCGTCAAGGGGTCGGACTGGCTCGGCGACCAGGACGCGATCGAATATCTGGTGCGCGAGGCGCCAGCGGCGGTCTACGAGCTGGAGCATGCCGGGGTGCCTTTTTCGCGGACGAGCGAGGGGAAGATCTACCAGCGCGCGTTCGGCGGGATGATGCAGAACATGGGCGAGGGGCCGCCGGCGCAGCGGACCTGCGCGGCCGCCGACCGGACCGGCCATGCCATGCTCCACGCGCTCTACCAGCAGTCGCTCAAATATGACGCGGACTTCTTCATCGAATATTTCGCCATCGACCTGATCATGGAGGGCGGCGAGTGCCGGGGCGTGATCGCCCTCTCGATGGAGACGGGGGCGGTGCACCGCTTCCGGGCGCAGGCGGTGGTGCTGGCGACGGGCGGCTACGGGCGCGCTTATTTCTCGGCGACCTCGGCCCATACCTGCACCGGCGACGGCAATGCGATGGTGCTTCGCGCCGGCCTGCCGCTCCAGGATATGGAATTCGTCCAGTTCCACCCGACCGGCATCTACGGCGCGGGCGTGCTGATCACCGAAGGGGCGCGGGGGGAGGGCGGCTACCTCACCAATAGCGAGGGCGAGCGGTTCATGGAGCGCTACGCGCCCTCGGCCAGGGACCTCGCCTCGCGCGACGTGGTCTCGCGCTCGATGGCGATGGAGATCCGCGAAGGCCGCGGAGTCGGCAAGGACAAGGACCACATCTACCTGCATCTGGACCATATCGACCCCAAGATCCTCGCCGAACGCCTGCCCGGCATCACCGAGACGGGGAAGATCTTCGCGGGCGTGGACCTGACTCGGCAGCCGCTGCCGGTCGTGCCGACCGTCCACTACAATATGGGCGGCATCCCGACCAATTATCACGGCGAGGTGGTGACGCTGAAGGACGGCGATCCGGACGCGGTGGTGCCGGGCCTGTTCGCGGTGGGGGAGGCGGCCTGCGTTTCGGTCCACGGCGCCAACCGGCTGGGCTCCAATAGCCTCATCGACCTCGTGGTGTTCGGCCGGGCGGTCGGCCACCGCGTCGGCGAGACGGTCAAGGCCGGCGCGACGCAGCGGCCGCTCCCCAAGGGCTCGGAAGAATTGGCGCTCGGCCGGCTCGACCGCTTCCGCTTCGCCAAGGGGGGCAGCCCGACCGCCGCGATCCGCAACCGCATGCAGCGGACGATGCAGGCGGACTGCGCCGTCTTCCGCACCGAGAAGACGCTGGCCGAGGGGCAGGGGCGGATCGACGAGGTCTACCGCCAGATGGCCGACATCGCCGTCACCGACCGCAGCCTCATATGGAACACCGACCTCGTCGAGACGCTCGAGCTCGACAACCTCATCGCCCAGGCGGTGGTGACGATGCATTCGGCGGCCAATCGCAAGGAAAGCCGCGGAGCCCACATGCACGAGGATTACCCGACTCGCGACGACGCCAATTGGATGAAGCACACGATCAGCTGGTTCGACGGTTGGGGCGGGCAAAGCGGCGGCGTCCGCCTCGATTACCGGCCGGTCCACGATTACACGCTGTCCGACGACATCAGCTACATCAAGCCCAAGGCGCGGGTCTATTGAGGCGCCAGCCGGGCAGGAGCGCCGGCCCACGTTCCCAGCCGCATAGCGCGAACCTGACCGAGGCGCGGCCCAGCTTCGTCAGCCACCTCGAATGCTCGATGACCGGCGAGCGGCACGAGGCGGGGCGGCTGCACAACCTCTCCCGCGCCGGCTGGCCGCTGCTCGTCCGCTACGACCTCGAAGCCGCGTCGGCGAGCCTCACGAAGGCGGCGCTGGCGGAGCGCCCCGCCGACCTGTGGCGCTGGCGCGAGTTGCTGCCGGTGCCGCGGGCGGAGGATATCGTCAGCCTCGGCGAGACGGCGACGCCGTTGGTGCCGCTGCCGCGGATCGGCGCGGCGGCGGGCGCGGCGCCGCCGCTGGTCAAGGACGAAGGGCGCCTCCCCACCGGCTCATTCAAGGCGCGCGGCATTGCCGTCGCCGTCTCGATGGCGAGGGCTCTTGGCGTGCGCCGCATCGCCATGCCGACCAACGGCAATGCCGGCGCGGCGCTCGCCGCTTATGCCGCGCGGGCGGGGATCGAGGCGATCGTCTATTGTCCCGCGGACACGCCGGAGATCAACGTTCGCGAGATGGCCGTCCACGGCGCCGTGGTGCATTGCATCGAAGGGCTGATCGACGATTGCGGCCGCATCGTAGCGGAAGGCGCGGCGCGGGGGGAGTGGTTCGACCTCTCGACCCTCAAGGAGCCGTACCGGATCGAGGGCAAGAAGACGATGGGCATCGAGCTGGCCGAGCAGCTCGGCTGGGCGCTTCCGGACGCCATCTTCTATCCAACCGGGGGCGGCACCGGGCTCATCGGCATGTGGAAGGCATTCGCCGAGCTGGAGGCGCTCGGCTTGATCGGGCCGGCGAGGCCGCGCCTGTTCGCGGTGCAGGCGGAGGGCTGCGCCCCCATCGTCAGGGCATTCGAGGCGGGCGAGGCGCATGCGCGGCGGTGGGAAGGCGCCCACACCTTGGCGGCCGGGATCCGCGTCCCCCGCGCGATCGGCGACTTCCTGATCCTTCGGGCGGTGCGCGAGAGCGGCGGCGCGGCGCTGGCCGTCTCGGACGCCGAGCTGATGCGGGCCGTCGCGGAGGCGGCGCGGCAGGACGGGCTCCTGCTCTGCCCGGAAGGCGGCGCCACCCTCGCCGCCTGGCGCAAGGCGACGGCATCGGGGTTGCTCAGCAAAGAAGATCGGGCGGTGCTGTTCAACTGCGCCACCGGCCTCAAATACCCGCTTCCCGCCGGGTGAGCGGCGCCGCGATGGCGGTGCCGGGCCGGGAGCTGCGCTTGGGCTGAGGTGCGGTTCATTGACTGATCCTGCCCGTTCGAGGCTGCGGCATTGCGAAGGCGGCGAGGCGGCCGCATTCCCGCTCCCGTGCGATGGTTCCTCGCCCTCCTCGCGCTCGCCCTCGCCGGCTGCGCGACCGTGCCGCGGGGCGATGCGGCCAGCTGGCACCTCGTGCCGGGCGGGTTCGAGCCGGGCCGCTCGCCGGACGGGAACAGCGTCTTCCTCGAGGCGCCGGAGGGCCTGATCCTCTTCGACACCGGCCGCCACCCGGAGCACCAGGCGAAGCTCATTGCCTACGCCCGGGAGCGCGGACGGCCGATCGCCGCCATCGTCAACAGCCACTGGCATCTTGACCATAGCGGCGGCAATGCCGAGATCCGCGCCGCCTATCCGGGGGTCCCGCTCTACGCCAGCACGGCGGTCGACGGCGCGCTGACCGGCTTCTTTCCCGGCAGCCGGGCCGAGGCCCAGGCCTTCCTCGCCTCCGGCCAGGCCGGCGCGGCCCAGCGCGCCGAGATCGAGGGCGATTTCGCCGCGATCGACGACCCCGCCTCGCTCCGGCCGACTCGGCCCGTGCTCCGCTCCGGCCCGCTGCGCATCGCCGGCCGCAGGCTGGAGGTGAACCTCGCGCCCTTCGCGGCGACCGAGGGCGACGTCTGGATCTACGATCCCGCATCGAGGCTGCTGATCGCCGGGGACCTCGTGGTCGCGATGCTGCCCTTCCTCGACACGGCGTGCCCCGAAGGTTGGCGCAGGGCGCTCGACCGGCTGGTGGCGACGCCGTTCGTCACCCTCGTTCCCGGCCATGGCGAGCCGATGACTCGGCCGCAATTCCTCTTGTGGCGCACCGCGTTCGACAATCTGCTCGACTGTGCCGCTTCGGATCGCGGCAAGGAGGCCTGCATCGCCGGCTGGAAGCGCGACGCCGCCCCGTTCATCCCCACCGGCGACAAAAGGGTGGACGGGATGCTCGGTTATTATCTCGACACTCGGCTGCGCGCCCCGCCGCCGGAGCGGGAGAAATATTGCAAGCCGCTCCACTAGCGTCTGGGTCCAGGCCCGGTGCAGGGGCCGTGGAGAAAGGAAGGCGATCGCAAGCACGCCTCTGAGGGAGGCCCGAGCGACCGCCGCGCCGCGGTTGACGGAGGCCATGGGTGACGTACCACCGTCCGGCCGAAACAGGAGGCTGCGATGAGTTTCACGCCCACCGTCCGTTCCCCGTCGATGAAGCTGGGGCTGGCGATCCTCATCGGCCTCTTGCTCTCAATCCCGCTCTTCTCGATCTGGCTGATGGTCTACGACCGCGAGCAGCAATCCGCCGAGGCCAAGGCGGGGATCGCGCAAGGCTGGGGCGGCCCGCAGACGATCGCCGGCCCGGTCCTGGTCATCCCCTATCGCGCGACCGTCACCGAGAATGTGACCGAGGAGGGCCGCCAGGTCGTCCGCACCCGCCAGGTGTGGCAGGAGCTCACCCTCTCGCCCGAGACTGTGAGCCTTTCGACCGACCTCCGGCCGGAGGTACGCAAGCGCTCGATCTACGAGGTGGTCGTCTACGAGGCGGCGGTGCGGGGCAAGGCGCGGTTCGTCATGCCGGCCGACCTGGCGCGCTTCGGAGTCGCGCCCGCGGACCTCGCGCCCGACCGGGCCGAGCTCCGCTTCGGCGTCGGTGATCCACGTGGCCTCGGCCCCAATCCCCACATCCTCGCCGGCGGCCAGCCGCTTCGGCTGCAGCCGGGCGGCGGCATCGCCGCGACCGGAGGAGGCGGCTTCTTCGCCTGGTTCGACGCCGCCGGCCTGGCCACGGCCCCGCTCGAGATCGACTTCGACTATGCGATCCGCGGCAATGGCAGCCTTTCGCTGGCGCCGCAGGCGGGCGACACGCTCTGGCACCTGCGCTCGAGCTGGCCGCACCCGTCCTTCCAGGGCGGCTTCCTGCCCGCCGAACGCCAAGTCGGCGACCAGGGCTTCGACGCCCGCTACCGAATCGGCAATCTGGCGCTCGGCCAGTCGCTGGTGGCGACCGGGCCGGCGACCAGCGCCAGCGACCGCCCGTCCCCCGCCGAGGGGCCCGTCGACGCGACGACCGGCCCGCACGAGGCCGGGGTCAGCCTGATCCAGCCGGTCGATCTCTATTCGCAGGTCAACCGGGCGGCGAAATACGGCTTCCTGTTCATCGGCTTCACCTTCCTCGCCTTCCTGCTTTTCGACCTGATCGGCGGAGTCAGGGTTTCGGGCGTCGAATATCTGCTGGTCGGCGCCGCGCTCATCCTGTTCTTCGTGCTGCTCCTCGCCTTCGCGGAGGTGATCGGCTTCACGCCCGCGTATCTGATCGCCAGCGCCGCGATCGTCGGCCTCAACACCGCTTATTCCGCCGCGGTGCTGGGGAGCTGGCGTCGTGCCGGCTTCATCTGCGGCCTGCTGACCGCGCTCTACGTGGTGCTCTACATCCTGCTCAGCCTCGAAGCCTTCTCGCTGCTGATCGGCTCGCTGATGCTGTTCGCGGCGCTGGCGGCGGTGATGTACCTGACCCGCAACCTCAATTGGGGCGTCGGGCCGCAGGAGGAGGCGGCGTAGCTATCCGGCGCAGGCGACGATCGCCGCCGCGATCGTCGCCATGTCCGCCTTGAAGGACGCGGCCAGGGCTTCATCGCCGAGCCCGGCGCGCTCCACCACCTGCGGCATGGAAAGCCCGATCCTGAGGGTGGCGCCCCAGCGGCCGTCGCGGAGCCTGACGCCCTTGACCGGCTGGCCGAGGCGGATGCCGTGGGCGAGGAGCGCCTTGTGCCAGCGGGTCGAGTCCTCGAAGGTCGCGCCGCCGCGGAAGGCGGAGAGATCGAGCGTGGAGAGGGTGCGCATCTCTACAGGATGGGTCTCCGCCGTCTCCTTCTCGCCGGGTGGATAGGGGGCGACGCGCCGGGCGGGGGTCGGCTCGACGATCTCGTTGCGCACCGCCTGGTGGAAGGCGAGGATGATTCGGGTCACCTCGTCGAGCCCGAGGCGCTGGAAGCGCTCCAGCTCGAAGATTGACGCCTCCAGCCGCAGGAGGAGGCCGATATTGGCGCCGTCCTCCAGACGCTCCGCGCCCGGCCACCCGTCCGGCCATTCGGCGCGGCGGAAGATCGTGGCGAGGCCTTCCGCCAGCGGCTGCCCTCTTCGGCGGAACGCGGCGGGCACGAGCGCGAATCCGCTGAACGGCGGACCGCCCATGAACTTGGATCCGGTCACGAAGACGATCGCGCCCCGCTCCAGATAGTCGGCGATGGCGGGGCTGGTGATGCGGGCCTGGCAGGCGTCGACGACGAAGCTGGCCGCCTCGCCATGCCGTCCGCCCAGCGCCTCGACATCGTCGAGGGAAGGGAGGATCAGACCGGTCTTCGAACCGTGGACGACGTGGACCAGGACATGGCGCCCCGCGGCTTCGCCCGCGCCGATCGCCTCTTTCATCCCGGCGGCGATCTCCGCCGAGGGGCGGGCTCTTCCGCGTTCGTCACGCACCGGAATGTCGATCATCTCGACATGGGTCTCGCCCAGGCCGAGCACCGGCGTGCCGGCTTGCGTCGGGATGCCGAGCGCGGTGCTCTCGGCGAAATAACGTCCGTGGGCGGAATGGATGCAGCCGCTTCCGACCTCGTCCGCGCCGAGGAGGATGTTGTGGATGCCCTCCGGCCCGCGGCCCGCGACGCAGGCGAGCGCGACATATTCGAGATCGGTGCCGGACGGGGCGAAGACGACGTCCACCTCGTCCGGCACCGCATAGGCGCGGCGGATTCGCCCGCGCAGCGCCGCCAGGCGGGCGGCGTAGCCGGGGGCCGTCAGCCCGGCGCCGATCTCCGCCAGCACCGCCTCGACATGGCCATAAGCGGGCGCGGAGATGTCGTTGGCGGTGGACGAGGCGTAGGCCAGGACGCCGCTCGGCCGCGGCGCCGAGAAATAGCGGTTGAGGCCTGTCTCCGCGTCGAGGAGGATGCGCGCGTCGCCGCCCGTCGTCATCAGGCGCGTGGCTTCGCTCCGGCTGCTCATCTGGTTCCCGCCCTTGGCCTTGCCCGCCCATCGCATTATGTCCGCGCGGCCCATTCCTCAACAAGGCAAAGGCCGGCGTGACCTCGATCCGAACCCTCACCATCCCGGAAGAGGCGAAGCGCCGCCTGCGGATCATGTTCATCGCCAAGCATGCCTTGTGGGAGGGCGGGCTCCATCCCGAGGACGGCAACCATGCCCTCTACCATGTCGAGGTGCGGGAGATATTGCAGGGGCTGGGGCTCAACCTCACCCTGGCGAACAGCTACGATGCTTTGTTCGAGAAGCCGGATGTCGATTTCGTCTTCCCGCTCCTCAACCGCGGCGGCTTCCTCAACAGCGAGATGATGCTGCCCTTGCTCTGCACGCGCCTCGGCCTGCCGTTCCTCGGCGCCAGCCCGATCCTGCGCGGCGTCTCGGACGACAAGCACGTCACCAAGCTCGCCGCTGCCGCCCGCGGCATCCCCACCGCGGCCTGGGCGATCTACCGCCGCGGCGCCCCGGTGGAGCGGTCCCGATGCCCGGAGGGCGAGCGGATGGTGATCAAGCCCAACGCCTCGTCGGCGAGCTGGGGGGTGCAGGACGCCCACGACTGGGCGGGAGTCGAGGCCGCGGTCGCCGACATCCATTCCCAGGGCCATGACGCGATCGTCGAGCCCTTCTTGAACGGCAGCGACGTCGAGGTGCCGGTGATCACCGTCGACGGCGAGCCGGTGATCATGCCGATGATGCTGTTCGAGCAGGCCGACCCGTCGCACCTTCGCACCTATTACGAGAAGCGCGACCTCGTCGATCGGGCGCAGAAATACCGGCTGGTCGAATTCGACGACGAGGAATGGATGCCGGTCATCGCCGATTATACGCGCAACATCGCCCAGGAATTCCGCCCCTTCGACTACGGCCGCTACGAGTTCCGCCTCGACCGCGAGGGCGGCAAGATCCAGTTCCTGGAGGTCAACCTCAACGCCAATCTGTGGTCCGAAAAGGTCTACGGACGCTCCGCCAGGGCGGCGGGCCTCACCCAGGAGCAGCTCATCGAGACGATCCTCGCGGAGGGCCTCAGGCGCCACGGCCTGTTGGATTGACGCCTCCCTCTTTCGTCATTGCTCCCTCTTTCGTCATTGCGAGCGGAGCGAAGCAATCCAGCGCCGAGTCCATGCCACGCGCCGCGCTGGATTGCTTCGTCGCTGCGCTCCTCGCAATGACGGGTGGGGAGCCGTTCACCCGGTGGTTGAGCCGGCTGCCTGGAGCCGTTAAGCGGGCCCCAGCAGAGGACAAGCGCATGGCCGAGTTCACCCTCCCGAGGAACAGCGTGATCAGCTCACGCGGGAAGACCTATCGCGCCGAGGGCAAGCGCGGGCGGGTGCGCAGCTTCAAAATCTACCGCTACGATCCCGATACGGGCGAGAATCCGCGCTACGACACGTTCGAGCTGGACCTCGAAGAGACCGGGCCCATGGTCCTCGACGCGCTCCTGAAGATCAAGAACGACATCGACCCGACCCTCACCTTCCGCCGCTCGTGCCGCGAGGGCATTTGCGGCTCCTGCTCGATGAACATGAACGGCAGGAACGGCCTCGCCTGCACCACCGCGATCGAGGATTACAAAGGCGAGATCCGCATCACGCCGCTCCCGCATATGGACGTCATCAAGGACCTCGTGCCGGACTTCACCCACTTTTTCGCCCAATATGCGTCGATCGAGCCGTGGCTGAAGACGAAGACTCCCGACCCTTCGGGGAAGGAGCGGCTCCAGTCGCCGGAGGACCGCTCGAAGCTCGACGGCCTGTACGAATGCATCCTCTGCGCCTGCTGCTCGTCCTCCTGCCCGAGCTATTGGTGGAATTCGGACCGCTTCCTCGGCCCCGCCATCCTCCTCCAGGCCTATCGCTGGCTCGCCGACAGCCGCGACGAGATGGCCGGCGAGCGGCTCGACGAGCTGGAGGACCCGTTCCGCCTCTACCGCTGCCACACGATCATGAACTGCGCCAACGTCTGCCCCAAGGGGCTAAACCCCGCCAAGGCCATCGCCGAGACCAAGAAGCTGCTGGCCGAGCGGGCGGTTTGACCCACCGTCACCCCAGGAGGGAACCCATCGAAGTAGTACTTCGATGGGAACCCTGAAAGCTGGGGTCCATACGGACTCAGCATGGATGCCAGCTTCCGCTGGCATGACGGAGAATAGATGACCGAGCGCCGCCTCCATCCCCTGATCCGCCACCAGCCCGATCCGGACCATCCCGGCTGGTGGACCTGGGACCTGCCGGGCGACGACACGCGCTTCAACGCCGTGCTCGGCAAGCTGCTCGTGCGCGGCGAAGGAGAGGGGAAGGCGCGCTGCCGGATGTTCCCGGACCTGGCGCATTCGAACCTCGGCAACATCGTCCACGGCGGCGCCATCCTCACCTTCATCGACATGGCGATGTTCGCCGGCGGCTATGCGGCCGGGGCGGACCTGGGGCCGTCGGTGACACTCGATCTTTCGGCGCAGTTCCTCTCCGGAGCCAGGCTCGGCCTCCCCCTCGACGCGACGGTGGAACTGCTGCGCGAGAGCAAGCGGATGGCGGTGATGCGCGGTCTGGTCGAGCAGGAAGGGGAGACGGTCGCCGCCTGGTCGGGAACGCTCAGGAAGCTGGCCTCGCGGTGACGGCGGTCGCCGAGCGCTACCGGGCGCTGCTCGCCGCCGGGGAGCTGAAGCCCGACGCGGACCAGGAGCGCGCGGTGGCGGTGCTCGACCGCCTCGCGGCCGGGCTTCAGGCGAAGCCGAAGGGGGGCCTGTTCTCCCGCCTCCTCGCCAAGGCCCCGCCGCCGCCGCGCGGCGTCTACATGTGGGGCGGGGTCGGGCGCGGCAAATCGATGCTGATGGACCTCGCCTGCGCCGCCATCGACGTGGACCGGAAGCGGCGGGTGCATTTCCACGAGTTCATGCTCGAGGTTCACGAGCGGCTGCGCGTCGAGCGGCTGAAGGAGGAGGGCGACCCGATCCCGCCCCTCGCCCGCGCCGTCGCCGCGGAGGCGCGGCTCCTCGCCTTCGACGAGATGGTGATCAACAACAGCGCCGACGCCATGATCCTCTCCCGTCTCTTCGCGCACCTGCTGCAGGAAGGGGTGACGGTGATCGCCACGTCGAACCGCCCGCCTCGCGACCTCTACGCCGGCGGCCTTAACCGCGAGCTCTTCCTGCCTTTCATCGACCTCGTCGAGCGGGAGATGGACGTGGTGCCGCTGAACGGCCCGACCGACTACCGCCTCGAGCGCCTCGGCGGCTTTCCGACCTGGTACGTGCCCAACGGCCCCGCCGCGACGCAGGCGCTCTCGGACGCCTTCTTCCGCCTGACCGACTATCCGCCCGAGGACCGGGCGCATGTCCCCGCCGAGGACATCCTCGTCCCCGGCGGGCGGATGCTGCACGTCCCCAAGAGCTTGAAGGGCGTCGCGGTCTTCTCGTTCAAGCGGCTGTGCGCCGAGGCGCGGGGGGCGGCGGACTATCTGGCGGTGGCGCGCCGCTATCACACAATCATCCTCGTCGGCATCCCGGTCATGGGCCCGGAGAAGCGCAACGAGGCGGCCCGCTTCGTGACTTTGATCGACGAGCTTTACGAGCACAAGGTGAAGCTGCTCGCCGCCGCCGATGCCGAGCCCGCTTGCCTCTATCCGGCCGGCGACGGCGCCTTCGAGTTCCAGCGCACCGTCAGCCGGCTGGAAGAGATGCGCTCCGCGGCCTATCTGGCGGCGGGGCACGGCGAGTAGCCCCGGCCGGGCGCGAGCGGACCCATGCGAGCGCGGGCCGCTCGACGATCCACCAGCTTGCGGTGCCCAGCGCCAGGGCGGCGGGCAGCGTCAGCATGGTCAGCCCCGCCGGGCCGATGTCGCGGTTGAACCACAGCCATGCGGTCGCCACCGGCCAGCCATAGAGATAGGTGCCGTAGCTGATGTCGTAGCGGTCGTTCACCCGCTGGAGGCGTCCGAGCGGCGCCTCGAAGGCCAGCCAGAACAGGGCGGCCCCGCCCAGCAGGACGACCGCGGGTTCGGCCGACGCGCCCCCGAAGCGGAGGGCGGCCGCGGCCAGAAGCGCGCACAGCAGCGCGCGCCACGCGTTCAGCCGCGCCAGCGCCTCCTCGCGGTACAGGAACCAGCAGGTCCCGACGAGGAAGGCGGCCAGGAAGCGGAGCATCTTCATGGGCTCGCCGACGAGGAAGCCGCCCGCCGGGCCGGACTCAAGCCCCGCCTGCCCCGCCGGTGCCGGACCGATCAAGGCGTAGGAGACCAGGGCCGCCGCGGTGAGGAGCAGGACCGCCCGCCTCCGCGCGAGGAGGCCGGCCACGCCGAGCGAGGCGACGAGCAGATAGCAGCGGAATTCATAGGCGATCGTCCACATCGCCTCGTTCAGCCCCGGATAGGGCAGGCCCGTAAGCTGGCCCGGAAACACCGGCGGGTGCTGCAGCAAGAGCATCGGCACGACCGGCATGAGCCCGTAATGCAGCGGGTGCGCGCCGACGGCGGGGCCGAGCAGGTAGACGCTGAGCAGATAGGCTATCGCAAAGGCGGGGAAGATCCGGGCCGTCCGGCGCAGGATGAAATCCCCCAGGGATGGGCTCGTCGTCATACTCTTGGCGATGAGGAAGCCGCTGAGGAGGAAGAAGGCGTCGACCGACAGCTCGCCGAGCGACAGGCCGCCCAGGAGCCGCGTCAAAGGCTCGCGGCCTCGGTCGCCGTCGATCATCTCGGGGGCGTGGCCGACGATGACGAGGCTGGCGAAGGCGAGCCGCAGGAAACCGATATTGTTGCTGCGCGATCCCAAACCGTGCCTCCGGGCCGCCGGTCGGGAAGCGGGCGGATCGTCGCCGGCTCGTCCTCCAGGAGGCGGCGAAACATGCGGCCGGCACGGTTAAGGAAGCTTGAAAGGGCCGCCGCGGCGCCGCTTGACCGGGAAGGCTCGGCGGTCCAGCTTCTGCCGCGAATACGGAGGGGATTACCACCATGCGCCTCGCTCTAACGCTCGCTTTCGGCCTGGTCTCAAGCGCCGCGCTCGCCGCCGACCCGGCGCCGGACCCGTGGCGGGCGAAGGGGCTGGAAATCTACCGGCACGCGATCGAGATCCCCACCGTCGAGGGCCGGGGGCAGGTGCCGATCCTCGCCCAATATCTCGCCGATCAGTACAAGGCCGCGGGCTGGGCGGAGAGCGACATCCACGTCCTTCCCTACGAGGGCAATCCCGGCAACCAGACGGCGGCGCTGATCGTGCGGTGGCCGGCGGCGAAGCCTTCGGGCAAAAAGCCGATCCTCCTCATGGCCCACATGGACGTGGTCGAGGCCAAGCCCGAGGACTGGTCGATGGACCCGTTCAAGTTCATCGAGAAGGACGGCTATTTCTACGGCCGCGGCACCAGCGACATCAAGGAAGGCGTGGCCGCGGTCACCACCGCCTTGCTGAGGCTGAGGGCCCAGGGCTTCAAGCCCACCCGCGACATCGTCGTCCTCTTCACCGGCGACGAGGAGACGAGCGGCAAAGGCGCGGAGCTCGGCGCGACCGAATGGCTGAAATGGACCAACGCCGATTTCGCGCTCAACTCCGACGGCGGCGGCGGCGGCTTCGCGCCGGACGGGCGGCCGCTAGGCTTCACGCTGCAGACCGCCGAGAAGACCTTTTCGATGTACACCTTCACGGTCAGGAACAAAGGCGGGCACAGCTCCAAGCCGCGGCCGGACAATGCCATCTACCAGCTCGCCCACGCTCTGGAACGGCTCGAGAAATACCGCTTCACGCCGATGCTGAACGAGACCACCCGCGCTTATTTCGCGGTGCGCGAGAAGAGCGAGAAGGGGCCGCTCGGCGATGCGATGCGGCGATGGCTCGCCAATCCCAATGACGGCGAGGCGGCCGACCTCATCGAAGCGGATCCGGGCGAGGTCGGCCTCACCCGCACCCGCTGCGTCGCGACTCGCCTCCAGGGTGGTCATGCCGACAACGCGCTTCCCCAGCTCGCCCGGGCCACGATCAACTGCCGGATCATGCCGGGGACGGAGCCGGCGGCGGTCCGCGACGAGCTGGAACGGGTGGCGGCCGATCCCGGGGTCGTCGTCGAGCGGACGGACAACCAGGCGATGTCGCTCGCCTCCCCGCTTCGGCCGGACGTGGTCGCGGCCTATACGGCGGCGGTGCACAAGCGGCATCCGGAGTCGCCGATCATGCCGGAGATGAGCACCGGCGCCAGCGACGCCCGGCCGTTCCGCGTCGCGGGCGTTCCCGTCTACGGCACCGACGGCAGCTGGGGAATCGTTCCCGACGACATGCGCGCCCACGGCCGCGACGAGCGGCTGCCTGTGAAGGCCTTTTACGACGATATCGACCATTGGGTCGACATGGTGACCCTGCTGGCGGGCAAGTGAGGAGACGGCGATGATCGTGGCGACGACGGAGAATCTTCCCGGCTACAAGGTGGTCGAGACGCTGGGGCAGGTATTCGGCGTAGTGGTGCGCAGCCGCGGCCTCGGCGGCAATATCGCCGCCGGGCTGCGCTCGATCGTCGGCGGCGAGATCAAGGAATATACCGCTCTGGTCGAGGATACCCGGCGCCACGCCCTCGACCGTCTGGTCGAGAACGCGGCGCTGATGGGCGCGGGCGCGGTGGTGATGATGCGCTTCGATTCCGGCCAGATCGGCCAGACCATGAACGAGGTGGTCGCCTACGGCACGGCCGTGAGGATCGAGCCGGCGGACGGCCGGTGATGCTCCGCAACGTCGTCCTCGGCGGCTTCGTGCTGCTGCTGGCGGCGGCCCTCGTCGCCGCTTTCGCGGACGGCGGCGCGTGGCCGGCGGTGGTCGGCCTCGCCGGGGTCGTCGCCGCCATCCTGTTCGAGCGGAGGCGCTATGCGGACCGGATCGAGGCGACGCCGCGCGAGCCCCTGTCGCCGACCCGCGAGCGCTTCATCGACCCCGAGACCGGCCGACCCGTGCAGGTCTGGTCGAACGCCCGCGGCGAGCGGCATTATGTCGAGGAGCCGGGGCCGGAGGACTGACCGCCTCCGCCGTTCTGCCGCTTCGCAAAATCGCCGCGGAACGGTTGCCCCACCGGGCCGACGGGTCTAAGCGCGCGCCATCCTCGCGGCTGTTCCCGCAGCCCGATCCCAAAGCTCAGAAAGGCCGGGGGCCCATGGCTCGCAAGAAAATCGCGCTCATCGGTTCGGGCATGATCGGCGGCACCCTCGCGCACCTCGCCGCCATCCGCGAGATGGGCGACATCGTGCTGGTCGATGTCGCCGAGGGCATTCCCCAGGGCAAGGCGCTCGATCTCGCCCAGGCCGGGCCGGTCGAGGGCTATGACGCGAAGCTCGTCGGCACGCAGGATTATGCCGACATTGCCGGCGCCGACGTCTGCATCGTCACCGCCGGAATCGCCCGCAAGCCCGGCATGAGCCGCGACGACCTGCTCGGCATCAACCTGAAGGTGATGAAGGCGGTCGGCGAGGGCATCAAGGCGCATGCGGCGGACAGCTTCGTCATCTGCGTCACCAACCCGCTGGATGCGATGGTCTGGGCGCTGCGCGAATTCTCCGGCCTGCCGCACGAGCGGGTGGTCGGCATGGCCGGCGTGCTCGACAGCGCCCGCTTCCGCCACTTCCTCGCCGAGGAGTTCAAGGTCTCCGTCGAGGACGTCACCGCGTTCGTGCTCGGCGGCCACGGCGACACGATGGTGCCGGTGCCGGCTTATTCGGCGGTCGCGGGCATTCCGGTGCCCGACCTCATCAAGATGGGCTGGTCGACGCAGGAGCGGATCGACGCCATCGTCCAGCGCACCCGCTCGGGCGGCGGCGAGATCGTCGCGCTGCTGAAGAGCGGGTCGGCTTATTACGCTCCGGCCACCAGCGCCATCGCGATGGCCGAAAGCTTTCTCAAGGACAAGAAAAGGGTCCTACCCGCCGCCGCCTATCTGCAGGGCCAGTACGGCGTCGACGATCTCTATGTCGGCGTGCCGGTGGTGATCGGCGCGGGCGGGGTCGAGCGGATCGTCGAGATCGAGCTGGACGAGACGGCCAGGCAGAATTTCGAGGTTTCGGTCGGCGCGGTGAAGGAGCTGCTCGAGGCCTGCAAGAAAATCGACTCCAGCCTCGCCTGATGCCGGCGGCTCTCCTTTCCCTCCTGCTTGCCGGAGCGCCGGTACCGTCCGACCAGATGGTCGACCTGTTCCTGGCCGCCTGCACCCAAGGGGAGGTGCGCCTGCCTGCGGGAACGGCGCGGGTCACGAACTGGTCGAAGCTTCCTCCCCCGATCCGGGACTGGGCCGAGGGCTCCGGTGCCAAAGGGGACGCCACCTATGTCATCATCGAGAGGCCGGCCACTGGCTACCTTATCATCGCGAATTACGAGCCGAAGCGGTCGGGCGGCGTGAAGAGCCGCTGCACATTGCTGTCGACCGCCCTCGACTACGAGCCGGCGGTCCGCCGGCTGCTCCCGCCGTCGCAAGCCGCCCGTCTCCCGATCGGCCCGCGGCAGCGGTCGATGGAGACGACGATGGAGATCGGATACCGGCTTTCGGCGCGAAAGCTCGGCCGCAATCTGGTCATGCTGCAGTCGACGATCTTCGATGACGCGACCGCCGCGCGCCTTGCCGAGCAAGGCGAGGCGCGACGAAGCGGCAGGCAGTGACGCTCCTTCTCCCCAGACCCACCGCGCAGGCCGGAGGCCACTGAATGTCGATCCTCGTCAACTCCGAAACCAAGGTCATCACCCAGGGCTTCACCGGGAAGCAGGGGACTTTCCATACCGAGCAGGCGATCGCCTACGGCACCAAGGTCGTCGGCGGGACCTCGCCGGGCAAGGGCGGGGCCACCCATCTCGGCCTCCCGGTGTTCGACACGGTGCAGGAGGCGCGGGACGCGACCGACTGCGACGCCTCGGTCATCTACGTGCCGCCGCCCGGCGCGGCCGACGCCATCCTCGAGGCGGTGGACGCCGAGGTGCCGCTGATCGTGTGCATCACGGAAGGCATTCCGGTGCTCGACATGGTGCGGGTCAAGCGGGCGCTTTCGGGCTCCAAATCGCGGCTGATCGGGCCGAACTGCCCCGGCGTCCTCACTCCGGGCGAGTGCAAGATCGGCATCATGCCGGGCAATATCTTCCGCAAAGGGTCGGTCGGCGTCGTCAGCCGCTCCGGCACGCTCACCTACGAGGCGGTGTTCCAGACCTCGAACGAGGGGCTGGGGCAGACCACCGCGGTCGGCATTGGGGGCGATCCGGTCAACGGCACCGACTTCATCGACGTGCTGGAGCTGTTCCTCGCCGATCCGGAGACGAAGTCGATCATCATGATCGGCGAGATCGGCGGCTCGGCCGAAGAGGAAGCCGCCCAATTCCTCCGCGACGAGGCGCGGGCGGGCCGCGCCAAGCCCACCGTCGGCTTCATCGCCGGCCGAACCGCGCCGCCGGGACGGCGGATGGGCCATGCCGGCGCGATCGTCTCCGGCGGCAAGGGCGCGGCCGAGGACAAGATCGCGGCCATGGAAGCCGCTGGAATTCGAGTCTCTCCGAGCCCATCTGAGCTGGGCAGCACCCTCGGCGCGCTTTTGAAGGGCTGAGGGATAGGCTAGGGAGCCCGCGCGTTCCCGGCAGGCACTTGGAAGGCGGTTCGAGAGTGGATATTTACGGCAGCGCCGAGCGGGAGCAGGGTCCGAGCTGGGCCCGTGAGAACTGGCCGGTCGTCGAGCTCGACGAGGTCAATGCGGGGCTCGACCCGACGCTCCAGACGCTCGCCCCCGCAGCCGCGAAGCCTGCCCCGAGCGTGGCCGAAGGGGCGAAGAACGCCGCCGTCACCGCGGGCAGGTCCGAGGCTGAGGTCGTGCAAGCCGCCGAGGACTCGATCAGGGCGATGATGCTGATCCGCACCTACCGGGTGCGCGGCCATCTCGCCGCCGCCCTCGATCCGCTCCACCTCTCCCACCGCGAGCTGCCGGCCGATCTCACGCCGGAATTCCATGGCTTCAAGCCGGATGAATTCGACCGGCCCATCTATCTGGAAGGCACGCTCGGCTTCGAATGGGCGAGCGTCAATGAGATCCTGCCCGTCCTCCAGCGCAATTATTGCGGCAAGGTCGGCCTCGAATATATGCACATCAACGACCTGGAGGAGCGGCGCTTCCTCCAGGAGCGGATGGAGGGCAAGGACGCCGAGATCAGCTTCACGCCCGAGGGCAAGCAGGCGATCCTCGCCAAGGTGATCGAGGGCGAGCAGTGGGAGAAGTTCCTCGCCCGCAAATATGTCGGCACCAAGCGCTTCGGTCTCGACGGCGGCGAGTCGATGATCCCGGCGCTGGAGGCGGTGATCAAATATGGCGGCCAGTTAGGCGTCCAAGACATCATCTTCGGAATGGCCCATCGCGGCCGGCTGAACGTCCTCGCCAACGTCATGGGCAAGCCCTACCGCGCCATCTTCAGCGAGTTCGCCGGGGGTGCGACGAACCCGGCCGACGTCGGGGGATCGGGGGACGTCAAATATCACCTCGGCACGTCCTCCGACCGCGAGTTCGAGGGCATCAAGGTCCATCTTTCGCTGCTCCCAAACCCCAGCCACCTCGAGGCGGTGAACCCGGTCGTGCTCGGCAAGGCCCGCGCGGAGCAGACCGCGCGCGGCGACGCTGAGGGGGCCAGGGTGCTCCCCGTCCTCCTCCACGGCGACGCCGCCTTCGCCGGCCAGGGGATCGTCGCGGAATGCTTCAGCTTCTCCGGCCTGCCCGGCTACGGCACCGGCGGAACGATCCATTTCGTCATCAACAACCAGGTGGGCTTCACCACCTCCCCGCAGTTCGGCCGTTCGTCGCCTTACCCTTCCGACATCGCCAAGTCGGTCCAGGCGCCGATCCTCCACGTCAACGGCGACGATCCGGAAGCGGTGACCTTCTGCTGCAAGCTCGCCATCGAGTTCCGCCAGACCTTCAAGCGCGACATCGTCATCGACATGTGGTGCTACCGCCGCTTCGGCCACAATGAAGGCGACGAGCCGAGCTTCACCCAGCCGCTCATGTATGCGGCGATCAAGACCCATCCGCCGGTGTCCGACATATATGGAGCCCGGCTGGTCGAGCAGGGAATCGTCGATCGCGCCTGGATCGACGGCCAAGTCGCCCGCTTCACCGCGACGCTGGAAAACGAGTTCGACGCCGCGAAGAGCTACCTGCCCAACAAGGCCGACTGGTTCGAAGGGCGCTGGGCCGGCCTCGGCCGCCCGGACACGCCCGAAACCGGGCGCCGCAACGTCGCGACCAGCGTCGGGGAGGAGACCTATAGCGAGGTCGGCCGGGTTCTCACCACCGTCCCGGAGGGCCTCATTGTCCACAAGACGCTGCAGAGGATCGTCGACGCCCGCCGCCACATGTTCGAGAGCGGCGAAGGCTTCGACTGGGCGACCGCCGAGGCGCTGGCGTTCGGGACTCTGGTCCATGAGGGCTATCAGGTCCGCCTGTCCGGCCAGGACAGCGGCCGCGGCACCTTCAGCCAGCGCCATTCGGTGTGGGTCGATCAGAATGACGGCCACAAATATATTCCCCTGACGCAAGTGCCCAACGGCCGCTTCGAGGTGCGCGACAGCCCCTTGAGCGAGTTCGGCGTCCTCGGCTTCGAATATGGCTACGCGCTTTCCGACCCGCGCACCCTGGTGCTGTGGGAGGCGCAGTTCGGCGACTTCGCCAACGGCGCCCAGGTGATCCTGGACCAGTTCGTCTCGTCCGGCGAATCGAAATGGCTGCGCGCCAACGGCCTCGTTCTGCTGCTTCCCCACGGCTATGAGGGGCAGGGGCCGGAGCATTCGTCGGCGCGGCCGGAGCGCTTCCTCCAGCTCTGCGCCGAGGACAATATGCAGGTCGCGAACTGCACCACGCCGGCCAATTATTTCCACATCCTGCGCCGGCAGATGCACCGCGATTTCAGGAAGCCGCTGGTCATCATGACGCCCAAGTCGCTGCTTCGGCACAAGCTCGCGGTGTCGGGCGCTGCGGATTTCACCGGCGACAGCCACTTCAAGCGCATTCTCTCGGACACGAACGCCCCGGCCGACGGCGGGGTCAGGCGCCTCGTCCTGTGCTCCGGCAAGCTGGCCTACGAGCTGATGGAAGCGCGCGACAAGGCCGGCGACCGCAACACCGCCGTGGTGCGGATCGAGCAGCTCTATCCCTTCCCCTCCGAGCCGCTGGTCGAGCGGCTGAAGCGGATGAGCGCGCTGGAAGAGGTGGTCTGGGCGCAGGAGGAGCCGAAGAACCAGGGCTATTGGCATTTCGTCGAGGATCCGGTCGAGGCGGCCTTGCTGGAGGCCGGCGTGCGGCCGAAGCGCGCACGTTATGCCGGCCGCGCGTCCTCGGCTTCTCCGGCCACCGGCCTCGCCAAGCGCCATGCCGCCGAGCAGGCGGCCTTGATTGCCGGGGCCTTGGGCCATAGCAGCGAGGCCGCGCCGCAGCGCAAGGCCGGATAAGGAAGACGATGGCGACCGAAGTCAAAGTCCCGACGCTCGGGGAATCGATCACCGAGGCGACGCTCGGCCAGTGGCTGAAGAAGCCCGGCGACCCGGTGAAGGCGGACGAGCCGATCGCCAGCCTGGAGACGGACAAGGTCGCCGTCGAAATCCCCTCGCCCGTGGCGGGAATCATGGGCGACCAGGTCGTGGCCGAAGGCGCGACCGTCGAGGTCGGGGCGGTGATCGCGCGGATCGAAAGCGGCTCGGGCATGCCCGCCAAGGCCCAGCCCGAGACGCCGGCGCCGGCCTCCACCCCGGTTAATCCGACCGGGCCGGGCGAAAATGTCGAGGTCCGGGCGGACGACGCCCCCGATCCGGCGGACGGGCCGCACCTCACGCTCTCGCCGTCGGTCCGCCGGCTGGTGCTGGAGCAGGGGCTCGATCCGTCGAGGATCAGGGGCACCGGCAAGGACGGCCGCCTGACCCGGGACGACGTTCTCGCCGCGGCCCGCAATCGCGAGGCCGAAGCGCCCGCCGCCTCCCCGCCGCCAGCACCCTCCGCCCCGGCCGCGGCGCCGGGTGAGCGCCGCGAGGAGCGCGTGCGGATGACGCGCCTCCGCCAGACGGTCGCGCGGCGCCTGAAGGAGGCGCAGAACACGGCCGCCATGCTCACCACCTTCAACGACGTCGACATGGGCGCCGTGATGGAGGCGCGGAGCCGCTACAAGGACCTGTTCGAGAAGAAGCACGGCATCCGCCTCGGCTTCATGAGCTTCTTCGTGAAGGCGGCGGTGCTGGCCGCCCGCGACGTGCCGGCGGTCAACGCCTACATTGAGGGCGAGGAGATCGTCTATCACGATTATATGGACGTCTCGGTCGCCGTCTCCGCGCCGAACGGCCTCGTCGTCCCCGTCATCCGCAACGCGCACGCTCTCGGCTTCGCCGAGATCGAGAAGACGATCGCCGACTTCGGTGCGCGCGCCAAGGCCGGCTCGCTGACCATGGCGGACATGACCGGCGGCACCTTCACCATCTCCAACGGCGGCGTCTTCGGCTCGCTCCTCTCCACCCCGATCCTCAACCCGCCCCAATCGGCGGTGCTCGGCATGCACCGGATCGAGGAGCGGCCGGTGGTCCGGAACGGCCAGATCGTGGCGCGGCCGATGATGTACCTCGCGCTCAGCTACGACCACCGCCTCGTCGACGGCCGCGAGGCGGTCACCTTCCTGGTGCGGATGAAGGAAGCGCTGGAAGATCCGACGCGGCTTCTGATTGACCTCTAACCGTCACCCCAGCGAAGGCTGGGGTCCATGCGGACTCGGAATGGATGCCAGCCTTCGCTGGCATGACGAAGGAAAGAAGAATGGCAGAGACTGAATTCGACGTGATCGTGATCGGCGCCGGGCCCGGCGGCTACGTGGCTGCGATCCGTGCCGCGCAGCTCGGGCTGAAGACGGCCTGCGTCGAGAGCCGGGAGACGCTGGGCGGGACCTGCCTCAACGTCGGCTGCATTCCGTCAAAGGCCCTGCTCCACGCCTCGGAGCTGTTCGAGGAGGCCAATCACGGCACGCTGGCGAAATGGGGCGTGAAGGTGGGGCAGGTGGAGCTCGATCTCGACGCCATGCACGGCGGCCGCCGGGAGGCGGTGACCGGCCTCACCAAGGGCATCGAATTCCTGTTCAAGAAGAACAAGGTGACGTGGCTGAAGGGCCAGGCGCGGTTCACCGCCAAGGACGCGATCGACGTCGCCGGCGCGACCTGCCGGGCGAAGAGCTTCGTCATCGCCACCGGCTCGTCGGTGACCCCGCTGCCGGGCGTCGAGATCGACCAGGACCGGATCGTCGATTCGACCGGCGCGCTCGAGCTGCCCAGGG
Organism: Allosphingosinicella sp.; assembly: GCA_036403015.1. GTDB lineage: Bacteria > Pseudomonadota > Alphaproteobacteria > Sphingomonadales > Sphingomonadaceae > Allosphingosinicella. Next base: position 44,594 of record DASWRU010000106.1, read on the forward strand.
TGCCGGGGCACCTCGTCGTCATCGGCGGCGGGGTCATCGGGCTCGAACTGGGCTCGGTCTGGAAGCGCCTCGGCGCGAAGGTGACGGTGGTCGAATATCTCGACCAGATCCTCCCGGGCATGGACGGCGAGGTCCGCAAGGAGGCCAACAAAATCTTCAAGAAGCAGGGCTTCGAATTCCGCCTGTCGACCAAGGTCACCGGCGCGCAGAAGAGCGGGGAGGGAGTGGCCCTGACCGTCGAGCCCGCCGCGGGCGGCGCGGCGGAGACGATCGAGGCGGACGTGGTGCTGGTCTCGATCGGCCGGCGGCCCAATACGGATGGCCTTAACCTTGAGGCGGCCGGCCTCCAGCCCAACAAAAGCGGCCAGATCGAGGTCGACCACGATTTCCGCACCGCCGTCCCCGGCATCTACGCGATCGGCGACGTGACGCCCGGCCCGATGCTCGCCCACAAGGCGGAGGACGAGGGGGTGGCGGTCGCCGAAATCCTCGCCGGGCAGGTCGGCATCGTCAATCACGACGTCATTCCGAGCGTCGTCTACACCTTCCCCGAAATCGCCGCGGTCGGCCTCACCGAGGAGGAAGCGAAGGAACGGGGCGAGGTGAAAATCGGCAAGTTCCCGATGCTCGCCAACAGCCGCGCCAAGACCAATCGGGAGACGGACGGCTTCGTCAAGATCGTCGCCGACGCCCGGTCCGACCGGGTGCTCGGAGTGCACATCATCGCCTCCGTCGCGGGAACGATGATCGCCCAGGCCGCGCAGGCGATGGAGTTCGGCGCGACCAGCGAGGACATCGCCTATACCTGCCACGCCCACCCGACCCACTCGGAGGCGGTCAAGGAAGCGGCGATGGCGGTGACCGGGCTGCCAATCCACATCTGAGGAACGAAGGCGGCACCCTGTCGTTTGGGGTCCGTAACAGTTACGGAGACGGAGCATTCCGGCACCCATTCGATCTGCGCTCGCGGCGGCGCTGCTGCTGGCCTCGTGCGGGCCCAAGGCCCTGACCCTGCCGGAGCAGTCGGTCGATCGCGCCGCCACCTGCGGCATCGTCGCCGCCGCCGACGCTCGGCTGCGGGTCGATGTCAAGAAGCCGCTGCCGCTGGAGGCGCAGGGGCGGATTCTCCACTACGCATTGCTCGCCGCCTCCGAGGGCGGGGAGTTCGACCCCGACACGGCGAACAATGTGAGCCGGCGAATGGCGGAACTGCAGGACGGCGTGACCGGGGGCAAGTGGCAGGCGCTGATCCCCGCCTGCGCCTCGGCCTATCCGGACGCGGGCGGGCGCGAAGTCAAGCTTCCGGCCGGCCGCTTCGAAGCCCAGCTGGGCTGCGAGGAGCTGGCCGACTTCCTCGCCACCGCCCTCGCCAATCAGGAGGCCGATTACGGCAACGAACTCGCCGCCTGGAGCCGGCTGCGGCGGGAGCTGAACGACGCGCTGGCACCGGGACTGACGGCCCGTGTCGGCACGGCGCTCAAGGCCCAGCAGCGCGAGCGGCGCAAGGCGCTCGGCGCCATCGCCCGTTCCGGTCAGCCGATGGCGGTGATGGCCCAATGCGCGCAGCGGTTCGGCTCCTCTTCGGCGGGCTGATGCGGTAGGGGGGCGGGGGAGGAGGCTGCCCCTTTGATCACACCCGCCGCCGCGATCGGTCCCGCGCTCGAATATCTCGACTGGGCCGGAGTCGCGGTCTTCGCTTTGTCCGGCGCGCTCGTCGCGGCGGTGAAGCGCCAGACGCTCGTCACCTTCCTCTTCTTCGCGGTGATCACCGGCGTCGGCGGCGGCACCGCCCGCGATTTGCTGATCGGCGCGCCGGTCTTCTGGATCGGGGAGAATGCGACGATCCTCATCTGCTTCGCGGCGGCCTTGCTCGTCTGGGCGCTGCCTGCGCGCATCTGGCGTGGGCGGATGCTGCTCTGGCTCGATGCGGCGGGCCTGACCGCTTATTCGACCTACGGCGCGGCCAAGGGGCTGGCCTACGGGGTGGCGCCGCTGCCGGCGCTCGCCATGGGCGTGCTGACCGCCTGCCTCGGCGGCATCGTTCGCGACGTCCTCGCCGGCGAGCCTTCGATCCTGATGCGTCCGGAGCTCTACGTCACCGCCGCCGCGCTGTCGGCGGCTCTGATGGTCGCTTTGCTGCTGGCCGGGATGCCGGCGACCGCGGCCGGGCTCGTGGCCGCGCTGGCCGGCTTCTCGCTGCGCGGCGCCGCGATCCTGCGCGGCTGGTCGCTGCCGCCTTATTCGAGATAGGCCGCGGGCCAGCCCACCGTCGCCAGCGGCTTTGCTTCGGCGGCCGGGGCGCGGAGCGGCGCCAGAGCCCGCTGCCACAGGCCGACGTCGTGCCACCGGCCGAATTTGTAGCCGACGTCGCGATAGACTCCGGCGCGGCGGAAGCCGAGCCGCTCATGGAGCCTCACGCTGGCCTCGTTGGGCAGGGAAATGGCCCCGATGGCCTGGGTGAAGCCCTGGTCCGCGAGCACCCGAAGCAGCGGCCCGTAGAGGCGGGTGCCGAGGCCCTGCCGGTGCAACCCGTTGCGAACGTACACCGTGGTTTCCACGGCGAAGCGGTAGGCGGGGCGCGGCCGAAACGCGCCCGCATAGGCGTAGCCCAGCACCTCGCCCGCCTCCTCCGCCAGCAGCCAGGGGAACAGTCCGCTGCCGCCTTCGATCCGCCGCCGCATCTCCGGCGCGTCCGGCGGCTCCATCTCGAACGAGATGAAGCTCGCCGTCACATAGGGTGCGTAGAGGTCGGCGAGGGCCGCGGCGTCGTCCGGGCCCGCGGCCCGCAAGATCACCCGAAGAGCCCCATCAGCCAGGCGGCGAAGCCGGTCCGCGCCGGCGCGGCGGGCGGGTCGCCGGCCGATTCGCACTCCAGGCACCGCGCCTGGATCGCCGCGCCGCCCACGAGCCGGTCGGCCGTAGCGAGCGCGCGCATCAGCGCGAGCCGCGGCTTGGCGGCGATGCGGCTGAACGAATCCTGCGAATTCCCCTCGTCCTTGCCCTTATCCTTGGCGAAGGCCATCAGCAGCCGGTCGGCGAAGCCCGGCTCCTTCTCGAGCCACACCGCCTTCGCCTTGCCCGGATCGAGCTTGGCCCGCCGTGCCGCCTCGGCGATCGCGTCGTCGAGGCCGCCGAACGCGTCGACGAGGCCGAGCTGCCGGGCGGTGCCGCCGTCCCAGACTCGCCCCTGCGCGATCTGGTCGACCCGCTGGACGGGGATGTGCCGCGCCTGCGAGACCAGCGACAAGAAGCGGCGGTACGTGCCCTCGACGCCGAGCTGGAGGAGCTGCCCCGCCGCCGCGGAGGGGCCGCGCAGCACATCCGGCTCGCCCGACAGCGGAGTCGTCTTCACCCCGTCGGCGCCGATGCCGAGCTTGGCCAGCGTGCCCTGGAAGCTCGGCACGATTCCGAACACCCCGATCGAGCCGGTGATGGTCGAAGGTTCGGCGAAGATCTTGTCGCCCGCCGTCGACACCCAATAGCCGCCCGAAGCGGCGACGCTGCCCATCGAGACCACGACCGGCAGGCCCTTCGCCTTGGCGGCGAGCACGGCCTTGCGGATCCGCTCCGACGCGAGCGCCGATCCGCCGGGCGAATCGACGCGCAGCACCAGTGCCTTCAGATTCTTCTCCCGCAGGCCCTTTTCGAGCGCGCGCACGATCGTCTCCGCACCGGCGGAGCCGAGGTCCGCCTCCCCGTCGACGATGTCGCCCGCCACGGTGACGATGCCGATCCGGCCGCTGTCCGTGCTGGCGGGATTGCTCTCGACCCAGGCGTCGTAGCCGATCGACTTGAAGCTGCCCGGCACGGCGGCGTAGCGCGCCCCGGTGATCTGCGCGATCCTGCGGCCGAACGCCTCCCGGTCGCCGACATGGTCGACCAGGCCGGCGGCGAGCGCGGCTTTGGCGAGATCGCCCTGCGCGGCCGCGACCCGGCCGGTCGTGTCGGCGGCGTAGGCGGCGATCTGCGCCCTGGGCCGGGCGCGGGCTACATTCTGCTGCCAATCCTCCCACAGCGAACCGGCCAGCGCCTGCGCCGCCTCGCGCGCTTCGGGGGACATGTCGTTGCGGATCAGCGGCTCGACCGCCGCCTTGTAGGTGCCGACGCGATAGACGTTGGCCGTTACACCCAGCTTGTCGAGCAGGCCCTTGAAGTAGAGGTTGCTGCCGCCGGGGCCGGCGATCAGCACGCCGCCCATCGGGCTCAGCCAGATCTCGCTGGCATGGGCGGCCAGCTCGTAGCTGTCGTCGTCATAGGCGGTGGCGTAGGCGATGACGGGCTTGCCCGCTTTCTTGACGCCGTCGATCGCCGCGCCGACGTCGGCGAGGGTGGTCTGGCCGCCGCCGGAAAAGATGTCGAGGTCGAGCGCCACGGCCTGGACGCGCGCGTCGGTGGATGCGGCGCGCAGCGCGCCGACCACGTCGCGAAGGCGATATTGCTTGATCCGGCTGCCGCCGCCCAGCACCTGCGAGGCGGTGGCCTCGGACGGCTGCTCGACGATCGGCCCGGAAATGTCGAGGAGCAGCGCGCCCTTGTCCCCCGAGCCGACGGTCGGCCGCGCCGACATCGCCGCATAGAGGCCGAAGAAGAAGAGCAGCATGAACAGCAGGACGAGCCCGTCCTTGATGCCGACGAGCAGCTTCCAGACCTTGCCGACGAATTTCATGCCACGTCCCCGATGTCTTGCCTCGACTCCGGCTATCCCACCCCCCGCCGCAAGTAAATCCGCCGCCCGCCCGGGCGCAGCCCATGGGCGAAAAATTGCTGGCGTCCGCCCTTGACCGCCGATGAACAGCGCTTAGATGAGCCAGCGCTGGCACTCACGCGGGGTGAGTGCTAACAAAGATCAATCCGCGGCGCCGCGGCACCTCGAAGGGGCCTGCCGCCGCATTTTACAAGAAGAGGTGACGCGCATGAACTTTCGTCCGCTCCATGACCGGGTGCTCGTGCGCCGCGTCGAAGCCGAAGAGAAAACGGCCGGCGGCATCATCATCCCGGACACCGCCAAGGAAAAGCCGCAGGAGGGCGAGGTCGTCGCCGCCGGCACCGGCACCCGCGGCGAGGACGGCACGATCACGCCGCTCGACGTCAAGGCCGGGGACAAGATCCTGTTCGGCAAATGGTCGGGCACCGAGGTCCGCCTCGACGGCGAGGACCTGCTCATCATGAAGGAAAGCGACATCCTCGGGATCGTCGGCTGACCTCGGCGTCCCTCGCGCGCCCACGCGCGTGGGACACGGACTTTACGGACTTTAGACCCGCGATCGCGGGCAAATGAGAAGGAAGAGAAGACATGGCAGCGAAAGACGTTCGCTTTTCGCGTGACGCCCGCGAGCGCATCATGCGCGGCGTCGACATCCTCGCCGACGCGGTGAAGGTGACCCTCGGCCCCAAGGGCCGCAACGTCGTCCTCGACAAGAGCTTCGGCAGCC
>DASWRU010000107.1:0-8942 GCA_036403015.1 Allosphingosinicella sp.
GACCTGCGCGCATGGAGGTCGCCGCCGCCTAGGTCCTCCGCCGAGATCACCTCCCCCGTCGCCGCCTTCACCAGAGGCGGGCCGCCGAGGAAGATCGTGCCCTGGTTCTTGACGATGATCGTCTCGTCGCTCATCGCCGGCACGTAGGCGCCGCCGGCCGTGCAGGAGCCCGTCACGACGGCGATCTGGGCAATGCCTTCGGCCGACATCTGCGCCTGGTTGTAGAAGATGCGGCCGAAATGCTCGCGGTCGGGGAACACCTCCGCCTGGTGGGGGAGGTTGGCGCCGCCGCTGTCGACGAGGTAGAGGCAGGGCAGCCGGTTCTGCAGCGCGATCTCCTGCGCGCGCAGGTGCTTCTTCACGGTGAGCGGGAAATAGGCGCCGCCCTTCACCGTCGGATCGTTGGCGACGATCATGCACTCGCGCCCCGACACGCGGCCGATGCCGGCGATCACGCCCGCCCCCGGAGCCTCGTCGTGATACATGCCGTTGGCGGCGAGCTGGCCCACTTCGAGGAAGGGCGAGCCCGGATCGAGCAGCCGGGTCACCCGGTCGCGCGGCAGCAATTTGCCGCGCGCGACGTGGCGCTCGCGATGTTTGTCCGGCCCGCCGAGCGCGGTCTTGGCGACGCGGCTACGCAGCTCCTCCGCTAGCGCGCGATTGTTCGCGGCAAAGCGTCGGAAGGTCTCGGAGCCGTCGTCGACCTTGGAGACGATCTCGGTCATTCCATCGTCACCCCAGCGAAAGCCGGGGTCCATCCGGACTCCGCATGGATGCCCGCCTTCGCTGGCATGACGGGAGTGGTCCCCCTCACGTATGCACCGGCTTCTTGCGGATCAGGTAGCGGTAGACGCCGATCACGTTGATCGCGAACAGGATGACGTTCTGGGTTCCGATGCCTTCGCCCTTGTCGGACAGGAAGCCCCACAGGATCAGCGCGATCGAGGAGGTCACGAAGATGACGAAAGCGATCCCCGTCCATTTCCGCCCAAGGTCCAGCGACACGATCAAAGCCGCCAGCGCGCCGGCGCCGGCGCCGTACCATTGCAGCGCGTCGACAAGGCCCTTGCTCATTCGTCCGATCCCGTCATGGCGCAGGCTGCCTAAACGCTGCCGCGCGCGATGGGAAGCCGCCCGGCGCGGCAAAGGCTGGTGCTATCGCGCCTGTTCGGCACGAGCCTTGAGGTAGGCGTAGAGGGCATCGCGCTCGTGGCCGGTCAGGTGCGAAAAGCGGACCCTGGCGACGCCCGACATCATCGGGCTCAGCTTGCGGTTGCCGGTGGGGATGCCTTCGGCGATCAGCCGGTCGAATTCGGCGCGCGTGTAGGCGCCGGCGGCCACCAAATCGGGCGGACCGCCCGCCTGCCCGGCGAGCCTGGGCCCGTGGCATTCGGCGCAGGTCACTTGCGCGATATAGCGGCCGAGGGCGAGCCTGGGCCCGAGATCAGCGGGAAGCTGAGCCGCGGCTTCGCGCACCAGCCGCGTCTCCGCTTTATATTGACCGGCGGCAATTTCCTTCCTGTCTTCGGCGCTGAATTGCGGGGGCGGGGTCGGCTTTCCCGTCTGCGGCACGGAGCGCATGTAGGCGATGAGCGCCTTCAGGTCGGCGTCGCTCAAATGCTGAAATATGTGCGAGGGCATCACCCAGACGGCCTTGCGCGTTGGGTGGGCGCCGCGGCGGACGATCGCGTCGATCTGCTCGTCCGAATAATGCGGCACGAGCAGGCTGAGGTTGGACGCGTAGATCGGCCCGTATTGCTTCATTTCGGGATCGAACTGAGCGCCCTCGAGGCGGGCGCCGTGGCAGCTCGTGCAACCGAGCACATGCGTCAACCGCTCGCCATGCGCCCGCAGCGCCGCGGCGTCGGCGACCCCCGCGCCGTCGAAGCTCGTCTCGGCCGGTCTGCCCGGGCCGCAGGCAGCGAGGCCGAGGCAGAGAAAGGCGGCCAGCGCTTTTCGCAAGGCAATCCCCCGTTTCGCGCCGTGTAGCACAGCGCACGCGGACTCGGGAGCGGCGCCTTCGTCAGGGGCCCGCCCCGATCAGCTCGCGCCCGATCAGCATGCGCCGGATCTCGTTGGTGCCCGCGCCGATGTCGAGCAATTTGGCGTCGCGCATGTAGCGCTCGACCGGCCAATCCTTGGTGTAGCCGGCGCCGCCCAGCGCCTGGATCGCCTCCAGCCCCACCCGCACCGCATTCTCGCTGGCGAGCAGGATCGCGCCGGCCGCGTCGAAGCGGGTCGTCCTGCCGGCGTCGCAGGCCCGCGCCACCGCATAGACATAAGCCCGCGCCGAATTGAGCGCGACATACATGTCGGCGACCTTCGCCTGCATGAGCTGGAAGGCGCCGATCGGCTGGCCGAACTGCTTGCGCTCGCGAACGAACGGAAGCACCACGTCGAGGCAGGCCTGCATGATGCCGAGCTGGATGCCGGCGAGCACGGTGCGCTCGTAATCGAGCCCGCTCATCAGCACGCCGACGCCGCCATTGACCGGGCCCATCACATTCTCGTCCGGAACGAAGCAATCGTCGAAGACGAGCTCGCCGGTGGGCGAGCCGCGCATCCCCATCTTGTCGAGCTTCTGGCCGAGGCTGAAACCCGGCATGTCGCGCTCGACGATGAAGGTGGTGATGCCGCGGCTCCCCTCGCCCGTCTTGGCGTAGACGACGAGCGTGTCGGCATAATGGGCGTTGGTGATCCAGAATTTGGTGCCGTTGAGGACGTAGCCGCCCGGCGCCTTCTCGGCCTTGAGCTTCATCGACACCACGTCCGAACCGGCATTCGCCTCCGACATGGCGAGCGAGCCGACATGCTCGCCCGAGATCAGCTTCGGCAGATATTTCGCCTTCTGCTCCGGGCTCGCCCAGCGCCGCAGCTGGTTGATGCAGAGGTTGGAATGGGCGCCGTAGGAGAGGCCGACCGAGGCCGAGGCGCGCGCCACTTCCTCCTGCGCCACGACATGCTCCAGATAGCCGAGGCCGAGGCCGCCATATTCCTCCTCGACGGTGATGCCGTGGAGGCCGAGCGCGCCCATTTCCGGCCACAGCTCGCGCGGGAACCAGTCCTCCGCATCGATCTTCGCGGCGATCGGCATGATCCTGTCGGCGGCGAAGCGGGCGGTGGTGTCGCGGATCGCGTCCGCCATCTCGCCGAGCGCGAAGTCGAGCCCGAAATCGGACATGGAGCCTCCTGTTCCGCCCGCGGCCCTAGCAGAGGGCGCGCGAATTGAACAAGGCGGGCCTCCTCACTATGTGGCGTCCTTCGATACGGGCCTTCGCCGGGGCTCAGTCCCTACTCAGGATGAGCGGGTGGAGTTGACCGCAACCTTTCCGCTCATCCTGAGTAGCCGGTGAGCCTGTCGAACCGGCGTATCGAAGGACGTATCGAAGGACCGCACGAGGAGCCCCCATGACCGCCCCCGACCCCATCGTCATCCTCTCCTACGCCCGCACCCCGATGGGGAGCTTTCAGGGCGCGCTCGCCGGCGCCGGCGCGACCGAATTGGGCGCCGCCGCCGTGCGCGCGGCGGTCGAGCGGGCCGGGATCGGGGGCGAAGCGGTGGACAAGATCTTCATGGGCTGCGTGCTTCCCGCCGGGCTTGGCCAGGCGCCCGCGAGGCAGGCCGCTTTGGGCGCCGGCCTCCCCCGCTCGGTCGAGGCGACCACCGTCAACAAGGTGTGCGGCTCGGGGATGCAGGCGGCGATGTTCGCCCACGACATGATCGCCGCGGGCTCGGCCGACCTCATCGTCGCCGGCGGCATGGAGTCGATGTCCAACTCGCCCTACCTCATGAAGAAGCACCGCGCCGGCGCCCGCATCGGCCACGACACGATCTACGACCATATGATGCTCGACGGGCTCGAGGACGCCTATGAGGCCGGCCGCGCGATGGGCACCTTCGCCGAGGACGCGGCCCGGGAATATCAATTCACCCGCGCCGACCAGGACGATTATGCGATCGAGAGCCTCCGCCGCGCCAACGCGGCGATCGGGAGCGGCGCCTTCGAGCGCGAGACGACCCCGGTCACCGTCAAGACCCGCAAGGGCGAGGAGGTGGTCGCCATCGACGAGCAGCCCGGCAAGTCCAACCCGGAGAAGATCCCCGGCCTCAAGCCCGCCTTCGCGAAGGACGGCACGATCACCGCCGCCAATGCGTCCAGCATCTCCGACGGCGCGGCCGCGCTCGTCATCACCAGGCAGTCCATGGCCGACCGGCTGGGCGTCAAGCCGATCGCCCGAATCGTCGCCCACGCCGCCCATGCCCAGGCCCCCAACCTGTTCACCAGCGCCCCCGTCCCGGCGGTGCGCAAGGCGCTGGCCAAGGCCGGCTGGGAGGTGGGCGACGTCGACTTCTGGGAAGTGAACGAAGCCTTCGCCTGCGTCGCGATGATCGCGATGCGCGACCTCGGCATCCCGCGCGACAAGCTCAACGTCCACGGCGGCGCCACCGCGCTCGGCCACCCCATCGGCGCGTCGGGCGCGCGCCTCCTCGCCACCCTCCTCTCGGCCCTGGAAACCCACGGCCAGCGCAAGGGCGTCGCGACCCTCTGCATCGGGGGCGGCGAGGCGACGGCGATGGCGGTGGAGCTGGTGGACTGAAGTGCAAAGGTGGATGCCGGATCAGGTTCGTCATGACCCGCTTCGGACGGGAGAAAGCGTGAGCTTCACCATCCGCCGCTTGACGCCGGAAGACCTTCCTCGCTTCGAAGCCGTGCTGTCGCTCTTCGGCGAGGCCTTTGAGGACCCTGACAGCTATGAGGCCGCGCGGCCGAGGCCGGCCTACCTTTCGCGCCTGCTCGGGGGCGGTCATTTCATCGCTTTAGCGGCCCTGGACGGGGAGACTGTGGTCGGTGGCCTCGCCGCTTATGTGCTCGACAAGTTCGAACAGGAACGCAGCGAAATCTACATTTACGACCTGGCGGTGGCGGCCGGCCACCGCCGCCGCGGCGCCGCCACCGCGATGATCGCGGAGCTGCAAGGCATCGCGACGCAACGCGGCGCCTACGTCATCTTCGTCCAGGCCGATCGCGGCGACGACCCGGCTATCGCCCTCTACACGAAGCTCGGCACACGCGAGGACGTGATGCATTTCGACATACCGGTGGGATAGGGTCCCTCATTCCTCCGGGTCGGCGCTGCGGGCGCGGCGGTCGGGGCGGCAGTTGAAGCGGATTTCCAGAACCGCCTCGTCGAAGGTGCGATGCGCCTTCTGGAGCTGCTTGAAGGCGAGCGCGCAATCGTCGTCGCCGGCGCTCCTGTCGATGCAGCGGGCATATTGCCTCAGCACCTTGGACGTGACGCAAGCGACCCCCCTCGGCCCGCCGTCAATAAAGCCGCAAAAGCAATCGCATGCAATGGGCCTGGAGGCGGCGGGCGCTCAGCATTCCGCGCTCCTGTAGCCGACCGGCACGTCGAGCCGGGCGGGGTGCTTGTAGAAGGGATCGGCGGCGATGCGATGGGCGCGGCCATAGGCCCGGGCGAGCACCGCGTGGAGGGCGGGGTCGTAGCGGGCGAGATCCCGGTCCGAGACTATGTCCGCCCCGTCGAGCCGGGCGAGCATGTTGTCGTTGAACCAGAACTGGGTCCCTTCCGCCCAATATTCCTGGAGGGTGACGGCGGCATAGTCGCCCTTCCACAGGCCCGCCGCTCTGGCGTGATCGAAGGCGCGCGCCGCGGCGGCGTAGAGGGCCGGATCGGCCTTCTCGACCGCGCCGAAGATGGCGTGGGAGAATTCGTGGACGAGGATGTTTTCGCCGAAATAGCGGCCGCCCGGGGAGGCGAGCAGGTTCTCGGCGCCCACGGTGGTGAACAGGCCGCCGGTGCCGCGGGCGCGGGCGTTCCAATAATCGCGGTCGCTCATCGCCTCGATGCGCTCGAAATATTTGAGCTCGCATTGGGTGAGGCGCGGATCGTCGCGCGCGGGCTTCTTCCAGCCGCTCTGCTCGGGAAGGTCGGTGGTCGCCTCGTCGGCCGCCATGACTCCGACCCGCGCGCCCCCCCGCGCCAGCTCGGCCTTCAGGTCCGGCCGGTGCGCCAGCATCGCCAGCACGATGTCGCGCGCTTTCGCCAGCGCCGCGTCGGGCGCCCTGGCCGAGCCGATCACCGGGATGCCGCCCGCGTCGAGATATTTGGCGTAGAAGGGGTCAAGCCGAAGCGCGGCGGGCGGCGGCGCGATGGCGCCCGCGGGAGAGGCCGAGGCGCACGTTGCCGCGACGGCGGCGATCGCGAGGAGCTTCCAGGGCCGGAGGATCATGCCCCCGTCCTGCATTTCCCACAGCGGGACCGCAAGCGTCCCGGACGCCGCAGCGTCTCCAGCGCGGCTTTCCTTGAGCCTGTACTCCGTATAAGGAGGCCCCTCTAAGCAACGGAGAAGAACTGTTATGTCGTCTGCAACCCCTGCGCCATCCCGCCCGCCGATGAAGACCGACGAGCGTCTGGCCTGGTCTGCTCCCTCCGTTCGACGGCTCGCGACCAGCGAGGCGGAATTCAATCCCACCAGCGGCTCCCCCGACAGCGAGGGCTTCCTTTCCTGATCGTCGAGCCGGCGGCATGATCGCCTGGCGCGAGCCTCACAGCGAACATGTCGCGCCGCCGGCCCAGGCCATGAACCTGCTGCGGCGCGCCATCGCCGCCGCTCCCGCCAATGCCCTGCTTCGCCTCCGGCTGGCGGACGTTCACCTCGACCGGTTCGAGTTCGCGGCCGCGGCCCGGGAGCTGGAGGCGGCGCGGCAGGCGGAGCCCGAACGGCAGGATATCGCGATCCGCCTGGCGCGCTGCTACAATGGCCTCGGGCGGTTCGACGACGCGCTGGCGGCGCTCGCCGGAGACGGCGGCGCCGTGCATGAGCGCGCGCTCCCGCTTCTCGGCCTCGGGCGCGACGCGGCGGCGGAGGCGGAGCTTCGCGCCGTCCTCGCGGCGGATCCGGCCCATCGCCACGCCTGCTGGCAGCTGTGCCGGCTGCTGCGGCGGGGCGGGCGCTACGCCGAGCTGCTCGAGGTCTGCGAAACGCTCGCCTCGAAGGGCGTCCGCCACAGCCAGCTCCTCTCCGACTGGAGCGTCGCGCTGGCGCTGTGCGGACGGACCGAAGAGGCCCGGGCAATCCTCGTCGATCCTTCCCGCATGGTCGAGCGCTCGCTCCCCGTCCCGGAAGGATTCGCCGACATTGCCGATTTCAACGCGGCTTTGGGCGACGAGCTGCTGACCAACCCCTCCATCGTCAGCGATTTTCCCCCCGAGGAGGCCAATCGCGGCAGCAGCCGGGTCCATGCGCTGTTCGGCGGACGCCGCCCCGAGCTCGTCCGCGGCCTGCTTGCCTCGCTCCAGGCGCTGATCGAGCGGGACGCGCCGGCCGCCGGCCGCCGCTTCGATCCGTGGGCGGAGGCGCGGCCGGCGGCGGCCCGGCTTCGCGCCTGGGGGCTTATCCAGCGCGGCGGCGACTATGAGGAATGGCATATCCACCGCGGCGGCTGGCTGAGCGGAGTCTATTACGTGCAGTTACCGGCGGCGGTCTCGGAGGCCGAGCCGGACGACGCCCGCGGCTGCATCGAATACGGCCCGCCGGCCTCGCTCTCCCGGCTGATGCCCGGCCTGGTTCCGCCATGGCGCTATCGGCCCCGCGAAGGCGCCCTGTTGGTCGCCCCGTCGCACTATCCGCACCGCACGATCCCGACCGGCTCCGACCAGCCCCGCATCAGCTTCGCGTTCGACGTCGTGCCGGCCGACTGACGAGCGGTTCAGCGGCGCGCCTTCTCCAGCGCCGCGACGAAGGACTTGCGCCACCAGACCACGTCCTCGCTCTTCACCGACTCGTTCATCGCTTGCCAGCGGCGGATGCGCTCCTCTTTCGGCATGGCGATGGCACGCCGCAGGGCGTCGGAGATGTCCTCCTTGCTGTACGGATTGACGAGCAGCGCGTCCTTGAGCTGCAGGGCGGCGCCGGCGAAGCGGGAGAGGATGAGGACGCCGGGATCCTCGGGGTCCTGGGCGGCGACATATTCCTTGGCGACGAGGTTCATGCCGTCCCGCAGCGGCGTGATCAGCGCGACCCCGGCGGCGCGGTAGAAGCCGGCCAGATCCTCGCGGCCATAGCCCTGGTTGACGTAGCGTATCGGCACCCAGTCGACCGCGGCGAACTCCCCGTTGATGCGGCCGGAAAGCTCGTCCAGGCCCTCGCGGATCGTCTCGTAGGTGTGGACCTCGCCGCGCGACGGCGGCGCGATCTGGAGGAGGAAGACCTTGCCGAGGCAATCCTCATTGTCCTCGAGGAAGCGGCGATAGCCGAGGAAGCGTTCCTCCAGGCCCTTGGAATAATCGAGCCGGTCGACGCCGATGATCGCGTGGCGCCCGTCGGCGCTGCTCCTCAGCCGCTCGCGCGCGGTGCGGGCCTCCTCGCTCGCCACCGCCGCCTGGAACTCCTTATAGTCGATGCCGATCGGATAGGCGCCGGCATGGACCGAGCGGTCGCCGACATGAACCATTCCGTCCGCGTCGCAATGGCCGCCGAGCTCGCGCTCCACATAATTCCTGAAGCTGTCGAGCCACTCCTCGGTCTGGAAGCCGATCACGTCGTAGGCGAGCATGGAGAGGACCAGCCCCTCGTGGAACGGCAGCGACACCATCAGTCGCGAGGGCGGGAAAGGGATGTGGAGGAAGAAGCCCATCCGGTTCCTGACGCCGCGCTCCCGCAGCTGCGCGCCGAGCGGGATGAGGTGGTAATCGTGCACCCAGACGAGGTCGTCCGGCTCGATCAGCGGCACCACCGTCTCGGCGAAGCGCTCGTTCACCCGTTCGTAGCCGCCGGCGAAGCTGCGGTCATATTCGGCAAGGTCGATCCGATAATGGAAGAGCGGCCAAAGCGTGCGGTTGGCATAGCCGTTATAATATTCGTCGACGTCCTGCTCCTCGAGATCGATCGTCGCCGTGGTGACGCCGTCCTCGCGCTG
>DASWRU010000108.1:0-22431 GCA_036403015.1 Allosphingosinicella sp.
GTGGTCTCGATGAGGCCGTTGAGGACGCTGATGTCGTGACTCTGGTTGAACAAGGCCGGTCTCCTGCTGGCGTGTAATCGCATCTCCAACGCACGGCCCCGGCGAAGGGTGCTGCCCGAAGCGACGAACGGAAGCGGCGGAACGCGCGCGCGCGGCGGAACGTTCAGGCGCCAAGGAGTGTGCGAGATGGTCGACAGCGAACGCGGCAAGCGGGCGAGCTTCGATGCCCGGAGCGGCGAGGTCCACGGCAGCGGTTCGGATGCCGGCGGCAACGGCAATCCCGGCGAGGATTATGACGACGATCCCATTTCCGGCGGCGGGCGCCATCCGGTGGGCGGGCCCCGTCCGGCGCGCGACGCCGCGGACCGCCCAATCGATCCCGACGAGGGCGTCTGACCATGGCGCAAGGCAAGGGCCACCCGCTGCCCGGCAGCGACGAAGCGCGGCATAACGAGATTCCGGAGAGCCTCGAGCGGGCGAAGGGGCGGGGCGACGATCCGGAGCCGGTCGTGCAGCCCGGCCGCGACGCGGCCAATCCGGACGGGGAGCGCTATCGCTACGACGATGCCGGCCGCGCCGAGGATGTCGAGAAGGAGCCTTGAGATGGTGAAGGACAGGTTCGACCATATGACCGGCAGCGAGTTGCAGCGCTCCCAGTCCGGCGGCGGGAGCGGCGCGTTCGGCGGCAACATGGACGAGGCGCAGCGGGCGGGCCAGCAGGGCGGCGGCGCGGGGGCCGCGGATATGTCGAACGCGGGCGGCAGCAGCGGCACGGGCGGCTACGGCAGCTCCCAGAATGTCGTCAACCATCAGGACCAGCAGCAGAATGCGGGCGGCCAGAGCGGCCTAGCGGGCGCGGACCTCCGCCAAAGCGGCGGCAGCGCGGGCGGGCAGTCGCGGGGCGAGCGATTCGACGAGGAACAGGGCGGCGGCCGCGGCGCCGACGACGTCTCGCCCTCGGCCGACGAGGCGGAGCTCGCGCAGGACCAGCGCGACCACCAGGACCGCGGCCAGGCGGAGGCCGAGTTCGAATCCGACGCGGGCTGACGCCCCCGGGCTCGGCCGGAGAGCGCTAAGAAGCGGCGGCCCACCGGGCGAGGGAACCGTTGCGCGCGCCGCACGTCTGTTACGCGTCAGTTACAAACGCTTTGGAGGCGGAAATGGCCAAAGGGACTTCTGAAGGCGGCAAGTCGGGCGGCTCGACACGCAAAAGCGGGGCGGGCGGCGGCGTGTTCCCGGACGCGCTGAAAGAGGCCGGCGAGCGGGCGGCCGAGCTCGCCCGCAACCCGGTCGCGCGCAGCATGCTGGCGGCCGGGCTGGTCACGGCGGCGGCGGCGCTCACCGCCAATGCGCGGGTGAGGAAGACGGTGCGCGACGCCAGCCGCGATGCCCTGGACACCGCCGAGGCGGCCGCCGACAGCGCCGCCAAGATCGGCGAGGCGATCGTCAACGCGGCCACCGACGCGGTGAAGCGCCTGCTCGGCGGCGAAGGCGGCGGCGGCGCGGCAGCGGGTGGCGGTTCGTCCGGCGTCGGCCGCAAGGCATCGGCCGGCGGCACGCGGGCTAAGAGCGCCTCGGGCGGCACGCGCGCGAAGAGCGCCTCCGGCGGGACGCGCGGCAAGAGCGGTTCGGCCGGCGCGGCGAAGTCGTCCGGTACCTCGACCCGCGCCAAATCCTCGGCCTCGTCGAGCGGCGGCTCCAGGGCCAAATCCACGTCGGCCGGCGGCGGGACCCGCGCCAAGGCGGCGGGCTCGGGCGGCGCCGGCAAGGCGGCCGGCAAGAGTTCGGGCGGCAAGGGCCGTTCGGGCGCGAGCGGCTCGACCGGCAGCTCCGGCGCCGGCGCCTCCTCCGGCGGCGGCCGCAAGAGCGGCGGCAACTCGGGCGGCGGCCGCCGCAAGGCCGCGGGTGCCGGCGCCTCGGCATCGACGGGAAGCTCGGGCGGATCCGGCGGGGGCGACTCGGGCGCCGGCGCCTGAGCCTGCCTCCCCATCAAGGATGGGGAGGGGCACCCAAGAACGGGGTGGAGGGGTCATTGGCGTAGGCCTGCGCTTTCTACCCATTCACCACCTTCGGTGGTCCCCCTCCCCCCGACTTCGTCGCGGGGAGGCAATCAAAGCAGCGTCCCCGCGGCGGCGCGCTCGAACTCGACGGGGTCGTGGGCGCAGAGGATCTTGACCTCGGCGGCATGAGCGAGCGAGAGGCGCCGCAGCCGCGCCTGGTTCTCGAGCCTTTGGGAGCGGTCGACCTCCATCATCACCTGATAGGCGCGCAGCCCCGGCGTGCACCGGCGCCTCGCCCTGCGCACCTCCTTGCGGTAGAAATAGGCGTCGCCGGCGTGGAGCAGCCAGCCCGCGCCGGTGTCGATCGCCACGCCCGCATGACCCCAGGTATGGCCGGGCAGCGGCACCAGCAGGATCTCGGGCGGAAGCCCCTCCAGGCCCCGCACCGCGGGAAAGCCGAACCAAGGCTCCCCCTGGCCGGAATAGCGGCGCCATCCGCGCACCTCGCCATATTGGGACGGCCGGTAGCGGTTGCGCAGGACGAAGCCGGGGCGCGCCCGGTGGCGGCGCTGAACTCCGCGTCCATCAGGTGGACAATGGCGTTGGGGAAGTCCTCAAGGCCGCCGGCATGATCGAAATCGAGGTGGGTGAGGACGATGTGGCGGACGTCGGCCGGGGCGAAGCCGAGGCTTTCGATCTGGCGGATCGCCGTCTCCTCCACGCGCAGGCGGATGTTGAGCATGGCGCGCATCGCGCGGGTGATGCGCGGCCGCGGCGGGCGGTGGGGGTGGTCGACGTCCTTCAATCCGTAGCCGGTGTCGACGAGCACCAGCCCGGCGTCCGTCTCGATGAGCAGGCAGTGGCAGACCAGCCGGCCGAGAGGGCCCTTGCTGCGTCCGTCGAAGAGGGCGCCGCCGAGCGGGCAGTCGGTGCCGCAATTGAGGTGGTGGATCCGCATGGCGTCGCCTCCTTCGGTCCGGGGGGCAACGCGAGAGGGGCGGACCCCGCTCCGCGCCGGGCGCAAAAAAGGGCGCCCGAAGGCGCCCTTTTCCTAGCGATGGCCGGGTGTTAGCGGCAGCGGCCGCGGCCGCTGTGGCGGGCGATGTGGCGGCCGAGCAGGGCGCCGCCGGCCGCGCCGATCAGGGTCCCGGCGGTACGGTTGCGGCCGCCGTCGATGACGTTGCCGAGGAGGGCGCCGCCGGCGCCGCCGACAATCAGGCCGACCGTGCCGTTCGGCCGGCGGCAGCGCACGCGGCCCTGCCGGTCGGTCCAGGTGCGTCCGTGATAGCTCTGCGCGAAGGCGGGAGAGGCGAGCGGCACGACCTCAGCGACCGGAATGGCCATGGAAGCGGCGGTAAGGGCGAGAACGAACTTACGCATGATACGGTCCTTCACTTGGGGGAACTCGAACCAGCAACGCGGCGGGGCGGCGGGAGTTTCATTAACCCAGCACAACGACTTTCACGCGCGGCGAGCGGTGCCCCGGCGCCGACGAGACGCAGGAGCCGCCGGGCCGGCCGTGACGTTGGACCGGGCGAGGAGATGAGCATGAGCAACAAGCACCCGCGCCCTGACGAGCAGCCGGCCGAACTGCAGGACGATCTGGAGCGCAACCCCGGCATCGGCACCTCCGCCGGCCTCTTCGCGCGCGCCGGCGGCGACGATGCCGAGCTGATCGAAGGCGACAATACGATCGAGGGGGACCAGGAGAATGACGGCGGCACGGCGGGGGGCGTCAATCCGGACCTCGGGCGGGACCACTAGCTGCCTCCCCATCCGCAGGATGGGGAGGGGGACCACCCGAAGGGTGGTGGAGGGGTAACTGAGCAGGCCAGCGCGTTCTACCCCTCCACCAGGCTTCGCCTGGTCCCCCTCCCCACGTTTCACGTGGGGAGGCAGCGCTACAGCACGTATTTGGACAGATCGGTGTTGCGCGCGATGTCGGCCAGCTGGGCCTCGACATAGGCCGCGTCCACCGTCACCGTCGTCCCCTGTCGCTCCTCGGCGTCGAAGCTGACGTCTTCGAGAAGCTTCTCCATCACGGTCTGGAGGCGGCGGGCGCCGATATTCTCGATCTGGCCGTTCACCTCGGCGGCGATGCGGGCGATGGCGCGGATGCCGTCCTCGGTGAACGTCACCTCAACGCCTTCGGTGGCGATGAGGGCGCTGTACTGCTCGGTGAGGCTTGCCTGCGTGGCGGAGAGGATACGCACGAAATCCTCCTCGGTCAGCGCCTTCAGCTCGACCCGGATGGGCAGGCGACCCTGGAGCTCGGGAAGGAGGTCCGACGGCTTGGCGATGTGGAAGGCGCCCGAGGCGATGAAGAGGATGTGGTCGGTCTTCATCGGCCCGTATTTGGTGGCTACGGTGGTGCCCTCGATCAGCGGCAGCAGGTCGCGCTGGACACCCTCGCGGGAGACGGAGCCGCCGCGCACGTCGGAGACGGCGATCTTGTCGATCTCGTCCAAAAAGACGATGCCGTTCGCCTCGGCGTCGGCCAAGGCGGTGCGGTTGACGTCGTCCTGATCGAGCCGCCGGTCGGCCTCCTCCTCGACCAGCCGCGTCCAGGCCTCCCGGACCTTGAGGCGGCGCTTCTTGCGGGGCTGCTGGCCCATCGCCTTGGCCATCATGTCGGAGAGGTTGATCATGCCGACCTGGCCGCCCATGCCCGGTATCTCGAACGGCGTGTTGGGCGTCTCGTTCACCTCCACCTCGACCTCGGCCGCGTCGAGATGGCCGTCGCGGAAGCGCTGGCGGAAGCTCTCGCGGGTCGCCTCGCTGGCGCCCTTGCCGGTCAGCCCCTCGAGCAGCCGCTCCATCGCGGCCTCCTCGGCGGCGTCCTTGACGGCCAGGCGGCGGCGCTCCTTCTCCAGCCGCACCGCTTCCTCGACCAGGTCGCGGGCGATCTGCTCGACGTCGCGGCCGACATAGCCGACCTCGGTGAACTTGGTAGCCTCGACCTTGACGAACGGCGCATCGGCGAGCTTCGCCAGGCGGCGGCTGATCTCGGTCTTGCCGCAGCCGGTCGGGCCGATCATGAGGATGTTCTTGGGGGTGACCTCGTCGCGAAGCGCATCGGAGAGGCGCTGGCGCCGCCAGCGGTTGCGCAAGGCGACGGCGACCGCGCGTTTGGCGTCCTTCTGGCCGACGATGTGCGAATCGAGGGCGGCGACGACCGCCTTGGGAGTGAGATTGTCGTTCATGCGTGAATGGATGCCCGTGGCTATGCTCTGGGTTTCTAGATGGCACCGCAGGGAGCGGAATCAAGCGAGCGCGTGCAGCTTAAGCCCGCGACGGCCGTTGCAACGCTGAAACGAGGAGGGGCGACCTTCATGGCGACTGACGACATCGTTCAGCGAGTCCGCGAGCGGGACCCGGCCTGCGCGAAGGTGGGCGTGTTCGACATCGACGGCATCTTCCGCGGCAAGTACCTCAACCCCGACAAGCTCGCCTCGGCGCTGGAGAAGGGGTTCGGCTTCTGCGACGTGGTGCTCGGCTGGGATTCGGGCGACCAGCTGGTCGACGGCCTCGCCTTCACCGGGTGGCATACGGCCTATCCCGATGCCGAGGCGCGACTGCTGCCGGAAACCGAGCGGGCGATGCCGTTCGAGGGCGGTATGCCCTTGATCCTGGGCGAATTCGCCGGGCGGGCGGAGGCGGTCTGCCCGCGCAGCCTGCTGCGGCGGGTGCTGGCGCGGGCGGCGGACGCCGGCTTCGCGGTCAAGGCGGCGGCCGAGTTCGAATTCTTCGTCTTTGAGGAGACGCCGCAATCGGTGCGGGAAAAAGGCTATCGCGACCTGAGGCCGATCACGCCGGGCAATTTCGGCTATTCGATGCTCCGCTCCAGCGTCCACGCCGATTTCTATCACGAACTCTGGTCGACCTGCGAAAAGATGCGGATCGAGATCGAGGGCTTGCATACCGAAACCGGGCCGGGGGTGATGGAGGCGGCGATCAAAGTGGACAACGCCCTGGAGGCGGCGGACAAGGCCGCCTTGTTCAAGACCGTCGCCAAGATCCTCGCCCAGCGGCGCGGCTGGATGGCGACCTTCATGGCGAAATGGTCGAAGGACTGGCCCGGCCAGTCCGGCCATCTCCACATGTCGCTCACCGATGCGAAGACGGGGGAGGGGCTGTTCTACGAACAGGGCAAGCCGCTCGCCATGTCGGACCGGATGCGCTGGTTCGTCGGCGGCCAGCAGGCGCTGATGCCGGAGCTGCTCGCGATGATCGCGCCGACGGTGAACAGCTACACGCGGATGATCCCCGGCTTCTGGGCGCCGACCTCCGCCACCTGGGGATATGAGAACCGGACCTGCGCGCTGAGGGTGATCGGTGGGTCGGATAAGAGCCAGCGGGTCGAATATCGGATCGGCGCGGCGGACATAAACCCGTATGTCGCCCTCGCCGCCGCGATCGGCTCCGGACTGTGGGGGATGGAGAAAAGGATCGAGCCGGACGCTCCCGTCGAGGGCAATGCCTATGCGGTCGAGACGGCGCCGGCGCGGGCTCTTCCCTCGACGCTTTGGGAGGCGGCGCAGCGGCTGAAGAGCTCCGAGGCCGCGCGCGACCTGTTCGGCGCGGAGTTCGTCGGCCACTACGCCGCCACCCGCGAGTGGGAGGAGCGCGAGGCGCGCAAGGCGATCACCGACTGGCAGCTCGCCCGCTATTTCGAGATCATTTGAGGGTGCGTTGACCGACCTCGTCTGCACCTCTCCCGTCGACGGCCGCGAATATGCGCGGCGGGCGGTGACGGCGCCGGCCGAGATGGAGCGCGCGCTGACGGTCGCGCGGCGGGCGCAGCGTGAGTGGCGCGAGGTGCCGCTCGCCGAGCGAAGCGCCACGCTGCGCCGCTTCCTGGAGGCGATGGAGCGACTCAATGCCGACGTCGTGCCGGAGCTGGCGTGGCAGATGGGCCGGCCGGTGCGCTACGGCGGCGAGCTCAAGTCGCTTAGGGAGCGGGTCGAGGCGATGATCGCGATGGCGCCGGAGGCGCTGGCCGACGAGGTGCACCAAACGGGGCGGGTGGCGCGCGTGCCGGCGGGCGTCGTGCTGGTGATCTCGCCCTGGAACTACCCCTATCTCACCGCGGCCAACGCGATCGTGCCGGCGCTGCTCGCGGGCAATGCGGTGGTCCTCAAGTCTTCGGCGCAGACCCTGCTCGCGGGCGAGCGCCTTGCCGAAGCCTTCGCGGCGGCGGACCTGCCGGCGGGCCTGTTCGCCAACCTCTTCCTCGGCCACGAGCAGACCGGCCGCCTGCTCGGCGCCGGCCTCGTCGATCACGCCACCTTCACCGGGTCGGTCGAGGGCGGAAGGGCGGTGGAGCGGGCGGCGGCGGGATCGTTCACGACGCTGACGCTGGAGCTGGGCGGCAAGGACCCGGCCTACGTGCGCGCCGACGCGGACGTGGCGGCGGCGGTCGAGGGGCTGGCCGACGGCAGCTTCTACAATAGCGGCCAATCCTGCTGCGGGGTCGAGCGCATATACGTGCATGAGGCGGTGTGGGAGCCGTTCCTCCAGGGCTTCGTCGAGGCGGCGCAGGCGTACCGGCTCGGCGACCCGCTCGATCCCGAGACGAGCCTCGGTCCGATGGCGACCGCGAAGGGCGCGGCGGCGGTGCGGCGGCAGATCGAGGCGGCCGTCCAGGCGGGCGCGCGCACCCATCTGCCCGGGCCACTCTTCCCGGCCGACACGGGCGAAGGCGCCTATCTGATGCCGCAGGTGCTGACGCAGGTCGATCATTCGATGACGGTGATGCGCGAGGAGACGTTCGGGCCGGTCGCCGGGATCATGAAGGTGGAGGACGACGAGGAGGCGGTGCGGCTGATGAACGACAGCGCCTACGGCCTCACCGCCTCGATCTGGACCGGCGACCTGCCGGCGGTGGAAGGGCTGGCGGCGCGGGTCGAGGCGGGGACATTGCTGGTCAATCGCTGCGACTATCTCGACCCCCGCCTCGCCTGGACGGGGGTGAAGAACAGCGGCCGCGGCGCTTCCCTCGGCCGCTACGGGTTCGACGGCGTCACACGGCCGAAATCCCTGCACGTGAGGAGCCTTTGATGGCCCTGCCCAACGCCAACTGGAACTACCCGACCGCGATCCGCTTCGGCGCCGGGCGGGTTGCCGAGCTGCCCGAGGCCTGCGGCGGGGTCGGCATGAAGCGGCCGCTGCTGGTCACCGATCCGGCGCTGGCGGAGATGGCGATGGTGAAGGAGGCCGTCGCCGCTTCGCGCGCGGGGCTGTTCGCGAATATCCACGCCAACCCCGTCGGCGCCGACGTCGAGGCGGGCGTGGCGGCCTATCGGGCGGGCGGCCATGACGGAGTCGTCGCTTTCGGCGGCGGAAGCGCGCTCGACGTCGGCAAGACGGTCGCCTTCATGGGCGACCAGGCGCGGCCGCTATGGGATTTCGAGGACCGCGAGGATTGGTGGACCCGCGCCGATGCCGGCGCGATTGCGCCCGTCGTCGCCGTCCCGACCACGGCCGGGACGGGCTCCGAGGTCGGCCGCGCCGGGGTGATCCTCGACGAGGCGGAGGGGGTGAAGAAGATCATCTTCCATCCCCGGATGCTGCCGTCGATCGTGATCCTGGACCCCGAGCTGACCGTCGGCCTGCCGCCCCACGTCACCGCCGCGACCGGCATGGACGCGCTCTCCCACTGCCTCGAAGCCTATTGCGCGCCCGGCTTTCATCCGATGGCAGACGGCATCGCCGCGGAGGGGACGGCGCTCATCGCGCGCTCGCTGGCGCGGGCGGTGGAGGACGGGACGGACATCGAGGCGCGGGGCCACATGCTCGTCGCCGCGACGATGGGCGCCACCGCCTTCCAGAAGGGGCTCGGCGGAATGCACGCTCTGTCGCACCCGATCGGCGCCATCGCCGGCACCCATCACGGCCTCACCAATGCCGTGCTGATGCCCTACATCCTCGCCTTCAACCGCCCCGCGATCGAGGAACGGCTGGCGCGGCTGGCTGGGTATATCGGGCTGGAGGAGGCGACCTATGAACGCTTCCTGCGCTGGCTCGTCGATCTGCGCCGGCGCATCGCGATCCCACATACCCTCGCCGAACTCGGGATTGCCCGCCGCGATCTGGAGCGGATCGCGGCCATGGCCGAGGCCGATCCTTCAGCGGCGGGCAACCCGCGGCCCTTCGGTGCCGCGGAGGCGCGCGAGGTGCTGGAAGCCGCCATGGCGGGGCAGGTCTAGGGGCGCACTGAAGTCAGGTTGCACAATTCGTCATGCCGGACCCTTCGACAGGCTCGGGACAGGCCTGATCCCGCATCCACCTTGACCTGCGGAGTCCGCATGGATGCCAGCCTGCGCTGGCATGACGAGGGAGGCGCACCCTTTCCGTCGCCCCAGCGAAGGCCGGGGCCCATGCCGACGCGCCGCCGGAGCTCGCCCGCAAGAAGGTGGACCCCGGATCGGGTTCCCATCAAACTACTACTTTGATCGGGTCCCTCCGTCCGGGAAGCGATTCCACTCAGCCAAACTCCGCTCTAGGCGCAGCGGAAGCCCGCGAAGAGCGCCTTGTGGGAGGCGATGATTCGCTCGGTGGTGGCGGGATCCGGCTCCAGCGACCAATTGTCGAGCTCGAACGTGCCGCCCAGCACGATGCCGTCCGGCCTCGGGAACATGTAACCCGCATCCAGCGTGTAGGCGTAGCCTATCTCCGGCTGCGGCAGCAGGATGGCAAGCTGCCCCCGCGCCGGCTGCAGCTCGGTGTCGCCGAACAGCGCCTTCGCGCCGAGGCCGGTGCAGTTGAACACCAGCCGTTCGGGGAGGTCCGCAAGCTCGGCCGGCGCGGCGAAGCTGCGGACGGCGAAGCGGCCGCCGGCGAGCTCGACGTCGCGCATCAGCTGCCGCAGGTAACGGCCGGTCTCCACGTAGAGGGTGTCGAAGCGGTACAGCCGGTCGACCGGGAACGGGTGCTCGGCGGAGAGGAGGGCGCGGCTCGCCGGCGGGAAGGTGGGGAGCAGCGGCGCCTCCGGCTCGCCTTCGCTGTAGGTGGGGAGCCAGCGTATGCCATATTCCTCCCCGACCATGATCTGGAAGCGCCGCCAGCTATAGTCGGCGGCGGCGCGATATTGCTCGCGCCACTCCGGCGTGACCGAGGCACGGCGGAAATGGCCGAACGGGTGCCACTGCCCCCCGGCGACGTTCGAGGTCGTCGCCGGCGGCAGGGCCGCGGCATAGAGCGTGACGGCGAAGCCGGCTTCCTGCACCAGCCGGGCCGTGCTGAGGCCGACCACCCCCGCGCCGATCACCGCGACGGGCCCCTGATGCCCCTGCAGGCCGAGGTCGGCCGCCAGCCGCGACGTGCCCCAGCTCAAGGTGATGCCGGCGCCGCCATGGCCGTAATTGTGGACGACGCGCTTGTCGCCGAGCGCCTCCGCCCGCACGACGAAGCCGGAAGCGCGGTACGGGCGAAGGCCGACCGCGGTGCGGATGATCCGGTCGGCGGCAACGTTCACGCGGGGAAGGCAGGCGCTCCGGACGAGCGGCCGCCGCCCAATCGTGGCGCAGCCGGGAAGGAGCAGCGCGGAGCCGAAGCTGCCGAGAAAGACGCGGCGATGCATGAGGAGGAGGTTAGCGCCGCTTTGCGCACCACGCTACGGCCGGCAAAGCTGCTATGGACGTTCATCATGGGCTCGCAGGGCGGCCGCGCGCGGCGGCTTCGCCGAGGCTGGAGAGGGGCAGGCAGGAATGACGGGAATAAGATCGCTGGTGCCGCTGGCGCATGTCGAGGACATGAGGGCTTCGATCGCCTTCTACGAGACGCTCGGGTTCGTTGTGGCGAACCAGGTCACGCCGGACGGCGAGGATTGTCCGAACTGGGTGTGGCTTCGGTCGGAGCGGGCCGAGATGATGCTCGCACGGGCGAGCGCGCCGGTGGTGGCGGAGCAGCAGGCGGTGCTCTTCTACACCTATTGCGACGACATCGCCGCGACTCATGCGGCGCTGGCGGAGGCGGGGCTGGAGGTGGGACCGATCGCCAGGCCCTTCTACAATCCGGGCGGCGAGTTCCGGTTGGCCGATCCCGACGGCTACGTCCTCTACGTCGCCCAGATCTGAGCGCCGGCGGTCAGGCCGCCGCCGCCGCCGATTCGATCGTCTCCACCGTCAGATTGCCGTTGGTGTAGACGCAGATATCGGCGGCGATCGCCATCGCCTTGCGCGCGATCGCTTCGGCCTCCGCCTCGTATTCGTAGAGGGCGGTGGCGGCGGCGAGCGCGAAATTGCCGCCCGAGCCGATCGCGGCCACGCCCGAGCCGGGCTCGAGCACGTCGCCATTGCCGGTGAGGACGAGGGTGACGTCCTTGTCCGCCACGATCATCATCGCCTCGAGGTTCCTCAGATATTTGTCGGTGCGCCAGTCCTTGGCGAGCTCGACCGAAGCCCGCATGAGCTGCCCATGGTGCTGCTCGAGCTTGCGCTCCAGCCGCTCGAACAGGGTGAAGGCGTCGGCGGTCGCGCCGGCGAAGCCGCCGATGACGGAGCCGTCGCCGAGACGGCGGACCTTGCGGGCGTTGGGCTTGATCACCGTCTGGCCGAGCGTCACCTGCCCGTCGCCGGCGATCACCGCCTTGCCGTTCTTCCTCACCCCGAGGATCGTCGTTCCGTGCCAGCTTTCCATGATGCTCCCGCTCTTTCCTCGGCGGCAATGTGGGCAGGAGAAGGGGAGGGTGCAACAGGAGCGATCTCCCGTCCTCCCGCCAGCGTGGTGCGAAATGGAGGAAAAAGAATTTTCCTACGATTGTAGTTCCTGCTATGTTCTTTAGGAATCGGCCGAATCGAAGGAGAATGACATGTCCCTGAGCTCGACCCTGAAGCGCTTGGCCAAGGCGCTGCCGGCGATCCTCGCCAACGTACCGACCGTGCTCGCCGCGGTCCGCGAGGTGGCGGATGCGGTGAAGAAGGAGAAGAAGCCAAGCGGCGGCGAGGCCGCGGCTCCGGCCGCGCCGCTTTCGCCGGATCCGCGAATGGGCTGACAGCGCGGCTCCGCGCGTCTAGCCTTCCGTCCATGGAGCCGCTCCTCCTCCTCGCGCTCGTCGCCCTGGCGGTGGCGCACTTCCGGCTCGCGGGACGCACCGCGGCGCTGGAGAGGGAGGTGGAGCGGCTCGGCTTCGGAGAGCCGCCCCCGGAGCCACCGCCGCTCGCGGCGCGCGCCGCGGGCGGTCCGCCGCCGCCGTCCGCTTCGGCAACCAGGCCTGCCGCGGCGCCCGCACCGTCGCGCACGGAATGGGTCGGAGCGGCCGAGGCCGCGGTCGGGAAACCGGCGCCGGCGCGGCCGCACGAAAATCTCGGTGGGCTGTTCGAGCGCTATGTCGGCGGCCGGCTGCTGATCTGGATCGGCGGCATCGCGCTCGCCGTCGCCGGCATCTTCCTGGTCCGCTACTCGATCGAGATCGGCCTCGTCACGCCGCCGGTCCGAATGGGAATCGCGGCGGCGTTCGGCCTGCTCCTGCTCGGCGCGGGGGAGCTGGCGCGCAGCCGCCCCGGCGGCCTCGTCGACCCGCGCGTCGCCCAGTCGCTGGTGGGGGCCGGAATATTGGTCCTCTACGCCACGCCCTACGGGTCGCTTGTGCTCTACCAGCTCATCTCGATGAGCACGGCGTCGGCGCTGATGGTCATGGTGACTTTGATCGCCCTCGTCCTGTCGCTGCGGCACGGCGCCCCGACCGCCGTCATGGGGCTGGCCGGCGGCTTCGCGACGCCGCTGCTGGTGGGGGACCCTCATGCCGGGGCGGTGCCGCTCCTCGCCTATCTCGGCCTGCTCGACATCGCCCTCTTCACCATCGCCGGCCGCCGCGGCTGGACTTGGCTGGCGGCGGGCGCCGTGCTGCTGAGCTTCGCCTGGACAGCGTCGCTCGTCGCCGCGCCGCGCGCGGACGCGCTGGCGGGAGGCGCGTTCATCGTCCTGCTCGGCGTGGCGGGATCGCTGGTGCGGGCGGGCAAAGGCTGGCAACTGGACTTCGTCCGCCCGGCCGCCATCGGCCTGTTGGAGCTGGCGGTGCTGATCGGCCGGACCGATATCGGCCCGCTGGCCTGGAGCCTCTACGGCGCGCTGTCGCTGGCCGCCTTCTTCCTCGCGACGCGGCGGCCCGAGCACCGGCCGGTGCCGGCGCTCGCTTTGGCCGGCGCGCTCGTCCTCCTGTTCATGAAGGCGCTCGACTCCCGCGATTGGGCCGTGCCCTGGGCGGCGGCGGCAATCACCTTGCTCTTCGCGGGCGGAGGCACTTTGCTGGCGCTGCGGCGGCGGCGCGAAGCCTTGTTGTGGACGGCGACGGCCTGCGCGGCCGCGGCGGGTCCCGCGATGCTGCTGCGGACGATCCGCCCGGCGCTCCTCGACCGGCCGCTCTGGGGCGTCGTCTTCGCCGCGCTCGCCGCGGTGCCGCTGCTCCTCGCCTGGGCACGGCGCAATGCGGCCGGTGAGACCGACGTCGACCGGCCGCTCTTCGTCGCCGGGGCGGCGGCCCTGCTGCTGCTCGGCCTCGGCCTTGGCGACCTGCTGCCGCGGCTGCTCGCCGGCGCGGGCTGGATGCTGCTCGGTCTTGGCGCGGCGGCGGCGGCGCGCCGCCTCGGCGACCGCGGCCTCTCCGTCCTGACGCTCGCCACCGCCGCTTTCGTGGCCTTGTGGAGCATCGCCATGGTGCCGGGCCTGTGGGCGACGCTCGCCGGTTCGCTGTTCGGGCAGCCGGCGCTGGCGGCGGGCCTTCCCGGCCTCGGACGGTCGCTCCAGGTGCTGCTCCTCCCGGCGCTGCTGATGATGGCCGCCTGGGCGGTGCTGCCGCACCATTATACCGGCGTTCGGCCGGCCCTGCTCGCCGCCGCCGCCGGCTTCGCGGTGGCGAGCGCCTATGTCGCCTTCAAGCAGGCGTTCGGCCTTCAGGGGGCGGC
This sequence comes from Allosphingosinicella sp., assembly GCA_036403015.1. Lineage (GTDB taxonomy): Bacteria > Pseudomonadota > Alphaproteobacteria > Sphingomonadales > Sphingomonadaceae > Allosphingosinicella. The sequence continues at coordinate 13,904 of DASWRU010000108.1, forward strand.
GGATTTCGTGGCTCGCGGCTTTGCCGAGCGGACGCTGATCACGCAGGCGCTGTTCGCGGGCGGCTGGCTGGTCTGCACCGGGCGGCTGAAGGCCGGGCTGGTCGACGAACGCCGCCGCTGGCTGGCGGGAATCGCGCTGACCGCGCTCGCCGCGGCACGGCTCCTCTGGTTCGACCTGATCGTCGACAATCCCGCTTTGGTGCCGCAATCGGTGGGCCACTGGCCGGTGCTCAACCTCCTCGCCCCCGCTTACCTGCTCAGCGCCTTCTGGCTCTACCGGGCGCGGCGGGGGGCGGACAGCCCGTTCCGATCGGGCGCGTGGCTCGTCCTCGCCCTCGCCGCGCTCATCGCCGGGGTGATGCTGATGGTCCGCCAGCTCTTCCACGGCGCCATCCTGACCGGCACCGACGTCGCCGCGACCGAATCCTACGGCTATTCGCTGGCCGCTCTGCTGCTGTCGCTGGCGCTGCTCCTCAGCGGAGTTCGGCTGCCGGACAAGGCGCTACGCCTCGCCGGCCTAATCCTCCTCACCGCGACCGCGCTCAAGGTATTCCTGGTCGACGCCTCGGCGCTGCAGGGATTGCTGAGGATCCTCTCCTTCATGGGCCTCGGCGTCGCTTTGATCGGTATCGGCAAGCTCTACACGACCGTGCTCGACGCCGAGGCCAGGCCGGCGGAGGAGAGCGGGTAGCGGAACGGCGGTTCGCCTGCGGCGGATCGAGCGAAATGAAACGTGCCCCGCACGCTCCATTTGGCTCGATGGTCGGGGCGACTGGATTCGAACCAGCGACCCCCACACCCCCAGTGTGATGCGCTACCAGGCTGCGCTACGCCCCGACCGGCGCTCCCGGCTGCGCCGGAAACGAGGGCCGCGATGTAGGCGGGGCGGGCCGCCAAGGCAAGCCGCTCTTGACAGCGGCGGCGGCACAGTTAGTTTCAAACAGAAACTTAATTGAGGGGATAGAGCATGGCTGCGGACGAGCGCGCTTTCGGTCTCGCCACTGCCGAGGACTTTGCGACGATGAGCGGGCTGGAGCTGCTCCAGGCGCTGATCGACGGCCGCGTCCCGGCCCCGCCGATCGGCCGCACGATGGGCTTCCGGCTGGTCGAGGTCGCGCCGGGCCGCGCCGTTTTCGAGGGCGAGCCCGGGCCGCACCTCCTCAATCCGCTCGGCGGCGTCCATGGCGGCTGCGCGCTGACCCTGATCGACAGCGCGGCCGGCTGCGCCGTCCACACCGAGCTTCCCGCGGGGGTGGGCTACACGACCGTCGAGACGAAGGTGAACTTCACCCGCCCGATCGCCGCCGACGGCGGGACGGTGCGGTGCGAGGGCCGGGTGGTGACGCGCGGGCGCCAGATCGCCACCGCCGAGGCGCGGCTCCTGTCGGCGGAGGGCAAGATCCTCGCCCACGGTACGTCGACCCTGATCATCCTGCCGCCGCGCGGGTGAGGCTTATTGCATCGACTCGCCGGCGTCGGCGACGACCCACTTGCTGACGGCGCAGACGTTGACCTTGCGGTGCTCCCAGGCCTTGCCGTTCGCCATTACGGCCTTCAGGTCGTAATAGCATTCGTTGGTGCCGTTATCGATATTGGCCGAGATGCTCTGGCCGGAGGTGAGCGTCCGCTGGCCGAGCAAATCCTCCTCCCAGGTGGTCGAGGTGATCGGGGAGGCGTAGAGCTCGCGCATCGTCGAGGTGCTGAGATTGAGCACCGTCACCTTGCGGTTCTTCCCGTCCGGCGCCGCCGAAGCGGCGCCCGCCAAAGAGATCGCCGCCGCGGCCGCCGCCAGTATCGCAATTCCCTTGATCATCGACCCCTCCGTCACTCGCAATTCGTTTCGACCCGGGGCCGCCAGTCTACTCCCGGCCGCGCCCTGTGCAAAGGGGTCGCGGCGCGCCCCCTTCCCACCGCGGCGAGGCTTCCCATATGCGGGCCGGCGGCGGCGCCTTGCGCAAGGCGCCGCCGCCGTGATAGTCGCCCCACCGCTTCGGCCGCGCTTTCGCGCCGGCCTGCTCACCAGGTATCGCCAAACATGTTTTCTTCCTCCGCCAACGCATCGGCCGGCGCGCCCACCGGACTAGGCGCCATACTCGGGAGCGGCATGCTGCCGCTCCTGCTCATCTTCGTCATCTTCTACTTCCTGCTCATCCGGCCGCAGCAGCAGCGGGTGAAGCAGCACCGGGCGCTGATCGACGCGGTGAAGAAGAACGACGTCGCGGTGACCGGCGGCGGCGTCGTCGGCAAGGTGACGAAGGTCGAGGACCATGAGGTCGAGCTCGAAATCGCCTCGGGCGTGCGCATCCGCGCCGTCAAGGCGCTGCTGAGCGACGTGCGCCCCCACGGCACCAAGCCGGCGAACGACTAGCCATGCTCGACTTTCCCCGCTGGAAGAGGATCCTCATCACGCTGGCGCTTGCGCTCGGCGTGATCTTCGCCATTCCCAGCCTGATCGGCGAGACCAACGCCAAGCGCTTCCATTTGGCCGGCATGCCGCGGATCAACCTCGGCCTGGATCTGTCGGGCGGTAGCCACATCCTCCTCGAAGCCGACGTCCAGGACGTCGCCAAGTCCCGCCTCGCGGCGATGGAGGAGACGATCCGCTCGCAGATGCGCCGGGCCGATCCCAGGATCGAGATAGGCGACGTTTCGACGACCGGCGGCTCGCTCGCTTTCTTCGTCCGCGACGCCTCCCGCGTCGACGCCGCCTTCGAGCTGGCCCGCACCCAGACCAGCGGCGTCGGCGCGACCGGCCAGCGCGACTGGGACGTCCGGCTGGTGGACGGCAACCGGGTGATGATGACGCCAACGCGCGCCGGCCTCCAAGCCTTCGTCAACGAGGCGATGAACGGCGCCACCGACGTGGTGAGGAAGCGCATCGACGCGCTCGGCACGCGCGAGCCGACGATCATCCGCCAGGGCTCCGACCGGATCCTCGTCCAAGTGCCCGGAGTCCAGAATCCGGCGGCGCTCAAGGCGCTGATCGGGCGCACCGCCAAGCTCGAGTTCAAGCTCGTCGACCAGAACGTGCCGCCCGACCAGCTCGCCTCCGGCCACGCCCCGGTCGGCAGCCAAATCCTTCATTTCGAGAACGGGGCGCCGATCGCGGTCCAGCGCCGGGCGATCATCAACGGCTCGCAGCTCACCAAGGCGCAGCAGAGCTTCGACCAGAACAACCAGCCGGTCGTCGCCATCACCTTCAACTCGGAAGGCGGCCACCGCTTCGCCCAGGTCACCCGCGACAACGTCAACAAGCCGTTCGCGATCATCCTCGACAACGTCGTCCTGTCGGCGCCCAACATCAACGAGCCGATCCTCGGCGGCTCGGCGCAGATCATGGGCAGCTTCACGGTCGAATCGGCCCAGTCGCTGGCGATCGCGCTTCAGTCGGGGTCGCTGCCGGTGGCGCTGAAGGTGGTCGAGGAGCGCACCGTGGGGCCGCAGCTCGGCGCCGATTCGATTCGCGCCGGCGTCCTCGCCTCGACCATCGCCTCGGTGGCGATCATCGTCTTCATGCTGGTCACCTACGGCCGCTTCGGAGTCTATGCGAACATCGCCGTCGTGCTGAACATCTTCGTCATCCTCTCGGTGATGGCGATGCTGGGCGCGACGCTGACCCTGCCGGGCATCGCCGGTTTCGTGCTGACCATCGGCACCGCCGTCGACGCCAACGTGCTGATCAACGAGCGCATCCGCGAGGAAGCGCGGCGCGGGCGCAGCGTCGTCATGTCGGTGGAGCTGGGCTACAAGGAAGCGAGCCGCACCATCTTCGAGGCGAACGCGACCCATGCCATTTCGGGCGTGATCATGCTCCTCCTGGGTTCCGGCCCGGTCAAGGGCTTCGCGGTGGTGCTGCTGATCGGCATCGTCACCTCGGTGTTCACCGCCGTCACCCTCACGCGGATGCTGACCGCGGGCTATATCCGCCGCAAGCGGCCCGCGATGCTCCACATCTGACCGGATCGATAAGCCATGCGCCTCCTGAAGCTCGTCCCGGACAATACGAACATCGGCTTCGTGCGCCTGCGCCCCTGGGCGTTCGGCCTCACCGCCCTGTTGACGGTGATCGCCGTCTCGATGTTCTTCGGCCGCGGCCTCAACCTCGGCGTCGACTTCGTCGGCGGGCTGATGGTCGAGGCGAAGTTCAGCACCGCCCCCCCGCTCGACGACCTGAGGCGCGACATCGACCGGCTCGGCGTCGGCGAGGTCTCGCTCCAGCAGTTCGGCGATCCCAAGGTGGTCTCGATCCGGCTGCCGGTGCCCAAGAGCGCCGATCCGGGCGCGACCAACGCGGTGGTGAAGAAGGTCCAGGATTCGGTCCGGGTCCGCTATCGCGACGTCCAGTTCACCCGCACCGACACGGTCTCGGGCAAGGTCTCGGACGAGCTGGTGAGGAGCGGCATCCTCGCCGTCCTCCTCGCGGTCTTCGCCATCGCCTTGTTCGGCTGGTTCCGCTTCGAATGGCAGTTCGGAGTCTCGACCTTCGTCGCGATCGGCCACGACGTGCTGATGACTTTGGGCTTCTTCGCGCTCACCCGGCTGGAGTTCGACCTCAACATCGTCGCGGCGGTGCTGACCATCGTCGGCTACTCGATCAACGACAAGATCGTCATCGACGACCGGATCCGCGAGAACATGCGCAAGTACCGCCAGATGGACATGAGCGGCATCGTCGACCTCTCGGTCAACGAGACGCTGCCTCGCACCGTGATGACCTCGCTTACTGTGATCCTCGCTCTGGGCTCCCTGCTCCTGTTCGGGGGCCATGTGCTGCGCGGCTTCACCGCGGCGATGATCCTCGGCGTCATCGTCGGCACCTATTCGTCCATCTACGTCTCCTCCTCGCTGCTGATCACGCTCGGCCTGAAGCCGCAGCCGCTGGCCGCGCCGAAGGTCAAGGGCGGGGCGGCGGGCGCCGAGCGGATCACCCGCGAAGGGATCTGACATGGCCCGGATGGACCGGGAGCCGAGGCCGCGGGGGCCGGTCGTCGAGGGCTTCGTCGGCACCGGCTTCTCGGTCGACGGAAGGACCTATCGGGCGCTTCTGCTCACCCCCGAAGGCGCGCATGAATGGGATGCCCCGGCGCCCGCGGCGCTCGGCCTCGCGAACCTGGAGCCCGTGCTCGCCCTGGAGCCGGCGCCGGAATTCGTCATCCTCGGCACCGGCGCCCGGCTCGCCCATCCGCCGCGCGCGCTGGTGCGGGCGCTCGAAGCGCGCGGCATCGGCATCGAGGCGATGGACAGCCGCGCCGCCGCCCGAACCTGGGGCCTGCTGCGCGGCGAGGAACGCTGGATCGCCGCGGCCCTAATGCCGCTCGCCTGATACGGCGCGGAGGTGCGCCTCCAGCTCGGCGGCGTTCCTGTCCCAGCTGAACCGCTCCGCCGCCGCCCGCACCGCCTGCCGCGGCGGCGGATCGTCGAGCAGCTCCCGTATCGCGGCCGCGATCGCTCCGGGCTCGCGCGCGACGATTCGGCCGGCCTCGGGCCGGTCGATCACCTCGCGCGCGCCGCCGACATCGGGGATGATGATGGGAATCCCGCAGGCCAGCGCCTCGATCCAGGCATTGGCCAGGCCCTCCCGCTCGGCGGGGAGCACCATGACGTCCGCCTGGGTGAGGATCGCCGGCAGCTCGCGGTGGGGAATTGCGCCGAGGAACCGTACCCGGCCGTCGGCCGCGCGCTCCAGCGCCTTGCGCTCCGGCCCGTCGCCGATCACGAGCAGGGTCGCGCCGGGCACCTGGCGGAGCGCCTCGATGGCGAGCCGCTGGCCCTTGACCGGAACGAGGTTGCCGAGCGTGGCGATCACGCGGCCGCGCGGGCGCTCCACCGGCCGGAATAGATCGAGGTCAATGCCGGTATAATGGACCCGGATCTTCTCGGCGGGCATGCCGAGCGCGATCATCTCGCGCCTGAGGCTCTCGCTGACCGCGAGGAGGCCGCCGGCCGCTTCGGCCGCCTCGACCATCTGGCGGCGGATGGCGGGCTGCCTTCCCCACCAGATGATGTCGCTGCCCCGCGCCTTGATCGAGAAAGGGAGGCCGAGCGCGCGGGCGAGGTGCAAAGCGGCGACGCCGTCGGGCCAGAAGAATTCGGCGTCGATCACGTCGGGCCGGAATTCGCGCGCGAGAGGAAGGAGCCTGGTTGCGAGCGCCCGCGCGGCGCCCGCCTGCGGCCGCGAGCGGAAACGGGGGCGGTGGACGGCAAGGCCGCGCCAATCCTCCCGCTGCGCAAGCGCGCGAAGCTCGCGATAATGCGGGTGGAGCGACAGCGGCCAAAGCGGCAGGCCGATGCCGGCGGCGACCGCCACGTCCACGCCCTCCCGTGCCGCGAGGCCGAGCGTCTGCCGCTCGACGAAGACGCCGAAATTGGGCCGCGCCCGGTCCGGGAACAGCGTCGAAAGGGTCAGCACCCTGAGCATCGCATCGCCTTTACCGCACAAGCATTAAACCCCGGTTCATCGCATGTCGGCTGAAGGTCCCTATCCGCTTGGCCTTCCCAAAACCCTCCGCTAAGAAGCCCTCCATGCTTTCCAGAACAGCCCGCCCGCTTGCCGCCGCCATGATGGTCGCGATGGTCCTTCCCCTCGCCGCCTGCGCCGGCCGGGGCAAGCACACCCGCGCCGACACCCAATATGTCGCGCGCGACGTCAACACCCTCTACAACCTCGCCCGCGAGCGGCTCGAGCGCGGCGATTATGCCGGCGCCGCCGGCGTCTTCGACGAGGTCGAGCGCCAGCATCCCTATTCCGTCTGGGCGCGGCGAGCGCAGCTGATGAGCGCGTTCAGCTATTACGCCGCCAAGGATTATACCAAGTCGATCGACAGCGCCCGCCGCTTCCTCTCGATCCACCCGGGCAACAAGGACGCCCCCTACGCTTATTATCTCGTCGCGCTCAGCTATTACGAGCAGATCGAGGACGTGACCCGCGACCAGACGACGACCAAGCAGGCGCTGGATTCGCTGGGTGAGCTCGTCCGGCGCTATCCCAATACTCGCTACGCCTCCGATGCGCGGCTGAAGATCGACCTGGTCCGCGACCATCTCGCCGGCAAGGAGATGGAGGTCGGCCGCTTCTACGAGCGCCGCAACCAGTGGCTCGCCGCCAGCATGCGTTTCCGCGCCGTCATCGACGAATACCAGACCACCAGCCACACGCCCGAGGCGCTGATGCGCCTCACCGAATGCTATCTGGCGCTCGGCGTGCCCGAGGAGGCGCGCAAGGCGGCGGCGGTGCTCGGCGCCAATTATCCCAGCAGCAAATGGTACGAGCGCGCCTACGGCCTCATGCAGAAGCACGCCCCGGCGGCGCCTGCCGCTTGATCTCCTGATTCGGGCGGTGGCATGAAGCCGGTAGCATGCTGACCGGCCTCTCCATCCGCGACGTCGTCCTGATCGAGAGCCTCGACCTCGAATTCGGTCCCGGCCTGGGCGTGCTCACCGGCGAGACCGGCGCCGGCAAGTCGATCCTGCTCGACGCCCTCGGCCTCGCGCTCGGGGTGCGCGCCGACAGCGGCCTCGTCCGCCAGGGTCAGAAGCAGGCGGTGGTGAGCGTCAGCTTCGAGCTTCCCGCCGGCCACCCCGCGCGCGATCTCCTCGCCGAGAACGGCCTCGAGGGCGAGCCCGGCGAGCCGCTCGTCATCCGCCGAATCGTCAAGGCGGACGGCGGCAGCCGCGCCCTCGTCAACGACCAGACGGCCTCGATCGCCCTCGTCCGCGACCTCGGTGCCATGCTGGTCGAGATACACGGGCAGCACGACGATCGCGGCCTGCTCAACCCGCGCGGCCACCGCACTTTGCTCGATGCCTTCGCCGGCGTCGACACGGGCGAGGCCGAGCGCGCCTTCCGCGCCTGGGGCGAGGCCGAGGCCCTGCTGGCCCGCGCCCGCGAGGAGATGGACGCCGCCGAGCGCGACCGCGAGTGGCTGGAGCATTCGGTCGCCGAGCTGGCGAAGCTCGCGCCGGAGGAAGGCGAGGAGGCGGAGCTGGCATCGCTTCGGGCGAACATGCAGAAAGGCGCCCGGCTGGCCGAGGATATCGCCGCGGTCGGCCAGCTGCTCGACGGGTCGGAGGGCGGCCTCGCTTTGCTCCGTCAGGCCGCGCGGCGGCTGGAGCGGATCGGCGGCGAGCATGAGCGGCTGGAGGAAGCGCTCGCCGCGCTCGACCGCGCCCTCATCGAAGCTTCGGAGGCGGAGGACAGGCTCGCCGCGGCCGCCGAGGCGCTGGCCTTCGACCCGGCCCGGCTGGAGGAGGCCGAGGCGCGCCTCTTCGAAATTCGCGCCCTTGCCCGCAAGCACCGGGTCGAGGCGGATGCGCTCCCCGCCTTGGCCGCGGGGCTTGCGGCTCGGCTCGCCGCGCTGGAGGCCGGCGAGAAGAGCCTCGCGGCGACCGAGCGCGCCGTCGCCGGGGCGCGCTCCGCCTACGAGGGCGCGGCGCGGACGCTGACCGGGGCGCGCACCGCCGCCGCCGCCCGTCTCGACGCCGCCGTCGCCCGCGAGCTCGCCCCGCTTAAGCTCGACGCCGCGAAATTC
>DASWRU010000109.1:0-45070 GCA_036403015.1 Allosphingosinicella sp.
CGACCTCAGGGCAAGGCGCGTCGGTAGAGCGGGAGGGATTGGACGCGCTTCGCGCGCCCGTCTCCGCCGCACTTCGCGCGGCTCCGGCTCGAACCCTCGATACGCTTTTGGCGTATACTCACTTTCCAGGCGAGCGCCTTCGACCACTCGGCCACCGCTCCGCATGCTCTGGAAGGGCCGCCATCTACTGTCGCCTCGACCTCAGGGCAAGGCGCGTCGGTAGAGCGGGAGGGATTGGACGCGCTTCGCGCGCCCGTCTCCGCCGCACTTCGCGCGGCTCCGCCATCTAGTGGCGCCTCGACCTCAGGAGGGCAAGCCGGCGAGCGCGTCGATCGTGCAAGCGAGGTCCACGTCGCGGCCGGTGAGGCCGCCCGCGCTGTGGGTGGTGAGGGCGATCTCGACCTTGTTCCAGCTGTTCGACCAGTCCGGATGGTGGTCCGCTTTCTCGGCGGCGAGCGCCACCCGGGTCATGAAGGCGAAGGCCTCGGAAAAATCGGCGAAGGCGAAGCTGCGCCGGATCGCCCGCGCCTCCGCGTCGTAGGTCCAGCCGGGGACGCCGCCGAGCGCCGCCTCCCTCTCCTCGTCGGTGAGCCGCATTGTCTCCTCCCGTCTTTCGCCTCTATGTCGCTGGACAATGGGCGAGCGTCAAACCTACGCGCCGGACGCGGCGGAGATCGAGCGGCTCGCGGACGCGGCGATCGCCCGCATGCCCGAGGCGTTCCGCCGCCATCTGGACGGCGTCGTCCTCAGGATCGACGATTTCGCCGAGGACGAGGTGCTCGACCAGCTCGGCATCGAGGATCCGTTCGACCTCTCCGGCCTCTACACCGGGCGGCCGATCGGCGAGCAATCGTCTCTGCTGTCGGGCGAGCTCCCCGCCATGATCCACCTCTACCGGCGGCCGCTGCTCGACGAGTGGTCGGAGACGGGGGTGAGCCTCGAGGCGCTCGTCACCCATGTCATCGTCCACGAGGTCGGCCACCATTTCGGCTTCTCCGACGCGGACATGCACGCCATCGAGGACTCGGCGGGGTGAGCGCGGCGGCGCTGCTGCGCTTCGAGCAGGCGGCGTGCGTGCGCGGCGGTCGGCTCCTGTTCGAACGGCTCGACTTGGCGCTGGCGCCGGGCGAGGCGGCGCTCGTCACCGGCCCGAACGGCGCCGGCAAGTCGAGCCTCATCCGCCTCGCCGCCGGTCTGCTCCGTCCCGCCGCGGGGCGGGTCGAGCGGGGCGCCGCCGCCGCGCTCGCCGACGAGGGGCTGGCGCTCGATCCGCGGCTGACGCTGCGGCGGGCGCTCGGCTTCTGGGCGGCGCTCGACGGCAGGCCGGCCGCGCCGGGGATGGAGGCGATGGGGCTGATTCCGCTCGCCGAGGTGCCGGTGCGGATGCTGTCCACCGGCCAGCGCAAGCGCGCGGCGCTGGCGCGGGTGGCGGCGAGCGGGGCGCTTTTGTGGCTGCTCGACGAGCCGGCCAACGGGCTCGACGCGGAGGGACAGGAGCGGCTCGACGCGGCGACGGCGGCGCACCTGGCCGGCGGCGGCGCCATCCTCGCCGCGTCGCACCAGCCGCTGGGGCTCGACGCGGCGAAGCGGATCGCACTCGGATGAGCGCGCTGATCCTGCGCGAGCTGCGCCTGGCCGCCACCGGGGGCCACGCATTCCTTCCGCTCCTCTTCTTCCTGCTGGTGGCGACGCTCTTCCCCTTCGCCGTCGGGCCGGATGCGCCGCTCCTCGCCCGCACCGGCGGCGGGGCGCTGTGGATGGCGGCGTTGCTCGCCGCTTTGCTGCCGGTCGACCGCCTCGTCGAACCGGACCGCGCGGCCGGAGTCCTCGACCAGCTGGCGGTACGCGGCATGGCCGAGGAGGGCGTCGCCTTCGCCAAGCTCGCCGGCCACTGGCTCGGCTTCGGGCCGCCGCTGATGCTCGCCGCTCTGCCCGCCGCCGCCTTGCTGAAGCTGCCTTCGGCCGCTTTGCTGCGGCTGGAGCTGGGCTTGCTCGCCGGCACGCCCGGCCTCGCCGCGCTGACCCTGATCGTCGCCGCGCTGACGGCCGGGCTGAGGAGCACCGGCGCGCTGGCGGGCCTGCTCATGCTGCCGCTGGCGGTGCCGATCCTGATCTTCGGCGCGGGCATGGGGGGCGAAGGCGGGAGCGCGGGCGCGGCGAAGCTGCTCGCCGCGGCGTCGCTGCTGCTGGTGGCGATCGCCCCCTTCGCGGCGGGCGCCGCGATCCGCGCGGGACGGGACTAGACCGACCACCGGGCGAAGATTGCGGTGGGGAGAAGCAGGCCGCGCGCCTCTTCGCGAACCGCCATGTCGCCGCACTCGATCGTTCCGCCGAGATCGCCGAGCGCCTGCCGGAGCAGCGCGCCGATCGCCAGCGCCGACATCCGGACGGCATAGACGGTGAGGACGAGGAAGCGGCTGTCGGCGTCGAGCAGGCGTCGGCAGTCGGTGATCAGGCCGGGAAGGCCTTCCTCCAGCCGCCACAGCTCGCCGTTCGGGCCGCGGCCGAATTTGGGCGGATCGAGGATGATGCCGTCGTAGCGCCGGCCGCGCCGCACCTCGCGCGCGGCGAACTTGGCCGCGTCGTCCACCATCCAGCGGATCGGCTGCCCGGCCATCCCCGACAGCCGGGCATTCTCCTTGCCGGCCTCGACCGACTTCTTCGAGGCGTCGACATGGGTCATCCGAGCGCCCGCCGCGGCCATGGCGAGCGTGCCGACGCCGGTATAGCCGAACAGGTTGAGCGCCTCCGTCCCCTCCCCGAGCCGCTCGCGCATCCACGCCCATTGCGGCGCCATGTCGGGGAAGAAAGCGAGGTGGCGGAAGGGCGTCGCCGACGCTCGGAAGCGCACGTCCTGCCAGGCGAGGTCCCAGCCCTCGCGCGGCACCGGACGGCGGAACTGCCAGCGCCCGCCGCCTTCTTCGTCCGAGCCCGGGATGAACTCGCCGTCGGCGTCCCAGTCCGCGCCGGCGGGCGCCCACATCGCCTGCGGTTCGGGACGGATGAAGCGGTAGCCGCCGTAGCGCTCGAGCTTGCGGCCGCCGCCGGAGTCGACGAGCCCGTAATCGGCCCAAGGCTCCGCGACCAGCACCGACAGGCCCCGTTCGCCTTCGGGGGAGGGGGCCGAGGAAGATGCGCTCAAGAACTCACGCGGCCCTCACCGCGGGGAAGCCGATCGTGGCGCGGGCGCGGGGGCCGGCGAGCATCTTGCGCCCCGCCTCGCGCACCTGATCGAGGGTGACCGAGTCCAGCTCCGCCACCACTTCTACAGGCTCCACCAGCCGGCCGTAGACGAACAGCTGGCGCGCGACATAATGGGCCTGCCCCCAGGGGCTCTCCATCGACATCAGCAAGGCGGCGCGGGACTGGGTGCGAACCCGCTCCAGCTCCCGGTCCGTCACCGTCTCGGCGGTATCGGCGATCACCTCGTCGATGAGCTGCGCGGCGGCGCCCGATTCGCGCCGGGCGGTGGCGGCGTAGACGTAGAAGATGCCGGCGTCGGAATAGGGATGGAGCGAGGAATAGACGGTGTAGGCCAGCCCCCGGTCCTCGCGCACCTGCTGGAACAGGCGCGACGACATGCCGCCCCCGACCACGTCCGCGAACAGCCGGGCGGCGAAATAATCCGGATCGCGCTGCGCGGGCGCCGGGAAGGCGAGGGTGAGGTGGGCCTGGTCGCTCGACACCCGGCTGACTCGGGTGCCGCCGGTGAAGCGCGCGGCCTCCGGCGAGGCGTTGCGCCCCGCTTCGGTCCCGCCGAAATGGCGCTCGGCCAGCGCGACGAGCTGCCCGTGGTCGACCTTGCCGGCCGCGACGAGGGACAAAGCCGCCGCGCCGTAGCGCCCGCTCCGCCACGCGTGGAGGTCCTCGACCGCGATCGCCTCGATGCTCTCCTCGCTGCCGAGCACCGAGCGGCCGAGCGGCTGGTCGTCGAAGGCCGCCGACCAGAGATCGTCGAAGATGATGTCGGACGGCGTGTCGCGGGCCTCGCCCAGCTCCTGGAGGACGACGTCCTTCTCGCGCGCCAGATCGGCGGCGGCGAAATGGGGCCGCTGGACCATGTCGCCGATCAGCTCGACGCCGAGCGGCACGTGCTCGGCCATGACCGAGGCGGTGAAGCTGGTCCCGTCGCGGTCGGTGGCGGCGTTGAGGTCGCCGCCGACATCCTCGATCGCCTCGCTGATCTCGCGCGCGGAGCGGCCGCCGGCGCCCTTGAACACCATATGCTCGAACAGATGGGCGATTCCGTTCAACCGCGCCGGCTCGTGACGCGAGCCCGCCTCGGCATAGAGGCCGACCGCGGCGGTCTCGAGCCCCGGCATCTGCCGACTGGCCACTCTGAGGCCGTTGGGGAGGATGGTGAGCTGCATGAGAGGGTGGGCGTTAGTGGCTGCGGGGCCGGGCGGCAACGGGGTCCGTCACGGTCGCTTCTGCCGCCGCCTGAGAGCCAGGAGGTAAATGACCAGCGCCGTGGCGGCGAAGAAGAACCATTGGAGGGCGTAGGAGAAGCTGTTGTTGACGATGGCGTCGCGCGACGGCTGGGCGCTCGCTTCCAGCCCCGGCGCCGGGCGGATGGAGACGATCATCGGCCGCGCCGGCGGGGCCTTGCCGCTGAGGCGCTCCCACAAGCCGGCGCGGGAGGGCTCGGCGACGATCGTCCCGCTCACCTCGCCGCCTTTCCAGCGGGGTACGGCTTTCGGGTCCGGCGACACGCCCATGTCGGCGGCGAAGCCGGGGCCTTCCGCGCCGGTGCGGCACTGGGCGATGAAGCGAGTGCCGCCGCGCCCGGTGGCCGACTGGCCGCCGGTCCTGCGCCACTCCGTCACTTCCAGGCAGAAGGCGCTCGCGCGGCGGAAGAGGAGCCTGCCGTCCGCGATTGCGGCGGGCGGCAGCGCCATCGCGGGCCGCTTCGCATTCTGCTCATATTGCGCCCTCAGCCCCTCCTTCTCGGCCGAACGGTGCAGCTGCCAGACGCCGAGCCGGACCATCGCCAGCACGGCCAGGGCGACGAAGAGGGTCGGGACGAGCGGCAGCTTCATTCCCCCTCCCCCGGCGCAAGTCGGGCTTCCCGGGTGTCCTGCCGATATGCCAGCGCCAGGAGCAGCCCCTTGGCGCGCTCCGTCGGCGGTCCTTCGATACGGGCCTTCGCCATGGCTCAGTCCCTACTCAGGATGAGCGGGAGAGACTGCTTCCACCGCTCATCCTGAGTAGCCGCTGAGCGAAGTCGAAGCGGCGTATCGAAGGACCCCGCGGGGCGCGCACTCACCCCGCGTAGCTGGCGCCCCAGCCGCCCCAGACGTAGATGCAGATGAACAGGAACAGCCACACCACGTCGACGAAATGCCAGTACCAGGCGGCCGCCTCGAAGCCGAAATGCTGCTGCGGGGTGAAATGGCCTTTGTACGAGCGGACCAGGCAGACGATCAGGAAGATGGTGCCGATGATGACGTGCGCGCCGTGGAAGCCCGTCGCCATGAAGAAGGTCGAGCTGTAGATATTCTCTTTGAACGTGAAGGGCGCGTGGCTGTATTCATAGGCCTGAATGCTGGTGAACAGCATGCCGAGCAGGATCGTGCACCACAGGCCGATGATGAGGCCGCGGCGGTCGCCGTGGATGAGGCTGTGATGGGCCCAGGTGACGGTCGTGCCGGAGCAGAGCAGGATCAGGGTGTTGAGCAGCGGGAAGCCGAACGGGTCGAGCACCTCCATGCCCTTGGGCGGCCAGACGCCGCCGATCGCGTCGACTCCCGAGGGGAAGAGCGAGGCGTCGAAATAGGCCCAGAACCAGGCGACGAAGAACATCACCTCCGACGCGATGAACAGGATCATGCCGTAGCGAAGGTGGAGCTGGACGACGGGAGTATGGTCGCCGCCATGGGCCTCGCGGATCACGTCCGACCACCAGCTGAACATGGTGAGGAGGATGCCGGCCACGCCGACCGCGATCACCCACGGCCCGCCGGAAACCTCGTGCATCCACATGACCAGGCCGCCGAACATGGCCAGCGCCGAGAAGGCGCCGATGAGCGGCCAGACGCTCGGATTGACGAGATGGTAGGGGTGGTTCTTCGCTCCGGCCATGTGGTCCTCTGCGTGCGTCTCGCTGCTCGCGCCGGTCGGGGACCGGCTCGACGGGTGGTGCTCTAGCTTCGCCCCTCCGCCTCGTCCACCGGGTAAAAGGTGTAGCTCAAGGTGATTTCGCTGATGTCGGCGGTGTCCGGATCGCTGGCGAACTTGGGGTCGACGTAGAAGATGACCGGCATCCGCGCCTCCTCCCCCGGCTTCAAGGTCTGCTCGGTGAAGCAGAAGCACTGGATCTTGGTGAAATACTTGCCGGCCTGGGGCGGGGAGACGTTGAAGGTGGCGCGGCCCGTGATCGGCCTGGCGGAGAGGTTCCTGGCAAGGAAGAAGGCCATTTCCCGCTCGCCGATCGTCACCGTCTCGCGCGGCTTCTCCGGCTGGAAGCGCCACGGCAGGGTCAGCGCGGTGTTGGCGTCGAAGCGCACCGACACTTCCTTGCCGAGCACCGGCCCCGGCGCCGCCTTGCCCTCGGCGCGCTGGGTGGTGCCGTCGAAGCCGGTCGCCTGGCAGAAGAGGCGGTAGAGCGGCACGCTGGCGAAGGCGAGGGCGACCATCGCCGCCGCCAGCAGGGTGGCGAGCGCGGCGGTGCGCTGCTTGCCGCGGGCCGCCGCGGTCACCGGTTGATGCTCATCTTGGCGATGGTGATCGCATAGACCAGGACGACGAAGGCGCCGAGCAGCAGCCCCATCAGCAGCGCGCGCGCCTTCTGGCGGCGGCGGATCTCCTTCTCGGAAGGGCGCGCCGGATCGTTCACGCGAGCAGCCACCGATCAACGACCAGCGCCCCGAACAGGACGAAGAGATAGAGGATCGAGAAGGCGAACAGCCTTTTCTCGGCCTTCATACCGGCGGGCTCGGTGGCGCGGCTCCGCAGCACCTGCACGGCGATGCCGATGAAGACGAGGCTGAAGGCGGCGGCGACGAGCCCGTAAAAGGCTCCGGCGAGGTGGAGCGGCCAGGGAGCCACGGCGGCGGCGGCCATGGGGAGGCTGTAGAGAAGGATGTGCTGGCGGGTCACCTTCGCGCCCGCGACGACCGGCAGCATCGGCACGCCCGCCGCCGCGTAATCGGAGCGGACGAACAGCGACAGCGCCCAGAAATGCGGCGGAGTCCACAGGAAGATGAGCAGGAAGAGCAGCACCGGCAGCAGGGTGATGTTCCCCGTCGCCGCCGCCCAGCCGATTACCGGCGGGAAGGCCCCGGCGGCGCCGCCGATGACGATGTTCTGCGGCGTCCGCCGCTTCAGCCAGATCGTGTAGACGAGCACGTAGAACAGGATCGAGACGGCGAGCACCGCCGCGGCGATGCGGTTGGTCGCCAGCTCCATCAGGATGACCGAGAAGAAGGCGAGGCCGACTCCGAAATGCAGCGCCGACTGGCGGTCCATCCGCCCGGCCGGCAGCGGGCGGCCCGCGGTCCGCTTCATCTTCGCGTCGAGATCGGCCTCGTACCACATGTTGAGCGCGGCCGCCGCGCCCGCGCCGAGCGCGATGCACAGGATGGCGGTGAAGCCCAGCACCGGGTGGAGCGGCACCGGCGCCGCGAGCAGGCCGCACAGCCCGGTGAACACGACGAGGCTCATCACCCGCGGCTTGGTCAGCGCGAGGAAATCGCGCCAGTCGGCGGGGGCGGCATGGGAAAGCTCGGCGGCGGTGGTCATGGGCTGGCGGCGATATAGGCGCGGCCCCGCCCAAACGAAAGGCGCCAGTTCGGCCTCAGTGAAGGGCGAGCGGATGCCCGATAAGGGCCTTGTCCCGGGTGAGCAGCCGCAGCCCCTCGACCTGCGCCTGGGCGAGGAGCAGCTCGTCGAACGGATCCTTGTGTCCGATGGGCACGTCGAGCACTGCGACCGCATGCTCCGGCCGCAGCGGGAGGAACGCCCAGTTCATTTCGTGGCCGAACGCCATGACCGCTTCTGGGGAAGCCGGAGCGTCTCGCACCCCTTCGAAGGTCGCCCTGTTCCATTTCAGGCGCACCTCCCAGAGGCTGACGGCGGAGCAGACGATCTCCACGTCCTGGCGCTCGACCAGCGCGCGCTCGGCCTTCGAGACTCGATCCTCGTCCAGAGCGAGCCAGAGTGCAAAATGGGTGTCGAGGAGCAGCCTCACTCTTCCAACCCGAGGACCCGCCGGCTGAAGGCGGGATCGTCGAAGTCGTCCGGCAGGGTGATCGTAACGCCGGACAGTCCGAGCCGCTCCCTGGCTTCCGCCGCTCTTTCGAAATCGTGGCCGCCTTTGGCACGCGCCGCAACGAGCTCGACGAAGGGCCGGCCGTGCTTGGTCACGACCACCCGCTCGCCGCGCGCGGCGGCCGCGGCCGCCTCGGCGAAACGGGACTTCGCCTCCCTTACCGACAGCTCGAGCGCCACCTTCCGTCTCCATCTCCGAATTGTGACCACATGTAGTCACAATTCGGAGAAAAGCGCAAGGCTTCAGTCGATACGCGGTAGCGTCTCGAACTGGTGGAAGGGCGGCGGCGAAGGCAGGGTCCATTCGAGCGTTGTCGCGCCCTCGCCCCAGTAATTGTCGGGCGCCCGGCGGCCGGCGACGAGCGAACCGATGACGTTGACGAAGAACGCCGCCATGCCCGCCGCGACCAGGATGAAGCCGTAGGTGGCGATGTGGTTCCAGCCGGCGAAGGCGTCGGCATAATCGGGCACGCGGCGCTGCATGCCGTCCATGCCGAGGAAGTGCATCGGGAAGAACAGCACGTTGACGCCGACGAAGAACAGCCAGAAGTGCAGCTGGCCGAGCAGCTCGTTATACATCCGCCCCGACATCTTGCCGAACCAGTAATAGAAGCCGGCGAACAGGCTGAACACGGCGCCGAGCGACAGCACGTAGTGGAAATGCGCCACGACGTAATAGGTGTCGTGCATCTCGTTATCGATGCCGCCGTTGGCGAGCACGACGCCGGTGACGCCGCCGACCGTGAACATGAAGATGAAGCCGATTGCCCACATCATCGGCGTCTCGAAGGTCAGCGAGCCGCCCCACATCGTCGCGATCCACGAGAAGATCTTGATGCCGGTCGGCACCGCGATCACCATCGTCGCCGCGGTGAAATACATCTTGGTGTTCACGTCCATGCCGACGGTGAACATGTGGTGCGCCCAGACGACGAAGCCGATCACGCCGATCGCCACCATCGCATAGGCCATGCCGAGATAGCCGAAGACCGGCTTGCGGCTGAACGTCGCGATCACCTGGCTGACCATGCCGAAGCCCGGCAGGATCATGATGTAGACCTCCGGGTGGCCGAAGAACCAGAAGAGGTGCTGGTAGAGGACCGGATCGCCGCCGCCCTGCGCGTCGAAGAAGTGGGTGCCGAAATTGCGGTCCGTCAGGAGCATGGTGATCGCGCCGGCGAGGACCGGAAGCGCGAGCAGCAGCAGGAAGGCGGTGACCAGCACCGACCAGACGAACAAAGGCATCTTGTGCAGCGTCATGCCGGGCGCGCGCATGTTGAAGATGGTGGTGATGAAGTTGATCGCGCCGAGGATCGACGATGCGCCGGCGAGGTGGAGCGAGAAGATCGCCATGTCGACGGCGGGACCCGAGGAGCCGCTGGTCGAGAGCGGCGCGTAGACGGTCCAGCCGGTGCCGGCGCCGAGGCCGGTGCCGCCCGGCACCTGGGTCGAGCCGAGCAGCAGCAGGAAGGCGGGAACGAGCAGCCAGAAGCTGATATTGTTCATCCGCGGGAAGGCCATGTCCGGCGCGCCGATCATCAGCGGAACGAACCAGTTGCCGAAGCCGCCGATCATCGCCGGCATCACCATGAAGAACACCATGATCAGGCCGTGGGCGGTGATGAGGACGTTCCAGAGGTGAGTCGCCTCGTCCATCGTCTTGCCTTGGCCGACCCAGGTGGTGAGGTGCTGGATGCCGGGCTCCGCGAGCTCCCAGCGCATCAGGCCGGAGATGGTGCCGCCGATGATCCCCGCGATAATCGCAAACAGCAGATAGAGGGTGCCGATGTCCTTATGGTTGGTCGACATGAACCAGCGCACGAAGAAGCCGGGCTTGTGGTCGGCGTCGTGATGGGCGCCGTGCGCGTCGTGCGCGTGGAAATGGGTCGCGTTGGCAATGGTGTCGGTCATGTCAGTTTCCGTGCCTGGATTCGGCCGCACCCTGGCTCGAGACGGGCGGGGTCGCCGTGCCGGCAGAGATATTGGAAGGTTCGGGGCTGGTCTCAGTGGCGCTGCCGCCGGCGGTCGGCTGGGCCGGCGTGCCGGGGTTCGCGATCGGAGAATTCTGAGTCGCGTCGGGCGATGTCGGCTTGACCGCGCCCGGCATGGTGCCGCCCTTGGAGGCGATCCAGGCGGCGAACTGGGCCGGGCTCACCACCTCGACGGCGATCGGCATGAAGGCGTGGCGGGCGCCGCACAGCTCGACGCACTGGCCGTAATAGACTCCGGGCCGGTCGACCTTGAACCAGGTCTCGTTGAGGCGGCCCGGGACGGCGTCCATCTTCACCCAGAAAGCGGGCACGCCCCAGCTGTGGATGACGTCCGAGGCGGTGACGATCACCTTCACCACCGCGCCGGCCGGCACCACCATCCGCTCGTCGACGCCGAGCAGGCGCGGCTCGCCGCGCTTTGCCGCATCCTCCTTCGAGAGCATGTTCGATACCACCTCGAAGCCGCCATTGTCCGGATAGGTATAGGTCCAATACCATTGGTTGCCCGTGACCTTGACGGTGAGATCCGCCTTGGGCGGCGAATATTGGTGGGCGAGGAGGCGGATCGAGGGCACCGCGATCGCCACCAGGATCAGCACCGGGACGAGCGTCCAGAGCACCTCGAGCGTCGTGTTGTGGGTGTTGCGCGACGGCACCGGATGGGCGCCGCGGCGGAAGCGGACGATGACGATCAGCAGCAGGAGCAGCACGAATGCGCTGATGACGGTGATGATCGGCATCAGGATGCGGTTGTGGAAGTGGGCGGCCTCGATCCCGATCGGCGTGACCTGGTCCTGCAGCGCGGCGCGGCCGTCGGGCTGGCCGATGCCCGGAGTCGGAGTCGCGCGGCTCGCCATCGTGCTCCGGGCGACCTGGGCGTCCGAAGGCTCCTCGCCGGTCTGCATGCCGTTCGTCGACACATCCGCGGGGCCGGCGGGATGGGCCTGGCTAGCGGCGCTGATCGCATCCCTCGGCTGCTGCGCGGTGGGCTGCGCAGGGGCCTGGGCGGCCGGCGAGGCGCCCTGCTGCGTCGGCGCGCCGCTGGCGGGCGCATGGCCCCCGGACGGCTGCGCCAGCGCCGCGGCGGCGGGCACCATGCCGAACGCGGCGGCGACGGCGACGAGCTTGTGCAGAATCTTCATCTAAACCCCTTGCGACCTCCGGACGGAGCGGGACGGATCATGGCGCCTGGGCGGCGAATTGGCCGGCCTTATAGGCAGCCGGCCGCGCCGCCTCAACCTCTCTTCTGGCGCCTTTTTCCGGCCGCTTGTCCGGGGTGGCGCGGGGCCCTATCTGGCCCGGAGCGTTAGGTGGGAGACGGACTCGGCGATGACCCAAGACGAGATCCTCGCGGAGTTCCGGGCGGCGGACGCCTTGCTCGAGGGGCATTTCATCCTTTCCTCCGGCCTGCACAGCCCGCGCTACCTGCAATGCGCGCGAGTGCTGATGGATCCCGCCCGCGCCTCCCGCCTCGCCTCCGCGCTCGCCAGGACCCTGCCGCTAGAGGTCAAGGCGCAGGTCTCGCTGGTCGTTTCCCCCGCGATGGGCGGCATCATCATCGGCCACGAAGTGGGCCGCTCGCTGGGCTTGGAGGCGATCTTCCTGGAGCGGCCCACCGGCACGTTCGAGGCGCGCCGGGGCTTCCGCATCGCGCCCGGCCAAAGGGTGCTGCTGGTCGAGGACGTCGTCACCACCGGCCTCAGCTCGCGCGAGGCGATCCGGGCGGTGGAGGCCGAGGGCGGCCGCGTCGTCGCCGCCGCCGCCCTGGTCGACCGCTCGAACGGCCTCGCCGATCTCGGCGTGCCGTTCTTCCCGCTGATCGCCCTCGACGTGCCGGTCTACGAGCCGGAGGCGCTGCCGCCCGAACTCGCCGCCTTGCCGGCCGAGAAGCCTGGGAGCCGGAAAGCGGCGTGAGATCCCGCCTCCGCCTCGGGGTCAATATCGACCATGTCGCGACCATCCGGAACGCGCGCGGCGGCGACCGTCCGGACCCGGTCCGCGCCGCGCTCGCCGCCGCTCGCGGCGGCGCGGACGGCATCACCGCGCACCTGCGCGAGGACCGGCGCCATATCCGCGACGAGGATATCGCCGCGCTGACCGCCCAGCTCGCCATCCCGCTGAACCTGGAAATGGCCGCGACCGAGGAGATGCTCGAAATCGCGCTCCGCCACCGGCCCCACGCCGCCTGCATCGTCCCGGAGAAGCGCGAGGAGCGCACGACGGAAGGCGGGTTGGACGCGGCCGGGCAGGACAACCATTTGATGCCGCTCATCGCACGGCTGGCCGGCGCGAACATCCGCGTCAGCCTGTTCATCGAGCCGGATCCCCGCCAGGTCGAAGCGGCGATTCGCCTGAAGGCGCCGGTGGTCGAGTTCCACACCGGCCGCTACGCCCATTTGGAAGGCGAGGCCCGCGCCGAGGAGCTGCGCCGCATCGCCGACGCCGCCGCCCTCGCCGCCAAGAACGGCATTGAGCCCCATGCCGGCCACGGCCTCACCTTCGACAACGTCCAGCCGATCGCCGCCATCCCGCATCTGCGCGAGCTCAACATCGGCCATTTCCTGGTGGGGGAGGCGATCTTCTGCGGGCTGGAGGGGAGCGTGGCGCGGATGCGGTCGCTGATGGACGAGGCGCGGTGAGGAGTTCCGCTCGTCATGCCAGCGAAGGCTGGCATCCAGGCGGCCTCGGCGCCTGGCACGGCGTCGGCTTGGACCCCAGCCTTCGCTGGGGTGACGGCGTGCTGGAGCCGTCATGATCCTCGGCATCGGCTCGGACCTGTGCAACATCGCCCGGATCGAGCGATCGCTCGGCCGCTTCGGCGAGCGCTTCATCGCCCGAGTCTTCACCGACGCCGAGCGTGCCAGGGCGGAGCGCCGCCCCCTCACCCGCGCGGGCACCTACGCCAAGCGCTTCGCCGCCAAGGAGGCCTTTGCCAAGGCGGTCGGCACCGGCTTCAGGCGCGGCGTGTTCATGAAGGACATCGGAGTCGTGAACGCGCCGACGGGCGCGCCGGCCCTGGCGCTGACCGGCGGCGCGAAGGCGAGGCTTGACGCCATCACCCCGGCGGGCCACTTCGCCGAAGTCCATCTGACGATGACCGACGACCATCCGTTCGCTCAGGCGTTCGTCGTCATCGCCGCCGTCCCGCTGACCAGGAGCCAAGGGTGAGCCCAAGCGATCCCGCCATCCCGATGACCGAGCCCATGCCGACCGCCGACACGCCCGCCCCCGCCGCCGAGAAGGAGGCGAAAGCCACCGACTGGTGGGGCGAGGCCAAGGGCATCTTCTGGCTGATCCTGGCCGTGCTCGCCTTCCACACTTTCATCGCCAAGCCCTTCTACATCCCGTCCGAATCGATGATGCCGGTGCTGCTGAAGGGCGACCGGCTGGTGGTGACCAAATATCCCTACGGCTGGTCCTGGGTGAGCCCGAGCTTCCACGTCCTGCCGCCGATCCACGGCCGGCTGTTCGGCCGCCTGCCCGCACGCGGCGACATCGTCATCGTCACCCCGCCGGGCAAGACCGACGATTATATCAAGCGGGTGATCGGCCTGCCGGGCGACACCGTCGCCATGGTCCACGGCCGGCTCGTGCTCAACGGCCAGCCGGTGAAGCGCGAGATCCGCCCCGACGCGATGTTCAAGATCGACGCCAATATCGAATGCCCGAACGACCAGTTCGGCAACCGCGTGGTCGACGGGCCGGACGGCACCCCCTGGTGCCGCCTGCCGGTGGTGCGCGAGACGCTTCCCGACGGGCGCAGCTACGACACGATCGACGAGGGCTATTCGCCCGAGGTCGACGATTACGGTCCGGTAACGGTCCCGGCGGGGCACGTCTTCGTGATGGGCGACAATCGCGACAAGTCCGCCGACAGCCGGGTGGCGACCGAGCAGGAGGGCCTCGGCGGCCCGGTGCCGTGGGAGAATCTCGGCGGCCGCGCCGAGTTCATCACCTTCTCGCTCGACGGCACGTCGAGATGGCTGAACCCGATCAGCTGGTTCACGGCCATGCGCGGCGGCCGCGCCGGCCACTCCCTCCATCCCCGCCAGGTGGAGAACCAGGTGGAGAAGAAGTGAGCGAGGCGGAGGCGCCGGCCGAGCCCGACAGCCATGTCGAGCAGGTCGGGCCGACCGAGGTTCGCGATCCCCTCATCCGCCAGGAGCTGAAGCGGGCTAGCGTCTGGTTCGGCCTCGCCCTCGCCATCGCGGCGGTGATCTTCCTCGCCCAGCCCCTGCTCCTCATCTTCGCCGGGATCGTGCTCGCCTCGATGCTCGACGGCGGCGCCCGCCTGCTCGGGCGGGTGCTGCCGATCCGCCGCGGCTTCCGCCTCGCCCTCGTCACCCTCGCCGCCGTCGGCTTCGTCGTCTGGACCTTCTATTATGCCGGCGCGACCCTGGTCGGGCAGGCGGAGACGCTGCGCATCGCCGTCACCGCCCAGGTCAACCGCATCCTCGGCTGGGCGCACGGCGCTGGGCTCGTCGAAGGCGGCGTCCAGCTCAACCAGCTGTCGGGCCAGCTGATGGGCACGCTCGGGCGCCTCGGCTCGGCCGTGTCGACCGCGCTCGGCGCGATCACCAGCCTGGTCATGATCCTCGTCATCGGCATCTTCATCGCCACCGAGCCGCGGCTCTACCAGCGCGGCGTCGCCTGGATGGTGCCGATGGGGAGCCGCGAGCGCTTCTACGCCACCGGCTCGCGGATGGGCTTCACGCTCCGGCGGCTGATGGCCGGCCGACTGGTCGGCATGGCGTTCGAGGGGATCGGCACCTGGCTCCTGCTCCTCGCCGGCGGGGTGCCGATGGCGGCCCTGCTCGGCATCATCACCGGCCTGCTCGCCTTCGTCCCCAACATCGGCGCGATCACCTCGGGCGTGCTGATCGTGCTCGCCGGCTTCAGCGTCAGCCCCCAGGCGGGCCTGTGGGCGATCGCCGTCTATTTCATCATCCAGAATGTCGACGGCTATCTGGTCGTCCCCTACGTCGCCCGCCGCACGGTCGATCTCGCCCCCGCGGTCGTGCTGAGCGCGCAGCTCCTGTTCGGCGCCCTGTTCGGCCTCGTCGGCCTGATGCTCGCTGACCCAATCGTCGCCATGATCAAGGTGGCGCTTGAGGAACATTCCAGGGGCGAGGGGGCGGCCCCAGTGCGGCCGCGAGCGACCACGGGTTGAAGCGTCATCCCGGACTGGATCCGGGATCCACCTTCTTCAGGCCCTTGTAGAAAGGGAGAAAGGTGGATGCCGGATCAAGTCCGGCATGACGAAATTGGGGAGCTCAGTGCCGCGCGCCTGAGCCGAGCCCAGGATCAGCCGCCGCGGCGGCCCTCAGGGGGCGGCGGCGGGGCCTCACCCGCGACGCCGGGGGCGGCGCCCGCCTGCCCCTGCATCTGCTGCATTTGCTGGATCTGCTGCATGCGCTGCATCTGCTGGAGCTGGAGGAATTTCTGGGCCGCGCCACGCTCGACCTGGAGCACGTCGATCTCGAAGACGAGCGTGTCCTGCGGCGTGAAGGGCGCGCCGGGAGGCGCCTGCTGCTCATGAGTGCCGCCGGGCAGCGACAGGACGTAGGAGCCGCCCTGCTTCATGTGCTGCAGCCCTTCCGCGAAGCCGGGATAGATGCCCTGCGTCGTCGTCACGAACGGTTGCCCCATCTCGCGGCTGTCCTGGATCACCGGCGCGTCGACCGCCTTGACGTGGAGCTTGTAGTGGAGCGCGGCGACGTCCTTGTCGGTGATCGCCGGGCCGGTGCCGGGGCGGATCGTCCGAAGCGTGACTCCGCTCGCCGTCTTCACCGTCTGGAAGGCGCTGGTGCCGGCCCAGGCGAGGGCGGCGGCCAGCACGACGAGGAGGGCAAGGCCGAGCCAGAGCTGCAGCACCGCACCCTTCCTGATCGGGTGGAGCGGAACGGCGGTGACGGACATGGCAAACCCCCCTGACGGGGACATTACTCTTTTCGGTTCGAGGCCGCGTCGGCGCGCGGGCCCGGGCGGAAAAAGGTAGCTGTCCCTCTTTTCACTGTCCCGCCTAGCGGGCGGCGCCGCCGCCGTCGCGTTCGGCGCGCTTACGCTCCAGCTTGCGCGCCCGGCGGATCGCGGCGGCGCGCTCGCGGGCACGCTTCTCGGACGGCTTCTCATAGTGGCGGCGCAGCTTCATCTCGCGATAGACGCCCTCACGCTGCAGCTTCTTCTTGAGCGCCCGCAGCGCCTGGTCGACATTGTTGTCGCGAACGATGATTTGCATAAAGTCCCGTCACTCCGTCTCGAAAGCCTTTGCGCGGCAAGGCCTTGGCCCCGCCTCGAATCGCAAACGCCGATAGCATAAAAACCGGTTCGTCGCGAGCCATTCCCCGCGCCGTCGCGTGGCGGCCGTTAGCAGGGGGAGCCAAGGGTTTCAAGGCCTCTGCAGCCGGTCGCTGGCGCTTACAGACAAAAGCTGATATAAGTGTCTGTAATGATCCGACCGATGCCTTCTTCCCTGCTCACGCTTTATGCGGACCTGGCGCAGCAGGTGCGCTTCGCAGGGAAAGGGGGCACCGTCTATCGCCGAACCATCGGGGGCGCGGCATACCTCTATGCGAAGGTGCCGGTTGGCGGCACTCGACGCGACCTCTTTCTCGGACGCGAGGAGGATGAGGCGGTTCAGGAGCAGGCGGCGGCGGTTCGGCGGGAAGCGGAAGCCGCACGGGAACGGCGAGCCACGGTGCGCATGCTGAGGCGCAGGGGCCTGCGCGGCCCGGACGCCTGGCTCGGCAGGATTCTGGACGCCGTGGCTGATGCCGACCTTTTCGCGCGTGGCATCGTCCTCGTCGGAACCGGCGCCTATCAGTTGATGGAGCCGCTCGTTGCGCACCACCTTCCCGAAGCCAGTCTGATGACGGGGGACGTCGATCTCTGCACCGCCGACCTCGCCATTCGCGCCGAGGGCGGCGAGTCGATGGAAACAGTGCTCCAGCGTGCCGACCCCAGCATGTCAGGCGTGCCGGAGCTTGATCTGCGCGATCCGCCTTCGCGCTTCAGGGGCAAGAGCGCTCTCGTCGACCTGCTGACGCCTATCCTGCGCAGAACGGACGCGACGCCGATGCCGCTGAGGGAGCTGAAGGCGGGCGCCGCGCCGCTCCAATATTTGCGGTGGCTGATCGATGAGCCCATCGATGCCGTTGCTCTCTGGGGGGCGGGCGTTGCGGTCACAATTCCGGCTCCCGCCCGCTACGCCATTCACAAGCTGATCCTCGCGCAACGCCGCCACCGGACCAGCCGCGAGAAGCGGTTCAAAGACCTTCACCAGGCAAGCGCCCTGATCGCCGCCCTGCAGGCCGCCGACCCGTTCGCCGTGGAGGACGCGCTCGAGGAGGCGCGAAGCCGGGGGGAGGAGGGCTGGGTGCGGCCGATCGCGCGGTCGCTGGCCGAGCTGGAGCTCGACCTGTAGCCGGCGGCGGAGAACAAAAGATTTTCTCCGCGAAGATGAGGTCTTTTGTGTCTTTCCGGCCGTCGCCGCGACGGTGGAGCTACTCCGCCAGATCCTTGAACTCGGGCTCGGTCTTGCTCAGCCGCGCCTGGATGGCCGCGGTCAGGTCGGCGCTCACCATCGCGCCGGCATTCCACAAGGCGACGTGGCGCAGCCCCTCCTCGACGGTGCGGCCGCGGCTGTAGTTGAGGCTCATCTTCGCGCCCGCCACGGCGAGCGGCGACTTGGCGGCGATGGCGCGGGCGAGTTCCAGCCCGGCGGCGATCGCCGCCTCGCGGCCCGCCTCCACCCGGTTCAGGAGGCCGAGTCGCAGCGCCTCCTCGGCGGGCAGGCGGCGGCCGGTATAAGCGAGCTCGCGCACCACCCCTTCCGGAATGAGGTGGGTGAGGCGCTGGAGGGTGCCGAGGTCGGCGGTGATGGCGACGTCCACTTCGGCCACCTGGAAGAAGGCGTCGGCCGAAGCGAGTCGGATGTCGCAGGCGGTGGCGAGGTCGACTCCGGCGCCGATGCAGCCGCCGTGGATCGCCGCGATCACCGGCGGGCGCGCCTCCTCGGCGGCGGTGAAGGCGTCCTGCAGCCACCTGATGTGCCGCAGGCGCGCTTCCGCGGCGCGGCCGGGATCGTCGCTCGGCGGGAATTGGGTGGCGGCATATTGAAGGTCGAGCCCGGCGGTGAAGTGGCGCCCGCGGCCCGACAGCAGGATCGCCCTTACGGAGGCGTCGGCGCCCAGGCTTTGGAACGCCTCGCCGATCGCGGCGAACATCGCCTCGTCCATGGCGTTGAACTTGTCCTCGCGGGCGAGCTCGACATGAGCGACCCCGCCGTCGCGGGTGATGGCGATCCTCTCGCTTCCCATGGCCCGCTTCCTCCCCTTAGATGGACGCATGACCCGCTTTACCGTGAACGGCCAGCCCGTCCACTACCGGCTCGATCCGGAGACGCCCCTGCTGTGGGCGCTGCGCGACGCGTCGAACCTCACCGGGACCAAATATGGCTGCGGCACCGGCCATTGCGGCGCCTGCACCGTCCATGTCGACGGGCGGGCGGTGCGCAGCTGCCAGATCCGCATCGCCGATCTGGAGGGCAGCCTCGTCACCACCATCGAGGCGCTCTCGCCGGACCGCTCGCACCCGGTCCAGCAGGCCTGGGTCGCGGCGGCGGTGCCGCAATGCGGCTATTGCCAGTCGGGGATGATCATGGCGGCGGCGGCGCTGCTCGCGGCGCGGCCCGATCCGACCGATGCGGAGATCGACGCCGCGATCACCAACATCTGCCGCTGCGGCACCTATCCCCGAATCCGCGAGGCGATCCGCCGCGCCGCTCGGGCGAAGAGCGGCGAGGAGCCGATCGCCGCCGCGCCGCCGCCGGGCATCGATCCGCGCGACGCCGCCCGCGCCGTCCCCGCCCTTCGCGCGGCGCCGAAGCCGCCCGGCCGCCGCTGAAACATTACCGCAGCATTACCAACCAGTTCAGGAACGGCTCATCCTCGGTCAGGCACATGTCGTCGCCATCGGAGGCGGCTTTCGCGCCGGCCGGGAAGAGGAGTTTTTCGGATGCGTAAGGCGTTGATCGGAATTTTGATAGCGGCGACGGCGGCGACCCCGGCGTTGGCGCAGGACGGCAACTGGCGCGGCCGCTCGGAGCGGGGCGGCGAACGCAACGCGGCTCGCGCCGAACGCGTGGAGCAGCGCTCCCAGGAACGGCAGGAGCGCGTCGAGCAGCGCGAGGAGGCGCGGCCGCAGGCCGTCCGCCAGGAGCGGCAGCAGCGCCAGGCCGAGCAGCAGCAGGTCCAGGCCCAGCAGCAGGTGCAAATCCAGCAGCAGGTCCAGGTTCGCCAGCAGCAGGCCGAAGGGCAGCGCTCATGGCGCGGTAATTCGGGCGGCAATTCAGGCGGTAACTGGCAGGGCCGCGACCGCGGCGCCGAGCGCCAGGCGCTGGAGGCGCAGTTCCAGGCCACCCGCGAAGCCTCGCGCCGCAGCGCGGAGGGCTCGCCCGCCAGTTACCAGCGGCAGGCCCAGCGCAACGAGCAGCGTTACGAGCAGCAGACCCGCGAGCAGGCCTTCGGCCGCGACCGGAACCGCGGCGATCGCGGCAATCGCGGCAGCTGGAACGGCGACCGCGGCAGCTGGAATGGCGACCGCGGCACCCGCGACAATCGCAGCGCGTATCGCGGCGACTGGAACCGCACCTGGCGCAACGACAATCGCTACGACTGGCAGCGCTACCGTTATTCCAACCGCAACCTGTTCCACTCGGGCCGCTATTACTCGCCCTACCGGGACTATAGCTACAATCGGCTGTCGATCGGCCTGTTCCTCGACTCGCTGTTCTATTCGCAGAACTACTGGATCGGCGATCCCTGGCAGTACCGCCTGCCGGCCGCGCCCTACGGGACCCAGTGGGTCCGCTATTACGACGATGTCGTGCTGGTGGACGTCTACACCGGCGAGGTGATCGACGTGATCTACGACTTCTTCTGGTAATCGCCGGAAGGATCGCGGAACGGAAGCCCGGGGCGCGCGAGCGCTCCGGGCTTTTCGCTTGCGCGGCGGCGGCGGCAATCGCATGAAAGCGCCGCCTTTCGAAGGGGTCCTTGCGATGCGCCGCCTCCTCTCCCTCCTCAGCCTCCTTCTCGCCTTCGCCGCGCCCGCCGCCGCCGAAACGGTGGTGGTCCATGCCGGGCGGCTCATCGCCGATCCGGCGCGGCCGGCGAGCGGACCCTCGACCATCACCATCGTCGACGGGCGCATCACCGGCGTCACCGCCGGGCTGACGCCGCCGCCGGCCGGCGCGAGGCTGGTCGACCTCTCGACCAAGACGGTGCTCCCGGGCCTCATCGATGCCCATGTCCACCTCACCGGCAACCCGGGCGAGCCCTTCTGGAAAGAGGCGACGGAGTCGGAGGAGTGGAACACCCTCGTCGGCGCCCATAACGCGCTGCTCACCCTCCGCGCCGGCTTCACGACGGTGCGCGACCTCGGCTCCGGCCGCCTCAACGGCTTCGCGCTTCGCCGGGCGATCGCCGAGGGGCTGATCCCCGGCCCGCGCATGCTCGCCGCCGGCCAGGCGCTCTCGACCATCGGCGGCCATGGCGACGTCTCCGGCTTCCGCCCCGAAGTGGCCGAGGCGCTCGACGGCCACAACACCTGCACCGGCGTGGACCAATGCGCGGCCAAGGTGCGCGAGGCGGCGAAGCTCGGCGCCGACGTCATCAAGTTCCACGCCACCGGCGGAGTGCTCAGCCAGGGCGACAAGAGCCTCGGCCAGGCCTTCACCGACGCCGAGATGAAGGCGATCTGCGACACCGCCCATGCCCTCGGCCTCAAGGTCGCCGCCCACGCCCACGCCGATGCCGGAATCGCCGCCGCCGTCCGCGCCGGCGTCGATTCGATCGAGCACGGCACCTTCGCCAGCGCCGCCACCATCCAGATGATGAAGCAGCGCGGCACCGTGCTGGTGCCGACCCTGATGGCCTTCACCGGCATCCGCGAGCGGCTCGGCAAGCACATCTACACACCGATCGTCGAGGACAAGGTGCGGATGACGCTCAATGAGGTCGGCAAGGCCGCGCGGCT
The DNA here is from genome assembly GCA_036403015.1 of Allosphingosinicella sp. Taxonomy (GTDB): domain Bacteria; phylum Pseudomonadota; class Alphaproteobacteria; order Sphingomonadales; family Sphingomonadaceae; genus Allosphingosinicella. Next base: position 21,297 of record DASWRU010000109.1, read on the forward strand.
CGCCCACCAGGCTGGGGTGCCGATCGTCTTCGGCACCGACGCCGGCGTCTACGAGCATGGCCGCAATGCCGGCGAGTTCGCCCAGCTGGTCGAGCTTGCGGGGCTCAGCCCGGCCGAGGCGATCGCCGCCGCCACCACCGGCGCGGCGAAGCTGCTCGGCATCGACAACGAGGTCGGCCGGATCGCCCCCGGCTATTCGGCCGACCTGATCGCGGTGAGCGGCGATCCGCTCCGCGACGTCAGGGTGCTCGAACATGTGGAGTTCGTGATGACGAGGGGACGCACGGCCGAATGAGCACGAACGTGGGCGATCCCGGCGCCCTTTACCGGATGGGGATCGGCGCCTGGGTGCGCGACCGGCTGCTGCGCACGCCCGGCGCCTTCAAGGTGCCGGCGCAGGGGCTCGACATCTTCATCGTTCGCGACTTCCTCAACCAGGAGGAATGCCGGCAGGTGATCGAGCTGATCGACAAGGACCGGGTCCCCTCCGGCCTCCTCGCCGACAGCCCCGACCCCGAATTCCGGACCAGCGAAAGCTGCAACCTGCGGCTCACCGACCCGATCAACATCCTCGTCGAGCGCAAGATCAACGGCCTCACCGGCATCGATCCCAAGCATGGCGAGACCATCCAGGGCCAGCGCTACGCGGTCGGCCAGCAGTTCAAGGAGCATCACGACTTTTTCTACACCAGCGAGCCTTATTGGCCCGAGCAGGAGCGGCAGGGCGGGCAGCGCACCTGGACCGCGATGATCTTCTTGAATGAACCGGAGGGCGGCGGCCAGACCCACTTCCCGAAGGCCAATGTCCGGGTGACGCCGCGCACCGGCAATCTGCTCGCCTGGAACAATCTCGACGCGTTCGGCCAGCCCAACACCTTCTCGCTCCACACCGGCTGCCCGGTGGAGGGCGGGGTGAAGTATATCATCACCAAATGGTATCGCGAACGGCCTTGGGGCTGGTACGCCCATCACGGCTTCACCCCGCCCGGCGCCTGATCGGCCGCCGTCGCCGGACCCCTCCAAGAAGCGAGTTTCCCCATGAAGAAGACCCTCCTCCTCCTCGCCGCTGCCGCGCTCCCGCTTCCCGCCTGGGCGGCTCCCGCGAGCCCCGCGCCGGCGGCCGCCGCCCGCCTCACCGAAGGACAGAAGCTTTCTCGCCTGTTCAAGGAGAGCGACGAGGCGGCGCTCCGCCGCAATCCCATCCAGGCCCTGTTCCGCGGCGACCTGCGCTACGCGAGCCAGTTCGGCGACTATATCACCGACGCCTATATCGCCGGCGAGAAGAAGGCCGCCGAAGCGGATCTCGCCGCTCTCGCCCGCATCGACCGCGCCCGGCTCACCGCCGATGAGCGCATCTCCTACGACGTCTTCCGCTGGCAGACGGAGCTCACCTTGCGCGGCTTCGCGCCCGGTTTGGTCAGGGCGTCGATCGAGCGGCCGATCGACCATTTCAGCGGCTTCCAGGTGTTCGTTCCCGACCTCAGCTCCGGCGAGGGCGCGGCGCCGTTCAAGACCGTGGCCGATTATGAGAACAACCTGAAGCGCCTCGACGGCTACATCGTCTATCTCGACCGATCGATCGGCCGGATGCGCCAGGGCATGGCCGACGGCATCGTCAACCCGAAGCTGGTCATGCGCAACGTCGTCGGCCAGCTCGACGCGCTGATCGGCGACGGGGTGGAGGGCTCGACCTTCTACAAGCCGGTCACCCATTTCCCCGCCACCGTCCCGGCGGCGGATCAGGCGCGGCTCAAGGCGCAATATGCCGCTTTCATCCGTGATCGCCTCAACCCGGCGCACGCCCGCCTCAGGGACTTCATCAAGACCCAATATCTCCCCAAGGCCCGCGAGTCGGTCGGGCTCGGCCAGATGCCCGGCGGGGCGGCGCTCTACCGCTACCTCGTCGAATCGAACACGACGACGACCATGACCCCGGAGGAGATCCACCAGCTCGGCCTGCGCGAGGTCGACCGCATCCACGGCGAAATGGAGAAAGTGAAGGCCGCGGTCGGCTTCAAGGGCGACCTCCACCAGTTCGCCGACTTCCTGCGCAGCGATCCCCGCTTCAAGCCGGCGACGGCGCAGGCGATGCGCGACGCCTTCCTCGACATCGACCGCCGCGTCGGCCTCGTCGTCGGGCGGGACTTCTCCGTCATCCCGAAGACCCCGCTCGAGATCCGCCCCGACCCGCCCTATCGCGAGAAGACCTCCGCCGGCGGCGAATATCAGCAGGGCACGCCCGACGGTTCGCGCCCGGGGGTCTTCTACTACAACAGCTACGACCTGCCCTCGCGCTACACCTGGGGCTACGAGACCCTGTTCCTGCACGAGGGGCGGCCGGGCCACCATTTCCAGATCAGCCTCGCCCAGGAGAATGAGACGCTGCCGCCCTTCCAGCGCTTCGGCGGCAACACCGCGTATGTCGAAGGCTGGGCGCTCTACTCGGAGAGCCTCGGCTACGAACTCGGCTTCTACACCGATCCCTACCAGAATTACGGCCACCTCAACGACGAGATCCTGCGCGCCATGCGCCTCGTCGTCGATACCGGCCTCCACGCCAAGGGCTGGGGCCGCGACCAGGCGATCAAGTATATGCTCGACAACAGTGCGATGAGCCCGACCGACGCCACCGCCGAGGTCGAGCGCTACATCGCCATCCCCGGCCAGGCGCTCGCCTACAAGGTCGGCCAGCTCACCATCCGCCGCCTGCGCACCAAGGCGGAGCAGGAGCTGGGGCCGAAATTCGACGTCAAGGACTTCCACGCCCAGGTGCTGATGTCGGGCGCGCTGCCGATGAAGATCCTGGAAGAAAAGATCGACGCCTGGATCGCCGCGAGAAAGCGCGCCGCCTAGGCGGAGGCGAGCCCCTCCCCTTCAGGGGAGGGCGGCTGAAGAGCCCCTCCCCTTCAGGGGAGGGGGTTGGGGTGGGGCTTGTCGTTTCGAGCCTTGCGAGGAGGGTGGTGGGGGTACATTCCCCACCCCAACCCCACCCCTGGAGGGGAGGGGCTTCACGCGGCCAGTGCCTCGGCGATCAGGCGGCGGCTGTTGTCGACGCCGTAGAGGGCGATGAAGCTGCCCATGCGCGGGCCCTGGCTGGTGCCCAGCAGGGTTTCGTAGATCGCGCGGAACCAGTCGCGCAGGCTGTCGAAACCCGCCGTCTTGCCGACCTCGTACACCTCGGTCTGGATGTCCTCCGCCGATGCGTCCTCCGGCAGGGTGGCAAGCTTGGCGTCGAGGGCGCGAAGCGCCGCCGCCTCCTTCTCGTCCGGCGTGCGCCGGCGCAGCGAGCCGGCGACGAAGTCGCGGAAGTAAGCGAGGGCGTGGCCGATCAGCGAGTCGAGCTCCGGGTGAGTCTCCGGCGAGGCGTCGGGCGCGTAGCGCTTCACGAATCCCCACAGCAGCGCCTTGTCGTCGGTCGAGGCGACGCCGACCAGGTTGAGCAACAGGGCGAAGGTCAACGGCATCCGCGCCGGCGGCACCTGGCCGGCATGGACGTGGTGGACCGGGTTGCCGAGCTTCTGCTCGACCGGCTGGTTCGGATAAGCGGCGAGGAATTGCTGATATTCGTCCACCGCCCTGGGGATGATGCCGAACGAGAGCTGCTTGGCCTTCCGCGGCTCGCGGTAGAGGTAGAAGACGAGGCTCTCCTCGGGCGCGTAGGTCAGCCATTCGTCGATGGTGACGCCGTTGCCCCGGGTCTTCGAGATCTTCTCGCCATTCTCGTCGAGGAACAGCTCGTAATTGAACCCCTCCGGCGGGCGGGCGCCGAGGATTCGGGCGATCTTCGAGCTCTGGGTGACGGAATCGATGAGGTCCTTGCCCGACATCTCATAGTCGACGCCCAGCGCCACCCAGCGCATCGCCCAGTCGACCTTCCACTGGAGCTTCGCCCCGCCCCCCAGGATCGACTGCTCGACCGCTCGGCCGGAGGCGGGGTCGGCGTAGCGCACCAGGCCGGCTTCCGCGTCCACCACCTCGATCGGCACCTGCAGCACCTTGCCGGTCCCGGGGCTGATCGGCAGCACCGGCGAATAGGTCCGCCGCCGCGCCTCGCCCAGCGTCGGCAGCATGACGGCCATGATCGCGTCGTAGCGGCGAAGCACCTGCCTCAGCGCCTCGTCGAAGCGGCCGGAGCCGTAGCAATCGGAGGAGGCGAGGAACTCGTAGTCGAAGCCGAACCGGTCGAAGAATTGCCTCAGCAGATTGTTGTTGTGCGCGGCGTAGCTCTCGTGGCCGCAGCCGTATGGATCGGGCACGCGGCTCAGCGGCTGGTCGAGATGGGCGTGCATCATGTCCTGGCCGGGGACTCCGGGCGGCACCTTGCGCATCCCGTCCATGTCGTCGGAAAAGGCGATCAGGCGGCTCGGCCAGTCGACCATCTCGGCGAGGGCATGCCTCACCATGAGGGTGCGCGCCACCTCCTGGAAGGTGCCGAGATGCGGCAGTCCGCTCGGCCCGTAGCCGGTCTCGAACACGACCCCGCCCTCCGGCGGCCCCTCCGGATAGCGCTTGAGGAGCTTGCGCGCCTCCTCATAGGGCCACGCCTTCGAAACCAGCGCCGCGGCCCGGATCGCGTCCTTGTCGTCCATCGGCGCGCTCCTAGCGGAGCCGGGAGCCCTCTGCTAGCGTCACCGGGCCGTGCGACCCGTTCCCGAACATCGCGACGTCGATCGCGCCCGGTTCGAGCGGGAGATCGTGCCCGCCGCCCGGCCCGCCGTGCTGCGCGGCCTCTGCGCCGGCTGGCCCGCCGTCGAGGCCGCCGCGCGGGGCGAGGAGGCGCTCGCCGCCTACCTTCGCGCCGCCGCCGCCGACACGCCGTTCGAGGCCTGGTTCGGCGATCCTGAGATCGCGGGGCGGTTCGGCTACTCGCCGGACTTGCAGGGCTTCAACCATGACCGCCGCCTGGCCACAATCGACCAGCTGCTCGACCTGCTGCTGCGCCAGCGCGGCCACGCCCGGCCTTTCTCCATCTATGCGGGCGCGATCCCGGTGCGCCGGCACCTGCCCGGCTTGGCGGACGAAATTCCGATGCCGCTACTGGAGCCGAAGGGCGAGAGGCTGGTCTCGCTCTGGCTCGGCAACCGCACCCGCACCGCCGCGCATTGGGACCTGCCGCAGAACCTCGCCTGCGTGGTCGCGGGGCGGCGGCGCTTCACCCTCTTCCCGACCGATCAGCTGCGCAACCTCTATGTCGGCCCGCTCGATTTCACCCTAGCCGGGCAGCCGACCAGCCTGGTCGATCTCGACGCACCGGATTTCGAGCGTCATCCGCGCTTCCGCGACGCGCTGGAGGCGGCGGAGAGCGCCGAGCTCGGGCCGGGCGACGCCCTCTATCTGCCGAGCCTGTGGTGGCACGCCGTCGCCTCGCTCGACCAGCTCGGCGCGATGATCAACTTCTGGTGGCGCGACGGCGAGCCGCCCTTGCTAACGCCGCTCAACGCCCTCTACCACGCCCTCGTCACGATGAAGGACCTGCCACCGGCCGAGCTGGCCGCCTGGCGAATCTTCTTCGACCATTACGTCTTCCGCGACGACGGCGATCCCGCCGCGCACCTGCCGGAGGACGCGCGCGGGATCCTCGGACGCCGCACCCCGGAGCTGGTCGCCCGGGTCAAGGCGATGCTCGCGCGAGCGCTCGGCCGCTGAACCGCGTTTCACTTTCGTTCCAAAGCTTCTATAGCTCCGGCAATGGCTTGCGCGCTCCCTTATCCCGCCCTCCACGCCACCCACGGCGGCATCTGGCTGGCGGCGCCGGGCGGGGAGACTCGGGCGCTGGGGCGGGGCGAGGCGATCGCCCGAGCCAGCGACACGCCGACGATCATGCTCAATGCGCCGCTGGTCGGGCAGCGGCTCGGCTATCCCGAGCTGTCGGGGCTCGATCTGCTCGAGTTGTTCGCCTTCGTCCACCCCGCCCGCTTCGCGGTACCCACGCCCAAGGGTCTTGCCGATGCCCTCGGCCTGGAGGCGCCCGCGGGCGACGCTGAAGCCGCGGCCTTCCTCCTGCGAGCCGCCACGGCGCTGCTGGAGAGGCTCGGCGGCGACTGGCCGGAGCGCGAGGGCGCCTGGGCCTCGGCGCAGGCGCTCTACCGGCTGCGCTGGACCTGGGCGCCGGCCGTCGGCGAGCGGCTGCAACGGCCGGAGCGGGACGAAAGATGGCTGTTCTCCCGACTCGCGGAATGGGAGGAATCCGGCGGGCGGCCGCCGCCGGCCCCGGTTCGAGTCCCGCCGGAAGAGGCCGTCGCGCGGCTGGCGAGGCTGGTCGGCTCCGGCGCCGAAGTGCGCCAGGGGCAGCGCGATTATGCGGCGGCCGCCGCGGCCGTGTTCGCGCCTCGCGCCGCGCAGGACCGCCCCAACATGCTGCTCGCCGAGGCGGGCACGGGCATCGGCAAGACCCTTGGCTATCTCGCCCCCGCCTCGCTCTGGGCCGAACAAGCGGACGGGGCGGTCTGGGTGTCGACCTTCACCAAGGCGCTGCAGCGCCAGCTCGACCGGGAAGGGGCGCGGCTGTTCCCCGACGCGGCCGAGCGCCGGAAGAAGGTCGTGGTCCGCAAGGGGCGCGAGAATTATCTCTGCCTCCTCAATCTCGAGGATGCGCTCCAGGGGGGCTTCGCCGGGCGGGCGGCGATCCTCGCGCAGCTGGTGGCGCGCTGGGCGGCCTGGTCGAAGGACGGCGATATGGTCGGCGGCGACCTGCCGGGCTGGCTGACCAGCCTGTTCCGCCGCGCCGGCTCGACCGCGCTGACCGACCGCCGCGGCGAGTGCGTCTATGCCGGCTGCCCGCATTACCGCAAATGCTTCATCGAGAAGGCGTCGCGGGCGAGCCAGGACGCGAACATCGTCATCGCCAACCACGCGCTGGTGATGGTCAATGCCGCGCGGGGCCGGGACTCGGCGAACGCCCCCACCCGAATCGTCTTCGACGAGGGCCATCATCTGTTCGACGCCGCCGATTCGACCTTCGCCGCGGCGCTGACGGGACAGGAGACGATCGAGCTCCGGCGCTGGATCGTCGGGCCCGAGGGGAAGAGCCGGGGCCGGCGGCGCGGGTTGGCGGCGCGGCTGATGGACGTCGCTTCCTATGACGAGGCCGGCGCCGCCGCGCTCGATCAGGCGGTGCAGGCGGCGGGGCTGCTGCCCGGCGACGGCTGGCTCGCGCGGATCGCGGAGGGGATGTCGTTCGGCCCGCTGGAGACTTTGCTCGCGGCGGTGCGAGGTACCGTCTACGCCCGCGCCACCGCTCAGGATGCGGGCTACGGCATCGAGACCGAGATGGCCGAGCTGGACGGCGCCGTCGTCGGCGCGGCGGCGCCCGCGGTCGAGGCGCTGGAGCTGCTGATGCGGCCGCTAATGGCCTTGGCCGGCCGGCTGCAGGCGGTGATGGAGGACGCGCCCGACTGGCTCGATTCGCAGGCGCGGGCGCGAATCGAGGGTGCGCTCGGCGGCCTCGCCTGGCGCACCCAGACGCTCGCCGCCTGGATCGGCCTCGCCGGTCGCATCGGCGGGCCGGCCGATCCCGATTATGTCGACTGGATGGCGGTCGAGCGGATCGACGGCCGCGAATATGACATCGGCCTCCACCGCCGCTGGCTCGATCCGACCCGGCCGCTCGCCGAGACCGTGCTGAAGCCGGCGCACAGCGTGCTCGTCACCTCCGCCACGCTGAGCGGCGCCGAAGGCTGGGCCGCCGCCGAGGCGCGGACGGGGGCCTGCCATGTCGGCGGACCGGTCGAGCGGTTCGAGGCGGCGAGCCCGTTCGATTATGCGGCGCAGTGCGAGGTGCTGATCGTCACCGACGTCAAGCGCGGCGACGTGCCCCAGCTGGCCGGCGCCTATGCGCGGCTGGTCGAGGCCGCGCAGGGCGGCACGCTCGGCCTGTTCACCGCGATCCAGCGCCTGAAGGCCGTGCACGCCCGAATCGCCGACCGGCTCGCCCGCGTCGGCCTGCCGCTCTACGCCCAGCATGTCGACCCGATCGACACCGGCACCCTGGTCGACATCTTCCGCGACGATCCGCGCGCCTCGCTGCTCGGCACCGACGCCTTGCGCGACGGCGTCGACGTCCCGGGCGAGTCGCTTCGGCTGGTGGTGATGGAGGGCGTGCCCTGGCCGCGCCCGACCGTGCTCCACGCGGCGCGGCGCGCGGCCGGCGGCGGCGCCGCTTTCGACGACCGGGTGGTTCGCGCCCGCCTCGCCCAGGCTTTCGGGCGGCTCATCCGGCGGCAGGAAGACCGGGGCCTGTTCGTGCTCCTCTCCTCCGCCACCCCCTCGCGCCTGCTAACCGCCTTTCCTCCCGGCGCGAGGATCCGGCGGCTGCCGCTCGACGAGGCGATCGCGCGGGTGGAGGAGCGGCTTTCCCCTGCTTCCGCTTTCGGGCATCAGGCGGGCCCGGAGAGGTTGGCCCACGAGGCTGAATGAAGATTCTGACCCTGCTGCGCCACGCCAAGTCGGGCTGGGGCGATCCCGTCATGCGCGACTTCGACCGGCCGCTGAACCCGCGGGGGCGGCGGGCGGCGCGGACCGTGGCGAACGAGATGCGCCGCCTCGGCCTCGCCTTCGACAGGGTCGTCGCCTCGCCGGCGCGGCGCGTGGTCCAGACGATCGAGGAGGTCGAGCAGGCGTTCGGCCCGCTGGCGGCGGCCTATGACGAGCGCGTCTACCTCGCCCCCCCGCAAGCTCTGCTCGACTTGGTGCACGAGACTCCGGAGGCGGTGCGAGGCCTGCTCCTCGTCGGCCACAATCCGGGGCTCGAAAGCCTCGCCCTCGCCCTCGCCGCAGCGAACGGGACTCCGCTGAGGACCGAGATGGCGGTCAAATATCCGACCGCGACGCTGGTGGAGATCGCCCTTCCGGCGGGACGCTGGTCCGACGTGCGGCGGGGCACGGGCGATATTCGCCGCTTCATCCGCCCCCGCGACCTCGACCCGGAGCTGGGCCCGGAAGACTGACCGGAACGCCCACTCGCCCTGCCGCCGCCTAACCTTGGGCCAAGTTCATTTCGGGCCATTTTGCGACTGAAGCCTCAGCCGCTCCGCTTCCTGTTCCGCCAGCGTCGGAACCCCCAACGCCCCTCTGAGCGGGTCGGAGACGAGGGCGCGGTCAAAAGGCTCCTGTGTCACTTGCTCGCCCGGCGCCGATTGATATTGCGTCCCGTAGACCTGCTTCCGGCCGATCTTCAGCAGATAGCGGTCCAGCGACGCCGCCGCGATCCAGGTCGCGTCGGAGCGGCCGCGGGCGATCGCGATCAGCGCCAGGCTATGCGCCAGGAGATAATCGTCCGCCTGCTCGCCGTGCTGGAACAAAAAAGCGGCGTGGTAGAAGTCCTCACCGCTGCGTAGCGCCCCTGAACGGAGGAGGGCTGTCGTGCCGGCGAGTCGCGCCGCGTCGTCGCGCGCGACCGCTCCCCGGTCGGCCTTCGACCAATCCTGGCGAGCCGCCTGATCGGCCGCGAAGATCTGCGTCATTTGGGGGTTGGACGGCCATTCCCAGTCCGCGCGGTAGGTCCGCGTCGGATCCCAGGAGGCGGAGACGGCTTCCCCCGCGGAGGCGCGGACGAGCATGAGCGGCGGTGCCGGGAACCCGACAAAGCGCAGCTCGGCGACGCCGCCTTCGCTCGTGAGCTGGACCTCGTCCTCACCTCCCGGGCCCGCACCCGCGATCGACAGCAGCAGGCGCCCGGCGGCCGCGACGGCGCCGGAAACCGACCGTTCCACCACCGGCCCCTGGATTCCGGAGAAGAGTTGCGCGCCCTGTTGCGGGCTGCCGTCGATTCGGAAATGCGCCGGCCGGCTCAGCTTTCCTTTCCACCGCCCCGGAGCCGATCCGTCGGGCGCGATCTCGAGGACCATCAGAGTCTTGTCGCCGACCCGCAGCGCCCACCGACCGGCGGCTCCGCCGTCGGCGGACGCCGGGGCTGCCGCGATCGCCAGCAGGAGCGCCAGCAAGCGATGAACGAAGGTTAGTCGATGCAGCACGAATGGCGGCGCCGGCCGATCAGGCGAAAGCGCTCTCGAGCGCTTCGGCCAAGGTGCGGCGGATGGCGCGCAGCTCTTCCAGGGGCAGGGCGCCCTGCTTGTGCGGCGGAGCCGGCGTTCGCTCGGCCTCCTCCTCCTCCCCCTCGCCTGCGTCGCTACCGAGCAGCTGCTGGACGCCGCGAATCGTATAGCCGTCGCGGTTGAGCAGGCGGTGGATGCGGTGGGCCAAAGCCACGTCGGCCGGCCGGTAATAGCGCCGGTTGCCGGCCCGCTGGAGCGGCTTCAGTTGGGGGAAGCGCGTTTCCCAATAGCGCAGGATATGCTGGGGGACGCCGAGATCGCTGGCCAGCTCCCCGATCGTGCGGAAAGCCCGGTCGCTCTTCTGGAGGGCATCCGCCATGGCCGGCCTCAGCCGCCTTTGGCGATCCGCTCGCGCATGATCTGACTGGCGCGGAAGGTGAGGACTCGGCGCGGCGCGATCGGCACCTCGACGCCGGTCTTGGGATTGCGGCCGACCCGTTCGCCCTTGTCGCGCAATATGAAGCTGCCGAAGCCGGAAATCTTGACGTTCGCGCCGTCCGACAGGGCCGCGCACATATGGTGGAGGATACGCTCCACGATACCGGCCGATTCGGCGCGGGAAAGCCCGATCTCGCGGTGGACGACATCGGCGAGGTCCGCGCGTGTCAACGTCCCCGCATCGAGGCGCCTGATCGTTCCTGCGTCCGCCATTTTTGCTCCCTCCCCCCGAGGCTGGAGAAAAACATAGTCCAGCTTGGACTTATGTGCAAATCCGCTCTGCGGCGGAGCGTGTCGGGGTCCTGCTCAGTAGCGTACGACCGCCGCGCCCCACGTAAAGCCGCCGCCCATCGCCTCCAGCACGAGCAGGTGCCCCGGGCGGATTCGGCCGTCCCTCACCGCGGTGTCGAGGGCGAGCGGCACCGAGGCGGCGGACGTGTTGGCATGCTGGTCGACGGTGACGACGACGCGGCTGGGGTCCAGGCCGAGCTTCTTCGCGGTGGCGTCGAGGATGCGCTTGTTGGCCTGGTGGGGAACGACCCAGTCCACTTCGTCGGCCGTGTGTCCGGCGGCCTCGAGCGTCTCGTTCAACACGGCGGCGAGGTTCACCACCGCGTGGCGGAACACCTCCTTGCCCTTCATTCGGAGCTTGCCGACCGTGCCGGTGGTGGAGACTCCGCCGTCGACGAAGAGCAGGTCGTTGTGGCGGCCGTCGGCGTGGAGCTTCGTCGCCAGCACCCCCTTGTCCTGGGCGTCGACGGAATGGAGCAGGATCGCGCCGGCGCCGTCGCCGAACAGGACGCAGGTCGTCCGGTCGTCCCAGTCGAGGATTCGGCTGAACGTTTCCGAGCCGATGACGAGCGCGTAATCCGCCATGCCGCCCTTCAGCATGTTGTCGGCGACCGAGAGCGCGTAGAGGAAGCCCGTGCAGACGGCGGAGACGTCGAAGGCGATGCAATCGTCGATGCCGAGCGCGGTCTGCACCCGGGTCGCCGAGGCCGGAAAGGTCTGGTCCGGCGTTGCCGTGGCGAGGACGATGAGGCCGACCTTCGCCGCCGGCACGCCCGCCGATTCGAGCGCGTTCCGCGCGGCCTCGGTGGCCAGGGTCGCCGTCGTCTCGCCGTCCCCGGCGATGTGGCGCGCCTCGATTCCAGTGCGCTCGACGATCCATTCGTGGGTGGTCTCGACCCGCATGGCGAGCTCGGCATTGGTGACGCGCCGCGGCGGCAGGGCCGAACCGGTGCCGACGATGACCGAGCGGCGACTCACTGCGCCGCCACCCGCGAGCGGTGCGCGGCGATATTGTCCAAATCCTCCGTGATCTTGCGGGTGAGATCCTCGCGCACCATCCGCGCGGCCACCCGGATGGCGTTGGCGACGCCCTTGTCCGTGGCGCTGCCGTGGCTTTTGACGACGAGGCCGTTCAGCCCGAGGAAGACGGCGCCAGTATGGTTGTTCGGGTCGAGATGGTGCCGGAGCAGCTCCGTCGCGGGCCGTGAGATGAGGAAACCGATCTTCGATCGCACCGAGCTGGTGAAGGCGCGGCGGAGCAGGTCGGTGACGAAGCGGGCGGTCCCTTCCAGCGACTTGAGGGCGATGTTGCCGGAAAAGCCGTCGGTCACCACCACGTCGACGTCGCCGCGCGAGAGCTTGTCGCCCTCGATGAAGCCGTCGAAGCGCATGCCGAGATAATCCGCCTCGCGCAGCACGGCGGCGGCGTCCTTCAATTCGTCCGTGCCCTTCATTTCCTCGGTGCCGATATTGAGCAGCTGGACGCGCGGCCGGGCGAGATCGAGGACGACTCGCGAATAGGCCGCGCCCATCACCGCGAACTGCACCAGGTTCTGGGCGTCGCACTCGGTGTTCGCGCCGAGATCGAGCATGACGAGATCGTTCTCGCCGAGCGTGGGAAGGAGCGCCGCCAGGGCCGGACGGTCGATGCCCGGCATGGTCCTCAGCGCGAGCTTGGACATCGCCATCAGCGCACCGGTATTGCCGCCCGAAACCGCCGCCTGCGCCTCGCCGGCCTTCACGCTGGCGATCGCCTGACCCATCGAGGTGGTCTTGGCGCGGCGTATCGCCTGGCTCGGCCTGTCCTCGGCCGAGATGACGTCCTCGCTATGGACGATGTCGGCGACGCGCGCGAGCTCGGGATGCGCGCCAAGCTCCCGCTTCAGCGCCGCTTCATCCCCGAACAGGAGGAAGGAGAGGTCGTCGCGCCGCTCGAACGCGAGCGCGGCGCCGGCGATCATCACCGCGGGACCCACATCGCCACCCATCGCGTCGATTGCGATACGTGGCGCGCTGCCCACCGATGCGTCTCCCCAATGCCGACGAGTGTCGGGTCTTACGCCTCGACGGGCCGGATTTCACGCCCATTGTAGTGGCCGCAGGCGGCGCACAGATTGTGCGGCAGGCGAAGCTCGCCGCAATTGGGGCATTCCTGATAGTTGACCGGCTTCAGCGCATGATGGCTGCGGCGCATGTTGCGCTTCGAAGGCGATGTTTTTCTTTTAGGGACGGCCATCCTGGCACCTGTTCCAATAAGCTAGGGTTCGCGATGTGGCGAGCGCGGTGCCAAAGGTCAACGGCGGATCGGCCGCGGGCCATGGCGGCCGGAGCGCTCGCTTTGAGCGTCGCCGCCTATAGCGATTTCGCCTGCGGTTGCAAGCGCTGCGGCGCCGTGCGAGCCTCCGCAGCGCCAGGGAGGGAGCCCCGCCATGATTCTGCCGATCACGCTCACCATCGCGGGGGCCGCGACGCTCCTCAACATGTGGCTGGGCCGGCGCATCGGCCAGTTGCGCATGGCGCATCGTATCTCGATCGGCGACGGCGGCAACGAGGCGCTCATCGCACGCATGCGCGCCCAGGCGAACTTCGTCGAATACACGCCGTTCTTCCTGATCCTCCTCGGCCTGATCGAACTCGCGGTCGGGCCGCAATTGTGGCTCTGGATCGTCGCCGCCCTCTACATCCTCGCCCGCATCGCCCACGGCCTGGGCATGGACCGGCCGCGGCCCGATCCGCTGCGTCTGCGCATGATCGGCATCATGACGACGGCGCTCATCCTGCTCGGCCTCGCCCTCTTCGCGATCGCCCTGCCCTATTTCCACCATGCGCCGAAAGCCGGCCCCGTTACCTACGCTCAGTCCTGATCGGGCGGGACGAAGCTCAATTGGGCGAGCCGCCAGCTGCGCTCCGGCTCGCCCGGCCATAGCGCCTGAAGATCCTGGCGCCGGTCGGGATCGACCCCGCATACCTCGGCGTGGATGTAGCGCCCGGTTTCGCGCAACCGGACCTCGGCGCCGGGATATTGGGCCTGGAGCTTCCTGAGGAGCTGCCTGGCCTCGGGATCGGGACGGGTGCTGCCGAGCGCGCGCGGCACCCCGTCGACCAGCTCCGCCGTCGCCACCCTCAGCGCCTTCCAGCCGTCGGCGATGATGCCGAGCGAGATGAAGGCCGCCGCCGCCGCGTCGGCCCACCACCAGCCGAGGCCGAGGCCGACGATGCCGGCGATGCCCGCCGCTCCGGTCTGCCAATTGGCCTTGTTCATCTTGGCGTCGGTGTGGAGCACCTCGTCCTGCATCCGCTCGGACAGGGGCAGCTCCATCCGCCCGATGACCAAAGGCGGCACGATCGAATAGACCTGGGCGGCGATCATCAGCCAGCCGAGCCACATCGCGTGGCCGAAGAGGTGGATGGTCCCCACCGTCGCATGCTCGCGGCTGAGCAAAGTCATCACCGAATCCTTGAGCAGGAACGCGCCGACCGCGGCCAGGGCCACGGCCGCCATCAGGAAGGCGAGGCTGTGGACGCGGTGGAAGCCGAAGCGATAGTCGCGCGTCGGCCGCTTGCGCTCGAAGCGCGCGGCGACGAGGAAGACGATCGGCGGGATGAGGCCGAGCGCGTCCTCCACCCAAGCGGTCTTCATCGTCTGGCTGTTGCCGAGCACCAGCCCCATCACGACGATGATCGAGATCGTCAGCCCGATATTGCACCATTCGAGCCGAATCGCGCGCTTCATGTCCTGGCGGATCGGCGGCGGGACGGTGGCGAGGCCGCTCACGCCGCCCCTCCCGCCACCGCGTCGGCTTCGCGCTCGAGCAGCATGATCCACTTATTCTCGCCGTTGCGGGCGATCGGCGAGACGATGAGGTGCTGCGGGGCCGTCGGCTCGGCGATCGGGCGCAGGATGGCGACCTCGGGGGCCCAGGGGCTCTTCGGCGAGACGGTCCCGATGACGAGATCGAGCTGGCCGGCCTGAAGGTCGAGCAGCAGCGGCTCCAGGGCGCCCTGCCGCACCGCCGCCTTCGCGCCCGTCGCCCGGCTCACCCGGCCGACGAACGCCGCGGCCTCCGCCGCGCCATCCGCCCTGCCCCCGTCCGCGATCACCCCGACCCGGAACAGCCGTTCGGACCGGACCCGGTCGAGTGTCCCATCCGGGTCGCGCGGCATCGTGCCGCAGCCGGCGAGCGCCGCGCCCAGGCACAAGAGAAAGACGCGCTTCATTACGGAGCCACAACGCTCCGCTGCGCCGCGCCGTTCCTTATCTGGATCAGGCTCCGCGCGCGAGCACCCGGTCCGCCACGAACGGGTTGGACATCCGCTCCTGGCCGAACGTGCTCATCGGCCCGTGGCCGGGGACGAAATGCGTGTCGCCGCCCAGCGGCCACAGCTTGGTCGTGATCGCATCGAGCAGGTCCTGGTGGTTGCCCATCGGGAAGTCGGTGCGGCCGATCGAGCCCTTGAACAGGACGTCGCCGACGATGGCGAGCTTGGAGGCCGGATGGTGGAAGACGACATGGCCCGGCGTATGGCCGGGGCAGTGGTAGACGTCGAACACCAGCTCGCCGACCGTCACCCGGTCTCCGTTCACCAGCCAGCGGTCCGATTCGAAGGTCTTGCCGGTGATGCCGTAATTGCGGCCGTCATCCTCCAGCCGCGCGATCCAGAAGCGGTCGGCCTCGTGCGGCCCCTCGATCGGCACGCCGAGCTCATCGGCGAGGATCTTCGCCGAGCCGCAATGGTCGATATGGCCGTGGGTGAGCAGGATCTTCTCGATCGTCACGCCATGCTGCTTCGCCGCCGCCTTCAGCCGGTCGAGATCGCCGCCGGGATCGGTGAAGGCGCCTTTCATCGTCCCGGTGCACCAGAGGAGGGTCGAATTCTGTTGCAGCGGCGTCACCGGAACGATGACGGCCTTGAGGGGCGGGTCGGACATGGCGGCGAGATGGCGCGGCGCGGCGCGACTTGCAACCGCAGCGTGTCAGCCGGCGGCGGCGGCGGAGGCGAGCATCGCCGCCCCCCATCGCCATCGCTGCCCGCAGCTGTGCATCCACTCTTGTGTCTGCACCTGCCGCCCGGCGTCAAAGGCTTTCAATCCGGTCTGAAAGCAAACTAGAGACGGGGCGATGACGCTCACCCACCTCCAGCGGCTCGAGGCCGAGGCGATCCACATCCTGCGCGAGACGGCGGCGGAGACGGAGCGGCCGGTGGTGCTCTATTCGGCCGGCAAGGACAGCTCGGTGCTGCTCCACCTTGCCAAGAAGGCGTTCGCGCCGGCCGCACCTCCTTTCCCCCTCCTCCACGTCGATACGATGTGGAAATTCCGCGCGATGTACGCGCTGCGCGACAAAGCGGCGGCCGAGGCGGGGATGGCGCTGATCGTCCACCGTAACCCCGAAGCCGAGGCGCGCGGCATCAACCCGCTCGACCACGGCTCCGCGCTCCACACCCAGATGTGGAAGACGGACGGCCTCAAGCAGGCGCTCGACCAATATGGCTTCGACGCGGCCATCGGCGGCGCACGCCGCGACGAGGAGAAGGTGCGGGCGAAGGAGCGCGTCTTCTCGTTCCGCTCCGCGGGACACCGCTGGGACCCGAAGCGCCAGCGGCCGGAGCTGTGGCGCCTCTACAATACCAGGAAGGCGAAGGGGGAAAGCTTCCGCATCTTTCCCCTGTCCAACTGGACCGAACTCGACGTGTGGCAATATGTCGAGGCCGAGGGGATCGAAGTGGCCGACCTCTATTTCGCCGCGCCGCGGCCGACGGTGGAGCGCGACGGCACGATCCTGATGGTCGACGACGAGAGGCTGAAGCCCCGCCCCGGCGAAGACGTGCGGGAGCGATGGGTGCGCTTCCGCACCCTCGGCTGCTACCCCCTCTCCGGCGCCATCGAGAGCCGCGCCGCGACGGTGCCGGAGCTGATCGAGGAAATGCGGCGCGATCGTATGTCCGAACGGCAGGGGCGACTGATCGACCGCGACGGCACCGCCTCGATGGAGCGCAAGAAGCGCGAGGGGTATTTCTAATGGCCCTCTTCGTCATGCCAGCGAAGGCGGGCATCCAAGCGGCGACCCTGCCGGGACCCAAGTCAGCATGGACCCCCGCCTTCGCTTGGGTGACGGTCAGTCTATGACCGCTGACAAGACCCTCCTCCGCCTCATCACCTGCGGCTCGGTCGACGACGGCAAGTCGACCCTGCTCGGTCGGCTCCTTTACGAGACCGGCTCCGCCTACGAGGATGAGCTCGCCGCCTGCGGGGGCGACCTCTCGCGCCTGGTCGACGGCCTGGAGGCGGAGCGCGAGCAGGGGATCACGATCGACGTCGCCTACCGCTTCTTCGCGACGGAGAAGCGCAAGTTCATCGTCGCCGATGCGCCCGGCCACGAACAATATACGCGCAACCTGGTGACCGGCGCCTCGACGGCGGACCTGGCGCTTGTGCTGGTCGACGCGAGGAAGGGCGTGCTGACCCAGACGCGGCGCCACGCCTATCTCTGCCGCCTCCTCGGCGTGACGCAATTCGTGCTGCTCGTGAACAAAATGGACGCGGTCGGCTACGAGCAAGCGGCGTTCGACCGGATCGTGGCGGACTATGCCGCGCTCGGCGAGGCCTTCACCCCCATCCCAGTCTCGGCGCTGGACGGTGACAACGTCGCCGCGCGAAGCGCCGCCATGGCCTGGTACGGCGGCCCCACCTTGCTGGATTATCTCGAGGCGGCGGAGCCCGACGCCGGCGACGGCGACGGCGGCGCGTTCGCCATGCCGGTGCAATGGGTCGGCCGCGACGATGCCCGCTTCTTTGCCGGCCTGATCGCGGACGGGGAGGTGCGTCAGGGCGACCGCCTCCGGGTGATGCCGGCCGGCACCCCGGCGACCGTGCGGCGCATCCGCCTCGGCGAGTCCGAGCTCGACATGGCCGGAGCCGGGCAGTCCGTCTCGCTCTCCTTCGTCGAAGAGGTGGACTGCTCGCGCGGCGACGTCATCACGACCGCCGACTATCCACTGCCCGTCGCCGACCAGTTCGAAGCCTCCATCGTCTGGCTGGGGGACGAGGCGCTGATCGCCGGCCGCCAATATGGCCTGAAGCTGGCGACGCAGAGCGCGCTCGCCACCGTCCACACGCCCAAATACGAGATCGACGTCGATACGCTGGAGCAGGTTCCGGCGCACGGCCTGGCGGCCAACGGCATCGCCGTCGCCAACCTCTGGACCGACCGGCCGCTCGTCCACACCGCCTATGCCGATAGCCGGGAGATGGGCGGCTTCATCCTCATCGACCGGGTGACGAACGAGACGGTCGGCGCCGGCCTCATCCGCCACGCCTTGCGCCGCTCGCAGAACCTGCACCGCCAGGCGCTGGAGGTGACTCGCGAAGCGCGGGCCGGCATGAAGGGCCAGAAGCCGCGGCTCCTCTGGTTCACCGGCCTCAGCGGCGCGGGCAAGTCGACCATCGCCAACCTCCTGGAGGCGAAGCTCCACGCCGCCGGGCGCCACACCTTCATGCTCGACGGCGACAATGTCCGCCTCGGCCTCAACCGCGACCTCGGCTTCTCGGAGGCCGACCGGGCGGAGAACATCCGCCGCGTCGCGGAAACCGCGCGGCTGATGCTCGACGCCGGCCTGATCGTGCTCGCCGCCTTCATCAGCCCGTACCGCGCCGAGCGCCGGATGGTGCGCGAGATGCTGCCGGAGGGGGAGTTCGTCGAGATCTTCGTCGACGTGCCGTTGAGCGAGGCCGAGCGGCGCGACCCCAAGGGCCTCTACGCCAAGGCGCGGGACGGCCGAATCCCCAATTTCACCGGCATCGGCGCCCCCTATGAGGAACCGGAGCAGGCGGAGATCCGCATCGACACGGTTCGGATGACCGCGGAGGAGGCGGCCGACGCGATCCTGCGGTATTTGGAGGGCAAGGGATGAGATGGGCGGCGGCCCTCACGGCGCTTCTCGCCGGTTGCGCGACGGTGCCGGCGGCCCCGCCGCCGCCTCAGGCGCAGAGCTATGCCTGGGCGACCTTCGACGCGCGCGGCATCGAGCGCTCCGGCGCGAGCGGCCTCGCCGACCGGGCGACGGGCCGGGCGGTCACCATCCGCGATCCGGTGCGGATCGCCTCGATTACCAAGCTCCACGTCGCGCTCGGCGTCATGCGCCTGGTGGAACAGGGCAAGCTCGACCTCGACCGCGACGTCTCCGACTATCTCGGCTGGACGCTCAGGAACCCGGCCTTTCCGGACCGGCCGATCACCCTGCGGCTCCTCCTCTCCCACCGCTCCAGCCTGCGCGACGGTATCGATTATGCGCTGCCGGTGGGAACGACGGTGCAGGCCGCCATCGCGTCGAGCGAAGCGTTCGACGCGGAGCATCCGCCCGGCACCTTCTTCCGCTATTCCAACCTCGGCTTCCCGGTGATCGCCAGCGTCATGGAGGCGGCGACGGGGGAGCGGTTCGACGCGCTGATGCAGCGCCTGGTGCTGACTCCGCTGAAACTTGAATCGTGCTTCAACTGGAGCATTTGCCGCGACGACGTCGTCGCCCGCGCGGTTGTGCTCTATGCCCCGGACGGCTCGGTGAAGAAGGACGATCTCGGCGGCCGGCGGCCGGCCTGTCCGGGGGTGACCGGGCCGGACGGCACCTGCGACCTTGGCGGCTATCGCCCCGGCGCCAACGGCGCGATCTTCTCGCCGCAGGGCGGGCTCAGGATCTCGGTCGCCGACCTCGCCCGGGTCGGCGGACTGCTGCTGCGCCACGGCCGGCTCGCGGACGGCTCGCGCTTCCTCTCCGAGGCGAGCCTCGCCGAAATGGAGCGGCTGGAATGGCGCTACGACGGGTCCAACGGGGAGACCGAGGAGAATTTCTACTGCGGCTACGGCCTTGCCGTGCAGGTCCTCGCCCAATGCGCGCCCAAGGACGATCCGTTCGGCGACGGCGTGGCGCGCATCGGCCATGCCGGCGACGCCTACGGCCTGCGCTCCGGCCTCTGGATCGACCGCCGCACCGGCCGCGGCATCGCCTATTTCGCCACCGGCCTCGGCGACGACCCCCCGCGCGGCCGCTCCGCCTACCGCGCGATGGAGGAATGGCTGGCGGCGAAGCTGAAATGATCTTCCCAGTGGGGGAGAAGCGACTTAGTTCGCACCGCTCCCGAACAAATTCCGTTGCCAGAAGAGCAGGCTCGCCCAGAAGGCGTAATCCTGGTTCGCCTTCTTGGCGAAGCCGTGGCCTTCGTCCTGGGCGAGGAGGTGCCAGGCGGTGCCGCCGTTGGCGCGGACCGCCTTGACGATCTGGTTGGCTTCGGACGGGGGCACGCGCGGATCGTTGCCGCCGGTCTGGACCATCAGCGGGATGCGCAGCTCCTTCGCATGGGTGAGCGGCGAGATTTCGAGCAGCCTGGCGCGCTGGGCGGGGTCGCGCTCGTCGCCATATTCGACGCGCCGCAGGTCGCGGCGATAGCTCTGCGTGTTCTCGAGGAAGGTCACCCAGTTGGAGATGGCGACGATGCAATTGGCGGCCTTGAGGCGGTCGCCGTAGCGGATCGCGCTGGCATAGCACATGTAGCCGCCATAGCTGCCGCCGGTCACCGCCATGCGCTGGGGATCGACCGCCGGATCGCGCGCCAGCACGTCGAGGAAGGCGCCGACGTCCTTCACCGAATTCTCGCGCTGGAACGGGCCATTGTCGAGCGCGACGAAGCGCTTGCCGAAGCCGGTCGAGCCGCGCACGTTCGGGTAGAAGATGGCGACGCCGAGCTCGTTCAGATAATAATTGTTGCGGCCCTGGAAGCCCGGCCGCGACTGGCCCTCAGGGCCGCCGTGGATGTTGACGAGCAGCGGGCGCCTGCCGGGGAACTTGCGCGGATCGGGGCGGTAGAGGAAGCCCGAAACTCTCTCGCCGTCGAAGCTCGTCGTCTCGATGAGCTGCGGCTCGACATTGACCGCGGGATCGAGGCCGCCCGTTTCGCTCTCGGTCCAGCGGCGGACCGCGAGCGTCGTCGGGTTCACCGAATAGGCGTCGGCTGGCGAGTGGGCTGAGGCGAGGGTGAGGCCGATCTCGCCCCACGGGGCAACCTCCAGCCCGGAGACGACTCCGACCGGCAGCTTCGCCGCCGTGCGTACCCGGCCGGTGCGCGGGTCGAGCAGGCGCAGGCGGCTGACGCCCGCTTCGTTGACGAGATAGGCGATAAAGCGCCCGTCGTCGGATATGTCGAAGCTCTCCACGTCCCATCTCGGCTCCGGCGCAACCGCGGTAAAGCGGCCGGTCGCCGGATCGAGCCGGCCCAGGCGCTGGAAATCGGAGCCCTCGTCCGAGGTGACCCAGAGCGTGCCGTTGGGCGCGAATTGCGTGGCGCCATAGGCGATCGGCTTGGTATGGTCGCCGATCGGCCGCATCCGCCCGGAGGCGAGGTCGAGCCAATAGAGGTCCACCTTGTTGACCGAAATATAGTTGGCGACGACCGCGCTCTTCCCGTCCGGCGCGAAATCGGCGACGGCCCAGCCGCCGCCTTTGACCTGCGCCACCATGCGGTCGGTCGAAGGATTGCGCGGATCGATCACGTAAAGGTCGCTATCGGCACCGTTACGGCGGGTCGAAGTGTAGGCGAGCCAGCGGCCGTCCTGGCTCCAGGCGTTGATCTCGTTGCGGCTCTTGCCGTCGGTGAGGAGGACGAGGCGGCCATGGTCGAGCCGATAGAGCTGCCAGAACTCGCTGCCGCCGACGTCCTTCTGGACCACCATGACGTCGCCGGTCCGGCGGGCATAGGAGGCGCCGGCGATCGGCTCCTGCTCGAACGTCACCTGCCGCCGCATCGCCCCCGGCGTGGCGACTTCGTGAACTTGGGCGACATTGCCGAAGCGGGTCGACACGACGATGCCGCGGCTGCGCGGGTTCCAGCCGAGGAAGCCGGCGGTGCGATATTCCATGTAGGGCCGCGTCGCGACGGCGAGGTCGTCGGGGATGGGCGGCACACCGTCGGCGACGATCGCGGCGGGCTTGTCGACGTCGGCGAGCGCCGGAACCCCGAGGGCGGCGGAGGCGGCGGCGAGCAGGAACACGGCTTTGTGCATGGGCTTCCCCTTCGAGCAGGTGGCGCGAACGCTAGGTCCAGGCGCCGCCGGCGGCAAGCCTCAGCCGCCGCCTCGGCGCTGCTGGAGCCAGGGGCGGAGCCAGAGTGAATTGAGGTTCACCAGGGAGTGGGTGACTGCCGGGACCCAGATGTTGCCGCTGGCGAGGTACAGACCGGTGAAAACGAAGCCGATGACGGTCGTGCCGAGCACGCCCACCCAGCCCTGGTAGAGGTGGATCAGGCCGAACAGCACCGCCGCGGCCGCGAAGGCGAAGACGGCGTTATGGATCGCTAGCGAGATCATCAAAGGAAGCAGCAGGCGGAAGAACAATTCCTCGCTGGGCCCGGCGTTGAGCGCGAGAAGGGCGGTCCAGCG
The DNA here is from genome assembly GCA_036403015.1 of Allosphingosinicella sp. Taxonomy (GTDB): domain Bacteria; phylum Pseudomonadota; class Alphaproteobacteria; order Sphingomonadales; family Sphingomonadaceae; genus Allosphingosinicella. Next base: position 43,504 of record DASWRU010000109.1, read on the forward strand.
CCGCTCCTCGCGGTTGCGCGGGAAGAGCGGCTCGATGTCGCCGGTCACTATCCGCGCGGGCGTCTGAGCATTGCGGCGCCGCGCAGCGACCACTGCTCCGATGATGCCGCCGCCGACGAGCGCAGCGGAGACGATGCCAAGGAAAAAGGTGCCGCCGTCGCCCGAATCCTTGTCGGCGAGCTGTCGAGCCACGGCGGCGGCGAGGCCGGCGAATTCCGGCGGCAGCCGCCACAGCGCGTCGATCCGCCCGAGCAGGAGCAGAATCGCGGCGGACCCGATTCCGAAGAACAGGAAGGACTTGGCCACCCAGCGCTTGAACACGCGCTGCCGCTCGTCGCTGCGGGAGAGCGCCTTGAAGGCCTCATATTCGGCGAGGTCGTTGCGGACGAACCAGGCGAGGGCGAGCAGTATGGCGGCGAGCAGGACCCAGTACATGCCGGCCCTCAGCATTCCACCACGTTGACGGCGAGGCCGCCCTGGGCGGTCTCCTTGTAGCGCTCGTTCATGTCGAGGCCGGTCTTGCGCATCGTCTCGATGACCTGGTCGAGGCTGACTCGGTGGGAGCCGTCGCCGACGAGGGCGAGGCGCGAGGCCTCGATCGCCTTGATCGCGCCGACGGCGTTGCGCTCGATGCAGGGGACCTGGACGAGGCCGCCGACCGGATCGCAGGTGAGGCCGAGATTGTGCTCCATGCCGATCTCCGCGGCATTCTCGATCTGGCGGGGGGTGCCGCCGAGCGCCGCCGTCAGCCCGGCCGCCGCCATCGAGCAGGCGACTCCGACCTCGCCCTGGCAGCCGACTTCGGCGCCGGAGATGGAGGCGTTCTCCTTGAACAGCGAGCCGATCGCCGCGGCGGTGAGAAGGAAGGTGCGCACCCCCTCCTCGTTCGAATGCGGCGTGAAGCGCTGGTAGTAGCGCAGGATCGCCGGGACGATGCCGGCCGCGCCGTTGGTGGGGGCGGTGACGACTCGGCCGCCGGCGGCATTCTCCTCGTTGACCGAGAGCGCCCAGAGGTTGACCCAGTCGAGCACGGTCAGCGGATCGGAGAGGGTGCGTTCGGCGCGTTCGATGAGAAGCTTGTGGAGGCCGGGGGCGCGGCGCTTGACGCGCAGGCCGCCGGGGAGCTCGCCCTCGATGCCGATGCCGCGGTCGATGCAGGCCGACATTGCACCCGCTATTGCACCCAGTCGATGGTCGATCTCCTCGTCGGACAAAAGGGCTCGTTCGTTGGCGCGGGCGATGTCGGCGATGGTGAGGCCTTCGCGCTCGACGAGGGCGAGCAATTCGTCGGCGCAACGATAATTATAGGGCAGGTCCCAGACGCCCTCGGGGGGCGCGTTGCGGGCGATGGCGGCTTCGTCGACCACGGCGCCGCCGCCCACCGAATAGGATATGGACGTTTCCAGCACCGCGCCGCCGCCGTCGAAGGCGGTGAACCGCATGCCGTTGCTATGGTGAGGCAGTCGCTCGCGCTGGAGGAACCTGAGGTCGCGGGGCTCGTCGAACCCGATCTCCTTCTCGCCGCGCAGGGTGAGGCGGCGGCTGGAGCGGATCACCGCCACCAGCA